>NZ_JARAMP010000009.1:0-164407 GCF_028802875.1 Seohaeicola sp. 4SK31 | reverse complement strand
ACGGGAAAACCCCCGATCAGGCCTACTTCAACCAGCCGCGCCCCGAGGCGGTAGCGGCATAACCAAGGCGGAAAACCACTTACGAAACGCCTGGAAACTGTTCAGATCAACCGAACCACCTCTTGCCACAGCCGCTTTCGCCGACCAGCGACAGGGTCCGGCCCTTGTTCAGCGTGAAAGACACATCCTCGACCGCATGGACATTGGCCACCGTGCGCCGGAACAACCCGCCGCGCACGGAAAACCGTGTCACCAGATTCCGCACCGTCAGCAGCGGCGTCTCGGTGCCGGGGATCGGCACGGCGGCGGGTCCTGTCGATCCCAGCAGGCGCATCGGTTCGGGAAGGGACTTGCCCGTCATCTCGCCCAGCTTGGGCACGGCCGACAGTAGCGCCTTGGTATAGTCATGCTGCGGGTTCTCGAAGATCTCCTCGACAGTTCCCTCTTCGACCTTGTTGCCGCGATACATGACGACCACCCGGTCAGCCATTTGGGCCACAACGGCCATGTCATGCGTGATGAACATGACCGCCGTGCCGGTTTCCCGCTTCAGACGGTCGATCAGGGCCAGAATCTCGGCCTGAATGGTCACGTCCAGCGCCGTGGTCGGCTCATCCGCGATCAACAGGCGCGGTTCGCAGGCCAGTGCCATGGCGATCACGACACGCTGCCGCATCCCCCCGCTCAGCTCATGGGGATATTGCTTCAGCCGCCGCTCGGGTTCGGGGATACGCACCTGCCGCAACAGGTCAAGCGCCCGCGCCTCTGCCTCTTTTTTGGTCATCCCCTTGTGAAGGCGCAGCCCTTCGGTCAATTGCCGCCCCACGGTGAAGACCGGATTCAGCGCCGTCATCGGCTCCTGAAAGATCATCCCGATCTCATTGCCGCGAATCGTCCGCATCAGGTCCTGATCGGTCTTGCCAAGATCCACCTGCCCGCCGGTCTTGCGCTCGAACAGCAGTTGTCCACCTGCGATCTTGCCGCCGCCGAACTCGACCAGACGCATCAGGGACAGGCTGGACACCGACTTGCCCGAGCCTGATTCACCAACCACACACACGGTTTCGCCGGGATTGATCGAGAATGAGACATCCTCGACCCCGACCACGATTCCATCCTTGGTCTGGAATTCCACACGCAGATTTTCGATCCGTGCGATGGGCCGTTCAATCGGCTGGTCCAGCATGCCTGCAATCCTGTGTCTCGGGTCCTGATCCGCGACGCTACAGACAGCAGTCTTGACCTGTCAAACCCCTTTCACGCCCCCTCGCCCCTTGGTCGACGCCGGGGCAAGTTCAAAAACGCGTGCTTGATTTTTCCACAGCAAGGGTTTGTGATGAAACTCACCCAGAGGTCAGGTCGGTAGCGCAAACACCGCCGGACGCCTCGGGGTGCCGATCTGGTCCGGGGGCAAGGCAATCGCCGCAACCCTGTCCGGGAAAAAAACGAGAGACACTGACGTGTCCAACATGGAGTGAGAAATGACCCTGAAATCAACGCTGCTTGGCGCGGCAGCCCTTGTTGCCCTCGCCACCGCAGCCTTTGCAGAGCGCGGCGCGGACGGCCATGTGAACATCATCTACTGGCAGGCACCGTCGATCCTGAACCCCTATCTCTCGGGCGGCACAAAGGACCTCGAATCGTCTTCGATGATCATCGAACCGCTGGGCCGCTATGACGAGACCGGCGCGATGGTGCCCTTCCTTGCACAGGAAATCCCCACGCTCGAGAATGGCGGCGTGAGCGAGGATCTGAAATCGATCACCTGGAAACTGAAGCCGGACCTGCTGTGGTCCGATGGCACCGCCGTCACCGCAAATGACGTGAAGTTCAGCGCCGATTACTGCATGCATCCCGAAGGCGGTTGTGCGCAGGCGGCCAAGTTCGAAGGCGTGACTGCCGTCGAGGTGATCGACGATCTGACCGTCAAGGTCACCTTCTCGGAAGCCAAGCCGAACCCCTACGGTCCCTTCATGGGCGCGCAGGCCCCGATCATCCAGGCCGCGCAATTCGCGGATTGCCTGGGCGCCAAGGCCCCCGAATGCACCGAGGCCAACTTCAACCCGATCGGCACCGGCCCCTTCCGCGTCACCGAGTTCCGTCCCAATGACGTGATCTCTCTGGAAGCCAACCCGAACTACCGCGATCCGGCCAAACCCGCCTTCGCCACCATGACCTTCAAGGGCGGCGGCGATGCGACGGCCGCAGGCCGCGCGGTTCTGGAAACGGGTGAATTCGACTATGCCTGGAACCTGCAGCTTGCCCCCGAGGTGATCGAGCAGATGTCGGCCGCCGGCAAAGGCAAGACCATCGCGGCCTTCGGTTCGCTGGTCGAGCGGATCATGGTCAACATGACCGACCCCTCGCCCTCGCTGCCGGAAGGCGAGCGTGCCACGGCCAAGCATCCGCATCCGTTCCTGTCGGACCCGGCGGTGCGCAAGGCCCTGTCCATGTCCATCGACCGTAACCTTCTGGTCGAGATCGGCTATGGTCAGGCTGGTCGCCCGACCTGCAACCTGGTGCCCGCTCCGGCGCTTTACGCCTCGGACAACACCGACTGTCTGACCCATGACATCGCAGGCGCCAATGCCCTGCTGGACGAAGCCGGCTGGGTCCGTGGTGCCGATGGCATCCGCGCCAAGGATGGCGTGCGCCTGTCGCTGCTGTTCCAGACCTCGACCAACGCCGTCCGTCAGGACTTTCAGGCGCTGATCAAGCAGTGGTGGGAAGAAATCGGCGTCGAAACCGAACTGCGCAACGTCAGCGCCTCGGTCTTCTTCGGTGGTGATCCGGGCAGCCCCGACACCTTCCAGAAGTTCTATGCCGACGTGCAGATGTATGCCAACAACTTCGACGGCACCGATCCCGAAGCCTATCTGGCCGCACAGCTGTGCTCCAAGGCTCCGCGTCCCGAAAGCCAGTGGCAGGGCGAGAACATCACCCGCTTCTGCGATCCGGCCTTTGACGCGATGGTCGCGGAACTGTCCCGCACCGGCGAGTTGGAGAAGCGCGGCGAAATCGCACGCAAGCTGAACGACATGCTGACCAAGGAAGCCAATGTCATCATCCCGCTGGTGGATCGTGGTCGCGTCTCGGCCCATTCCAACACGCTGGGCGGTGTGGTCCTGAACACCTGGGACAGCGAGCTGTGGAACGTCGCCGATTGGCACCGCATCAAATAAGCACCTGACATCGCGGCCCCGCTCCGGCACGTCCGGGGCGGGGCCGTCGAGTTTCCGGTAGATCTCACAGCGACCCGCAAAGGCGCCGCCCATGCTGACCTTTACCATCCGGCGACTGGTCTTGGCCGTCCCGACCCTTCTGTTCATTTCCCTCGTCATCTT
This sequence comes from Seohaeicola sp. 4SK31, assembly GCF_028802875.1. Classification (NCBI taxonomy): domain Bacteria; kingdom Pseudomonadati; phylum Pseudomonadota; class Alphaproteobacteria; order Rhodobacterales; family Roseobacteraceae; genus Seohaeicola; species Seohaeicola sp. 4SK31. The sequence continues at coordinate 161,063 of NZ_JARAMP010000009.1, read as the reverse complement.
CATGCTGTTGCAACTGGCCCCCGGCGATCCGATGGCCCAGGTGCCCCTGACCGTCCCGCCCGAGGTCAAGGAGAAGATGCGCGAGGCCCTTGGCCTTGGCGCCCCGGTGCATATCCAGTTCTTCAAATGGCTGGTGCAGTTCTTCTGGGTCGAGCCTCAGGTCCTGATCGACCACATCTTCGGCACCACCTTTTCCGAAGGGCAATTGCGCGTCCTGTCATGGCAGACCCGCAGCCCCGTGATGGATATCGTGGTGCAGCGCCTGCCCCAGACTCTCTGGGTGGTGGGCATGTCCTATGTGCTGGGCGTGATGATCGCCCTGCCCATCGGCATCTATTCGGCCTATCGGCAATATTCGGCTTTCGACCAGATCGGCACATTCGTGTCGATGGTGGGCTTTTCGGTGCCGACCTTCTTTACCGGCGTGCTGCTGATCGTCGTCTTTTCGGTCAATCTGGGCTGGTTCCCGTCCATTTATGACACCACCCACAAGGTGACGGACTGGGACAGTTTCATCGTGCAACTCCGGCAGATGATCATGCCTGTTTCGGTGCTGGCCCTCTATAACGCGGCACAGATCAGCCGCTTCATGCGCGCCTCGATGCTGGACAATCTCAATCAGGATTACGTCCGCACCGCCCGCGCAAAGGGCTTGGGCGAAAAGACCGTGGTGCTGGTGCATGTGCTGCGCAACTCGATGATCCCTGTGGTCACCGTGATCGCGCTGGGTGTGCCGCAGGTATTCGGCGGGGCCATCATCACCGAGCAGGTGTTCAAGGTGAACGGTCTGGGCCAGTTGCTCATCACCTCGATCGAGGCGAATGACCTGCCGATGGTGCAGACCCTGACCTTCATCTTCGCGCTGCTCATCGTCGTCTTCAACCTGATCGCCGACATCCTGTATGGCATCCTGGACCCGAGGATCCGCTATGACTGAGCTCATCAACCAGCCGATCCCCACCACCCCGCCGCGCAGCCAGTGGCGTGACATATGGGACCAGTTCAAATCCCATCGCGGCGCGCTTTTGGGCGGCATCGTCTTTCTCATGATCGTTCTGGCCGTGTTCATCGGGCCGTGGTTCTGGCCCTATGACGCGACCTTCATCGACATCCGCGCCCGCAATCAGGGGCCAAGCTGGGCGCACCCCTTGGGCACCGACCAACTGGGCCGCGACATGCTGGCCCGGATGATGGCGGGGGGCCAAACCTCTGTCTCGGTCGGGATCACCGCGATGCTGCTGGCCCTGATCCTTGGCAGTCTGATCGGTGTGATGGCTGGCTATTTCCGCAAGCTGGACAACCTGCTGATGCGGACCACCGATCTGTTTCTGGCGCTGCCGCTGTTGCCGCTGCTGCTGGTGATGGTGCTTCTGTTCCGTGAACCGCTGAACGCCGCCTTCGGGCCGGAAACCGGAATCTTCATCCTGATCGTGACCGCCATCGGCATCACAAGCTGGATGCCCACGGCGCGGATCGTGCGCGGCGATGTGCTGGCCCTGAAGGAACGCGAATTCGTGCTGGCGGCGCGCTCTATCGGCACCACCAACACCCGGATGATCACGCGCCACATCCTGCCCAACGTGATGTCCCCCATCATGGTCTCGGCCACGCTGGGCATCGCCAACGCGATCATCACCGAAAGCGCGCTGTCCTTTCTGGGTCTGGGCTTTCCGCCAGACTTCCCGACTTGGGGACGCCTGCTGTTCGATGCGGTCGATTACATGCAGCAATATCCCGAGCGCGTCCTCTGGCCCGGTCTGGCGATCTCGCTGACCGTGCTCAGCGTCAACTATCTGGGTGACGGCCTGCGCGACGCGCTGGACCCGCGTATCCGGGGACGTTAAGCGGCCAGAGGCAAAAAAGAACGACCATGCGACCCGCGCCACTAGCGCGGGTTTTGCGTTCGGCCTGCGGGCACAGTGCGAACATGCTTCCCCGGCATCGGCCGAATAAAGGAAAAACGTTCTACTTCAGAACGTTTTTCCTCCGCCACGCACTCTTGATTATAATGAGAAACCCGCGCACATGGGACAGAATTCCAGATAGCGGAGAAAACCCATGTTCGAATCCCTCGGCTTCGAGACGCTGACCGCCCCGCAGGCGGCTGTCTATTTCGCCCTCGCCCTCGGACTTGTGTTCGGCGTGCTGGCGCAGATCACCCGCTTCTGTTTCCGCCGGTCCATCGTGGGCGAGGATCGTCGTCAGGCTACAGGCGTCTGGCTGACCGCGCTGGCCGTGGCCGTGCTGGGCACGCAAGGGGCCGTCGCCTTGGGGTGGATCGGCTTTGCCGACCATCGCTTCATGGCCGCTGACCTGCCCGTGCTGGCCATTGTCGCGGGCGGCCTGCTCTTTGGCGCGGGCATGGTGCTAACGCGTGGCTGCGTGTCGCGCCTGACCGTTCTGACCGGATCGGGCAACCTGCGCGCCGCCCTCGTGCTCGTGGTCTTCGCCGTCGTCGCCCATGCGACGCTCAAGGGTGTGCTGGCCCCGGTTCGCACCGCGCTGGGATCGGTGACATGGTCGCTTGACAGCGCCGCCCTGCCGGGTGCGCCGCTGGTCTGGACCGCCGTGATCGTGCTGGCGGCGCTGGTCTATGCGCTGCGCTCGGGCAACCGCGCGGGGACACTGGCGCTGGCTGCGCTGATCGGCGCGCTGGTGCCGCTGGGCTGGGTCGGCACGGGATATATCCTGCTGGATGAATTCGATCCGATTGCGATGGAAAGCCTGTCCTTCACCTCTGCCGCGGCTGAGGCGCTGTTCTTCACCGTCGCCTCCACCTCGATCTCGGCCACCTTTGGCGCGGCGCTGATTGGTGCGGTTGTGGTAGGGGCCCTGCTCAGCAGCCTGATCCGCGGCGAATTCGCATGGGTCAGCTTCGGCACCCCGCGCGAAACCGGGCGGTATATGTCCGGTGCCGCGCTGATGGGCGTGGGCGGCGTTCTGGCCGGCGGTTGCACCGTGGGCGCGGGCCTGTCGGGGATCCCGACCCTGTCCATCGCCGCGATCCTTGCCATCGCCGCCATTGCGACGGGTGGCCTTGTGGCCAACCGCTTGCTTAATGCAGGTTCCTCTGCACCCGGCGCACAAGCCACCAGACAAGCAGCATTACCGGCGGAATAAGCAGCGCGGTCAATGTCCCCTTGCTGACATTGACCGCTTCTGCCACCGGATAGACCGCATAGGCCATCAGCGACACCGCATAGTAGCTGATGGCCACCACAGACAGCCCCTCAACCGTTTTTTGCAGGCGCAACTGCATGTCGGCGCGGATGTTCATGCTTTCCAGCAGCTTCTGGTTCTGGGCAGACCGCTCCACATCCACCCGCGTCCGCAGCAATTCCCCGGCCCGCATCGCCCGGTCGGCCATCGCCGCCAGCCGCGCCTGAGACGCCTTGACCGTCCGCATCGCGGGATCGTAGCGGCGCATCATGAATTCCGCAAAGGTCTGCCGCCCGTCGAACCGCTCTTCCCGCAGCACCTCGATCCGCTGGTTTACGATCGCCTCATAGGCCGCCGCCGCACCAAAGCGGAAGGCCGCCCGCGCCACCTTGTTTTCCAGCATCGCAGACACTTCCAGCAGCCCCGCCAATGTCTGATCGGCAGGCTTTTCGTTGCGGGTCATGTCATCCATCAACTGCGTCAACTGCGCGTCGATGGAGGAGAGCGTGCCCGACATCGCCTTGACCTGCGAGAAGGCCAGCATCGACATGGTCTTGTAGGTCTCGATCTCGCACAACCGCTGCACAACGCGCCCCACCCGCCGCGCGCCTGTCTTGGGCGAGACGAAGATGGCAAAGCGCATGTGCCCGGCAGGATCTATGCGGAAATCTCCCGCCACAATGGCGCTGTCGTCCAGCACGCGGCTGACGGCCAGGCTTTCGGGCACGAACCAGTCATTCAGCTTGTCGATGACCGCCTCCTTGTCGCCCGTCTCTTCCATCCGGATCAGCGCCGAGGTGACACGCACCCCCGGTGCGCGCGACAACCATTCTGCCGGAAACACCTCGAAATCTGTGGGATCAAAGGCGCGGCTGCTCAGGCTTTCGGTGAAGGCCGTGTAGGTCACGAATTCCGTATGGCTTTCCCATTTCAGCATATGCCGCCCGATCCGGCCGAAATAATGCGTGGCCCCCGGCTGCGGATGGGCCGCGCCGAAACGATCCAGCAATTCCGTCAGATGCGCCAGATCCGTGCCCCGATCCCGGCTGGCCGCATCCTGCTGCTTCTTGATCGCTAGATAGACCGCCGACCCGGGCGCATCGATCGAGGGAAATGGCCTGGCATGCAGCTCGTTGGCCAATTCATAACGCAGCGGATGGTCCTGGATAGGCGACATGGAAAACTCCTGAGTTGCGCTGACCTTATACGCTAGCCCGGTTAAGTAAAAGATAAAGTTGTTTTATATCAAACCTTTACGGAACACGATGGTATACGGGAGCCTATTTTTCGTGCAAGCAATTGCGATGCCACGAAAAAAGGCGCCCCAAGGGGCGCCTTTTCTGTCGGCAAATGGCATCCGGTTCAGCTGATTTTGGTCAACAGCTCATCCAGCGACTTCTTGGCATCGCCATAGAACATCCGCGTATTGTCTTTGAAGAACAACGGGTTCTCGATCCCCGAATAGCCGGTGCCCTGTCCGCGCTTGGACACGAACACCTGCTTGGCCTTCCAGCACTCCAGAACCGGCATCCCGGCGATGGGGCTGTTGGGATCATCCTGCGCGGCCGGGTTCACGATGTCGTTCGAGCCGATCACGATGGCCACATCGGTATCCGGGAAGTCGTCGTTGATCTCGTCCATCTCCAGCACGATGTCGTAGGGCACCTTGGCCTCGGCCAGCAGCACGTTCATGTGCCCCGGCAGACGGCCCGCCACGGGGTGGATCGCGAAACGCACGGTCTTGCCCTTGGCGCGCAGGCGCTTGGTCAGTTCCGACACGCTCTGCTGGGCCTGCGCCACCGCCATCCCGTAGCCGGGGATGATGATGATGCTGTCAGCCTCTTCCAGCGCATTGGCCACGCCGTCCACGTCGATCGCGATCTGCTCGCCCTCGACCGCCATCTGCTCGCCCGCCGGACCGCCGAAGCCACCCAGAATGACCGAGATGAACGACCGGTTCATCGCCTTGCACATGATATAGGACAGGATCGCACCCGAGGAGCCGACCAGCGCGCCGACCACGATCAGCAGATCGTTGCCAAGGCTGAAACCGATGGCCGCTGCCGCCCAGCCGGAATAGCTGTTGAGCATGGACACAACCACCGGCATGTCCGCGCCGCCGATCCCCATGATCAGATGATAGCCGATGAACAGCGCCAGCAGGGTCAGCAGAACCAGCGTCCAGCTACCTGCACCGTTCATGTACATGACCGCCAGAAGCAGCGACAGCCCCGCCGCCGTGGCATTCAGCACATGGCCACCGGGCAGCTTGTTGGCCGAGGAGTTGACCTTGCCCGCCAGCTTGCCATAGGCGATCACCGACCCGGTGAAGGTCACCGCACCGATCCAGATCCCCAGAACCAGCTCGACCCGCAGGATCGCAATCTCGACAGAGGTCTTCTTGGCGATCAACTGGCCGAAAGACGACAGCCCGTCATAGACCTCTTTCGGCAGACCGATGGCGGTGTAACCATTATCGGCCACAGCCCCCATGATCTGGTTGTTCGCTGCGTAGATGGCCGCGATGTCGTTGATCATGATGTCCGCGTTGAAACCCACGAACACCGCCGCCAGACCGACAAGGCTGTGCATGATGGCCACAAGTTCGGGCATCTGCGTCATCTGCACGCGGGTAGCCAGTTGATAGCCGACAGCCGCGCCCAGCGCGATCAGCACAAGAGAGGCACCCCAAAGGCCCTGCCCCGGTCCCATCAGCGTGGCCACGACCGCAATCGCCATACCGACGATCCCGTACCAGACCGCGCGTTTCGCGCTTTCCTGTCCGCTCAGTCCACCCAGAGACAGGATGAACAGAACAGCTGCGACAGCATAGGCCGCGATGGTAAATCCGAATTCCATGATGCCTGCTCCTTAGGATTTCTGGAACATGGCGAGCATGCGCCGTGTCACGAGGAAGCCACCCACGATGTTGATCGCGGCCATGAAGATGCCCAGCGCCGCCAACAGCGTGATCAGCATCGAGGACGACCCGATCTGGATCAGCGCGCCCAGAATGATGATGGACGAGATGGCATTGGTCACCGCCATGAGCGGCGTATGCAGGCTGTGCGCAACGTTCCAGATCACCTGGAAGCCGATAAAGACCGACAGCACGAAGACGATGAAATGCTGCATGAAGCTGGCCGGGGCCACCAGACCCACCGCCAGCAACAGCACAGCGCCGACGGCCAGCAGCGTCACCTGATTGCGGGTCTGCGCCTTGAAGGCGGCAACCTCGTTGGCGCGCTTCTCCTCGGGCGTCAGCTCCTTGGCCTTCTCCTTGGGTTTCTGCGCGGCAATCGCGGCCACCTTCGGCGGCGGCGGCGGGAAGGTCACGTCCTTGTTGAACGTCACGGTCGCGCCACGGATCACGTCATCCTCCATGTTGTGCACGATCTGCCCGTCCTTGCCGGGGGTCAGGTCGGTCATCATGTGGCGGATGTTCGTGGCATACAGCGTCGAGGATTGCGCGGCCATCCGGCTGGGGAAGTCGGTATAGCCGATGATCGTGACACCGTTTTCGGTGACGATCTTCTCGTCCATCTTGGTCAGCTTGCAGTTGCCGCCACGCTCGGCGGCCAGATCCACGATCACGGAACCGGGCTTCATCGCCGCGACCATGTCGGGCGTCCACAGTTCGGGCGCCTCGCGGTTGGGGATCAGCGCGGTGGTGATCACGATATCCATGTCCGGGGCCAGTTCGCGGAACTTGGCCAGCTGCGCCTCGCGGAATTCGGGGGAAGACGGGGCCGCATAGCCGCCCGTCGCCGCACCGTCCTGCACCGCTTCGGCGAAATCCAGATAGACGAATTGCGCGCCCATGGATTCGACCTGCTCGGCCACTTCGGGGCGCACGTCGAAGGCATAGGTGATCGCACCAAGGCTGGTCGCCGTGCCGATGGCGGCAAGACCGGCCACCCCTGCACCCACAACCAGAACCTTGGCCGGGGGCACCTTGCCCGCCGCCGTGATCTGGCCGGTGAAGAAGCGGCCGAAATTGTTGCCCGCCTCGATCACCGCACGGTAGCCTGCGATATTCGCCATGGACGACAGCGCGTCCATCTTCTGCGCGCGGCTGATGCGCGGGACCATGTCCATCGCGATCACATTCGCCCCCTTGGCGGCGGCCTGCTTCATCAGCGTTTCATTGGCGACCGGATAGAAGAAGGAAATCAGGGTCTGTCCCTCGTTCAACTTCTTCACTTCCGCCTCGGAGGGCGGGCGCACCTTGGCCACCACATCGGCGGCCTTCCACAGGGCGGCAGCGGTCTTGACCACCTCGACGCCCGCATCTGCATAGGCCTTGTCCGAGAAACCCGCAGCCATGCCGGCACCGGATTCGATCACACAATCATAGCCCAGTTTCTGCAACTGAAGCGCCGAGTCAGGGGTCATGGCCACGCGGGCCTCACCCTCGAATATTTCCTTTGGCGTACCGATTTTCACGTCTCGCGTCCCCCTTTTCGCAGGTCTTGCTCCGGTCGCGCCGCAACCGGAAACTTGGTTATAGTGCGGCGCAACAATATTTCACAAGAAGATCGGTCCTGCGATGCACTTATTGCGCCGGACTGTCAAATCCATCGGCGGGTTTTCTGGCAATAGCGGGCAAAATCGGCCCGGAATTTGCGTCTGAGGCGGTTTTCCTCGGGGATCACGAAACGCTTTTCCAGTATCCACAGGAATACCGGCACCAATGGTAGCGCCAGCACGGCGTCAAAGCGCAGAATCAGCCCCGCCAGCACCAGAACATCGCCCAGATAGACAGGGTTGCGGGTCCGGCTGAAGATGCCCGACTGCACCAGTTTCGCCGCTTCCAGATGCGGAATGATCGTGGTGCGCGCCTTTCGCATCTCATGCACGGCCAGCACCATCAGGATCAGCCCGCCGCCCACCAGAAGGCCACCCGCGAAATCGGCCCAGGCCCCGCCAAAGGACAGCCCCGTCGGCGCGAAACGCGCCTGCGCCCAGGCCAGAGCGATCATCGCGGCCAGCCAGACGGGCGGCAGGTCAATCCATTTCAGCATGGTGCCAAAGGCGCTCGGGCCCCTTGTCATGGCTCATTCGAACTCCATCTCCTCGAAGACCCGGCCCGCGTTCTTGGTCGCCAGTTCCTCGAACGTGTCCAGATGCGTCCAGCGCTCCTGATCCACGTAATAGGCACTGGCCAGATCGCCACCCTCCTCGATATGAGCGCCAATCTTTTCACGCAGGTCCACAAGGTAATCCCGCGTATAGCGGCGCACCTGCGCCAGATTGGTCGGATGGCCATGGCCGGGGATCAGATAGGTCGGGTTCAACGGCTCCAGCCCCGTCTCCCATGTCTCGATCCAGCACGAGGTGCAGGTATCCGCAAAGATCGGCGGCATGCGCTCGTGAAAGGCAATGTCGCCCGCGATCATGATGTCCCACTGCGGAATCCAGACCTGCGTGTCACCGGGACCATGCGCCGGGCCAAGATGCAGCACCTCGAAGGCCACATCGCCCATGGTGAACGTGTGACGGTCCTCGAAGGACAGGTTCGGCACGGCGACGCGCGTGCCTTCTGCCCGGTCCTTGTTATAGCCCTGCATCCCGGCCAAGATCGCCCCGCCATGGGCCTCGACCTCGGCAATCGCGTCCACATGGGCCAGAATATCCACCCCCAGATCGGCCCAGTAGGAATTGCCCAGCATGGCATGGCCCTGCCCGTTTTCGTTGATCACCAACTTGACAGGCTGATCGGTGATCGCCTTGATCTCGTCATGCAGCGCGGCCGCCAGCCGGGCCGAGGCACCGCCATTGACCACGACCACCCCGTCACCCGTCACGACAAAGGACAGGTTGTTGTTATGGCCCGCATTCTCATAGGTCGGCGGCGCGGTGGCCCCGATGGCCGACCACACATGCGGGATCACCTCGACGGGCTTGTTGTAGAGCTCGGATTGCGGATACTTGTCCGCGATATCCTCGCTCGCCATCGCTTGTGCTGCCAACAGCGCCAGAACGGCGGCTTGGATCATGAACTGTCTCATCGGGTCTCCCCTCCCTTGAATCTTGCTCGGATCACATTCACAGACACGAATGTCATTGTAAAGTGACCTTGCGGCGCGGGGCAGCCTGCCCCTTGCCACGCGCCACATGACACGTACTCTGCCCCCCGAAAGGGAGAACAACATGATCCACACAGGCAAACACGCATTGGTCACCGGCGGGGGAACGGGCATCGGCCTTGCCATCGCGCAGGCTTTGGCCGCCGAGGGCGCGCAGGTCACCATCACGGGCCGCCGCGCCGATGTGCTGGAGGCGGCGGCGAAAGCCACGCCCGGCCTGCACCCGTTGGTCATGGACGTGATGGAAGAGGCGCAGATCGTGGACGGCATCAAACAAGCCGTCGCCGCGCGTGGTCCGATCCAGATCCTGATCGCCAATGCGGGGATTGCCGAGGGCAAGAGCCTGCAAAAGACCGAACTCGATTTCTGGCACCGCATCATGCGTACCAATCTGGACGGCGCTTTCCTGACCATCCGCGAAGCGATGCGCGGCATGCTGGGCACCGACTGGGGCCGCGTGATCGTGGTGTCCTCCCTCGCGGGACTGCGTGGCCTCAAGGGGGCGGGCGCCTATTCCGCGTCGAAACACGGCGTGATCGGCCTTGTCCGCTCTTATTCCGAGGAACACATGGGCGGCCCCATCACCTTCAACGCCCTCTGCCCCGGCTATGTGGAAACCGATATCGTCGCGCTGCAATCGGAATCCATCGCCAAACGCACCGGCATGACCGCCGAACAGGCGCGTCAGGCCATGGCCGACAGCAACCGCCACCGCCGCCTCATCGCGGTCGAGGAAGTGGCGACCGCCGCCCTGTGGCTCTGCCATCCGCTGTCAGGTTCGATCAACGCGCAATGCATCGAAATGGCGGGCGGTCAGGTGCGCTGACCGGCCGGACTCCGGTTTTTCGGTGGACAAACCGGGGTGCACCGCCTATTCCGGAGAAATGCTTTAAGCCTAAAATAGTTTCGAGGCCACCATGACCGATTTCGCCGCAACCAAGGCCATGTTCCATCTGCCGGAAGGCATGATCTATCTGGACGGCAACTCGCTGGGCCCGCTGCCGCGCAAAGCCGCCGCGCAGGTCAGCCGCGTCATCGACAAGGAATGGGGCGAGATGCTGATCACCGGCTGGAACAAGGCCGGATGGATGGACCAGCCCACCCGTGTGGGCGACCGCATCGCCCGCCTGATCGGGGCGGAACCGGGCCATGTGGTGATGGGCGACACGCTCTCGATCAAGGTCTATCAGGCGCTTGCCTCGGCGCTGGAGATGCGCCCCGACCGTCGCGTGATCCTGTCCGACAGCGGCAATTTCCCCTCGGACCTCTACATGGCCGAAGGGCTGATCGCGTCACTGGGCCGAGGCTATGAGTTGCGCGTCGTCGCGCCCGAGGACGTGGCGGACAACATCACCGACGCGGTCGCCGTGACCCTGATCACCGAGGTCGATTACCGCACGGGCCGCAAGCATGATATGGCCGACCTGACCGCCCGCGCCCATGCCGCAGGTGCGCTCACGATCTGGGATCTGGCGCATAGCGCGGGTGCGCTGCCCGTCGATCTGGCCGGATGCGGCGCGGATTTCGCGGTGGGCTGCACCTACAAATACCTCAACGGTGGCCCTGGTGCCCCCGCCTTCATCTATGTCGCCCCCCGCCATGCCGATACCGCCCGCCCCGCCCTGTCGGGCTGGCTGGGTCACGAGGCACCCTTCGCCTTCGCCACCTCCTACCGCCCCGGTTCGGGCATCGAGCGGATGCGTGTGGGCACACCCCCGGTGATCGCGCTGGCCGCACTGGAAGCCGCGATGGACATCTGGGACATGACGACCATGCACGACATCCGTGCCGCCTCCGTCGCGCTGACCGAGCAATTCATCAAGGGGATCGAGGCCACCTGCCCCATGCTGACACTGGCCAGCCCGCGCGACGCGTCCCAGCGCGGCAGCCAGGTCTCCTTCCGCTTTGCCGATGGCTATGCCGCGATTCAGGCCCTGATCGCGCGCGGCGTCATCGGCGATTTCCGCGCGCCCGACATCATGCGCTTCGGCTTCACGCCGCTCTTCATCGACGAGGGCGATGTGAACAAGGCCATCAACATCATCGCCGATGTGATGACCAACAGCCTGTGGGACCGGCCCGAATACAAGACCCGCGCCCGTGTGACCTGATGTCCATGCGCGCCGCCACCGAAAGCCTGCCCCTCTGCCGCCCTGCGGGCTGGGCCGCTCTCTGGCGGCGGTTGGCCAATTGCGCGGCGCTGAACGCCTGACCCTCGACCTGCTGTTTCTTCTTGCTTCAAATATCCATTGCGACGCCCAATCCACAGCGCCGCGCAGCAGAACCAGAGGCCACCATGACCCAGACCCCCTACGATCCCGCCGCCGAGGGTGCGCAGATGACCTTCGACGGGCGCATGTCCTATGGCGATTACCTGTCGCTGGACCTGATCCTGAACGCGCAGAAGACATGGACCGACACCCATGACGAGATGCTGTTCATCATCCAGCACCAGACCTCCGAACTCTGGATGCGCCTTGCCATCCACGAGATCGCCGCCGCCCGCACCGCGCTGCAAGCCGGCCAGTTGCGCCCCGCCTTCAAGATGCTGGCCCGCGTCGCGCGCATCTTCGAACAGCTCAACAACGCCTGGGACGTGCTGCGCACCATGACACCCAGCGACTATACCGCCTTCCGCGATGCGCTTGGGCAATCCTCGGGCTTTCAGTCGCATCAATTCCGCCAGATCGAATTCATGCTGGGCAATCGCAACCACGCCATGCTGCGCCCCCATGCGCATCGCCCCGCCATTCTGGCCCTGCTGGAGGAAGAGCTGCGCCAGCCCTCCCTCTATGACGTGGCGCTGCGCCTGCTGCACCAGACCGTGCCGCTGCCGGATGACGTGCTGAACCGCGACATCAGGCAAAGCCATACCCCCTCCGAGGCCGTCAAACAGGCCTGGATCACCGTCTACCGCGCGCCACAGACCCATTGGGAGCTGTATGAGCTGGCCGAGAAGCTGATGGATTTCGAGGATTACTTCCGCCGCTGGCGCTTCAATCACGTGACCACGGTCGAACGCGTGATCGGCTTCAAGCGCGGCACCGGCGGCACCGGCGGGGTCAGCTACCTCAAGCGGATGCTCGAGGTGGAACTGTTCCCCGAGCTTTGGCACCTGCGCACCGATCTGTGACGGACGGCGCTGTGGCCCGGTCCGGATTGGATATTTGAGGCAAGAAGAGGCAGGCCGGTTCAGCGCGGCTCAAGGGCGCGGGCGAATACCCCGGCCAGAAGCGCTGCGGCCGCGCGATAGGCGGCAGGGGTCGGCACCGGCGTCTTCAACCCCTGCAACGCCGCCAGCATGGTTGCGGCCAGCACGGCCGGGTCATTCTCGCTGACGGCAAGGCTGATCTGCCCGGCAGCCGCCTTGTCGCGCAACCAGCCCGCATAGACCGCGACCAGCCGCGCCTCGCCCGCCTGCGCGATATCGGCGCCATGGGCATATTTGGTATCCAGCAACTCGTCGCCATGCGGCGAGGACAAAAGCGCCTCGAAGATCTGCCCTGCCTGAGCCTCGAAAGCCCGTGCAAGAGCCTCGGCGATGGGCAGGTCCTGGGTCAGGACGCCTTCGACCTGCGCGACCGCATCGTCATAGTAGAACTGGGTCAAGGAGCGGAAGATATCCTCCTTGTTGCGATAATGCAGATAGAGCGCGGCCCGCGACATGCCCGCCCCGCGGGCGATGTCCTCCATCGAGGTCCGCCGGAACCCATAACTGGAAAAGGCCTCGAACGCGGCCTTGAGGATCGCCTTCTGGCGCGGGTCCTGGGTGAATGGGCTGTCTGTCTGCTCTGGCATGCTGACCATGTGACAGAATTGATCCATTTCGTCAATTTGCCAGATTGACAAACTGACATATCTCGCCCACTTTGTCAGAACACAGCCTTTCCAGCCCGGAGCGACCCCATGGCCACGACACTGACCATCAACGGAACCGACCATAGCGTCGACCTGCCGCCCGAGGTGCCCCTGCTGTGGGTGCTGCGCGACGAGATCGGGCTGACCGGCACGAAATTCGGCTGCGGCGTGGCCGCCTGCGGGGCCTGCACCGTGCAGATCGACGGGCAGGCCGTGCGCTCGTGCCAGGTGGCGCTGGGGGATGTCTGGGGCAATGTCACCACGATCGAAGGGCTGGGCACGCCCGACGCGATGCACGCGCTGCAACAGGCCTGGGTCACGCATCAGGTGGCGCAATGCGGCTATTGCCAGTCGGGACAGATCATGCAGGCCGCCAGCCTGCTGACCGAAACACCCGAACCCACCGATGACGACATCGACGCCGCCATGCAGGGCAATCTCTGCCGCTGCGGCACCTATCCCCGTATCCGCGCCGCGATCCATGACGCCGCCCGCGCGCTCAAGGAGGCGTGAGCATGGCCAGCATCGGTAAAATCGCCCGCCGTTCCTTTCTGATCGGATCCGTCGCCATCGTGGGTGGCGTGGCCTTTGGCGTCTACAAGGCCCGCCAGACGCCGCCCAATCCCCTCTCGCCCGAACAGGGTGCAGCGCTCAATCCTTTCGTGCTGATCAATGCCGATGGCGTCACGATCATCACCCCCCGCGCCGAGATGGGGCAAGGCATCCACTCCACCCTCGCCGCGATGGTGGCCGAGGAGCTGGACGTGGCATGGGAGGATATCACCACCCTGCACGGCCCACCCGCGCAGGCCTATTTCAACGGCGCGCTGATGGGCGCGGGCATGCCCTTCAAGGATTACGCCCTGACCGACATGCAGCACAGCCTGAAACAGGCGCTGTCCGTGCTGCCCAAGATGATGTCCCTGCAAGTCACGGGCGGCTCCACCTCGACCGTGGACGGGTTCGACAAGATGCGCATGGCAGGCGCGACCGCGCGCGAGACGCTGAAGGAGGCGGCGGCGCAACGCCTGAACCTCTCCCGCGCCGACCTGACGACAGAAGATGGCCATGTCATAGCCCCCGATGGCACCCGCCTGTCCTATGTCGATCTGGCCTCCGACGCGGCCCGGATCGACCCGCCGCAGGATATCCTGCTGCGTCCCGCAACCGAATGGAAATATCTGGGCAAATCCATGCCGCGTCTGGATATCCCCGCCAAGGTCACAGGCACCGCCACCTTCGGCATCGACGTGCGGGTTGAGGGGATGCGCTTCGCCGCCCTGCGCCGCAACCCCGCCTTGGGTGCCGGGATGCGCAGCTTTGATCCCGCCCCCGCGCTGGCCATGGCAGGCGTGGAGCGTGTGGTCGATCTGGGCGACGGCATCGCCGTGGTGGCAAATAACACATGGATCGCGATGCAGGCGGCCGAGGCGGTGGTGATCGACTGGGCCGCGTCCTCTGCGCCGCAAACGACCGAGGACGCCTTCGCCGTGATCGCGGCCACCTTCGACGGCAAGCCCAATTCCACCCTGCGCAATGACGGCAACGCCGATGAGCTTCCGCAAGGCGCAACCGAGGTGACAGCCGAATACCGCCTGCCCTATCTGGCGCATGCCACGATGGAACCGATGAATGCCACCGCCCATGTGACGGCCGATGGCCTGACCATCTGGTGCGGCAATCAGGCCCCCGTCATCATCCAGGGTAAATGCGCCGAGGCCACGGGCCTGTCCCCTGAACAGGTGACGGTCCACACAACCCTGCTCGGGGGCGGCTTCGGGCGGCGCGGCGAAAGCGACTATGCGGTATATGCTGCACGCCTTGCCGCCGCGATGCCGGGCACGCCCGTGCAACTGACCTGGTCGCGCGAGGAAGACATGCGCCACGACTTCTACCGCCCCGGCGCCATCGCGCGTTTCCGTGGCGCGGTGCGGGACGGGCGCGCAATGCTGCTGGACGGGCAGATCGCCGCGCAATCCACCACGCGGCAGGCGGGCCAGCGGCTGGCGGGCTTCGCCCCTCCCGGCCCGGACAAGGGCCATGTGGAAGGCGCGTTCGATCAACCCTATGCCATTCCCAATTACCGCATCCGCGGCTATCTGGCCGAGATGGACATCCCCGTCGGCTTCTGGCGCGCGGTGGGCAATTCCTTCAACGGGTTCTTCCACGACACCTTCATTGACGAGCTGGCCCATGCCGCCGCAGTTGACCCGCTGGAGTTCCGCCTCTCGATGATGCGCGAGGCCCATGCGCCTTCGGCCGGCACCTTGGAAGCCGTGCGCGAGATGTCGGGCTGGACAGGCCAGACTCCCGATGGAATCGGACGCGGCGTCGGCTTCACCTACAGCTTCGGCTGTCCGGTGGCACAGGTGATCGAGGTGATCGACGAAGGCGGTCTGATCCGCATCAACCGCGCATGGATCGCGGCGGACGTGGGGCTGGCGCTGGATCCCGGCAATATCCGCGCACAGTTGGAAGGCGGCATGATCTATGGCCTCTCTGCCGCCATTTTCGGGCAGATCACCTTTGCCGATGGCGCGGTGGAACAGGGCAATTTCCCGGATTACGATGCTCTACGGCTGCACAACTGCCCGTTGATAGAGACACGGATTCTGGAAACGAACCGGCATATGTCCGGTGTGGGTGAACCGGGAACGCCTCCCGCGATGCCTGCATTGGCCAATGCCCTGTTCGATCTGACCGGAACCCGCGCCCGCAGCCTGCCCCTCATGGAACAATTCGACCTTTTGACTTAGATATCAGCGTCAAGAAAACCTCGGGATCAGGACAAGCCCCGCCGCAATTGTGGCGGGGCTTTGTCATGTGCAGCCGTGTCGGTCGCTAAAATGCCGCCAATTCTACGAAAATTAGCCCGGACCCGACTGTATCCAGACACGAAACATCCTGCGGAGAGAACCTGCCGCAGGTCGCGCGAACGGAGTTCACGATATGCCCAACGGGTACAGGGTCAGCCTCGGGAACGGGTCGCTGGACAGCGGCGATGCGATCGGCGGTCCGCTCCTGACGTTTACCACGGCCAGCACCATAGGTGCGGGCAGTTGGACATGGTCCGGCACATGGAATGGCCAGACCTTCGTCAATGCCGTGGAACCGGGTGCCTATCTTCTGGGAAGTGACGGTTTTGTCTATTTCGTCCCCGACTATGGCCCGGTCACGACCATCTCCTCGGCCAGCGCCACAACGGCCCCCAGCTATGGCGCTTCGGATGGCGTTG
Source organism: Seohaeicola sp. 4SK31 (assembly GCF_028802875.1). Lineage (NCBI taxonomy): Bacteria > Pseudomonadati > Pseudomonadota > Alphaproteobacteria > Rhodobacterales > Roseobacteraceae > Seohaeicola > Seohaeicola sp. 4SK31. The sequence goes on along the minus strand of NZ_JARAMP010000009.1, from coordinate 144,722 downwards.
TGACGGGCTCGGACGGGGCAGAGCTGATCGACAGCAGCTTCACCGATGACGATGGCGACAGCCCGGGCGCGGGTGCCGACCAGATCGACGCAGGCGCGGGCAATGATACGGTGCTGTCCGGTGCAGGCCATGACACGATCAAGGGCGGTGGCGGCAATGACGTGATCGACGGGGGCGCGGGCGATGACGTGATCCACGGCGACATGAACGCGCCGCAGGCCAGCGCCACGACCGAGGTGCTGGACTGGACCGCACAAGGTGCGGACGGGGCCAATCTCGCGGCTGGCTTCACGCAGGATACCGGCACGATGAACGTGTCGGTCAGCTTTGTGAACAACGGCAACAACAACCCCACCTTTCAGGTCGAATCCAACGATCCGACCTATGTCGCCGGCGGCGAACCGTTCGACCCGACCTCCAGCCTCTATCTTTTCGGCAATGGCGACGGGGCGACATCGACCACCGTCATCGACTTCGCGGCGACGGCAGATAGCGGAATGTCCGATCAGGTGCAGAACGTGCAGTTCCGCATCAACGATATCGACTGGGGCGGCGGCAATCACCGCGACCTGATCACCGTCAACGCCCTGGACGTGAACGGGAACCCGGTCACCGTGTCGATCACCCCCGGCGCGGGCGATACCGTCTCGGGCAATACGATCCGCGCCAACAATCTGGCGGACAATCCCAACAGCGCCTCCGGCTCGGCGCTGGTCCAGATCACCGGTCCCGTCAGCCAGATCAGCATCTCCTATTCCAACGGTCTGAACGGGACGCAGGGCATCTGGGTTTCGGACGTGCACTTCACCACGATCCCCGAGGTTGCGGGCGATGATACCCTCTCGGGTGGCGACGGAAATGACACGCTTCATGGCGAGGCCGGGGCGGATTCCCTGTCCGGCGGCAGCGGCGACGATCAGCTTTTCGGCGGCCCCGGCAACGACACGCTTCAGGGGGATGCGGGCCACGACCTGCTGAGCGGCGGCGGCGGGATCAACCAACTGTTCGGCGGCGACGGGGACGATACCTTCGTCGGTGGCGCGGGCGCTGATGCCATCTCGGGCGGATCGGGAATGGATGTGGTGGACTACTCCGCCTCGGGCGCGGGTGTGTCCGTAGATCTGTCCACCAACACCGTCTCGGGTGGGGACGCGGCCAATGACACGATCACCGGCGGGATCGACGGGATCATCGGGTCGGACTGGAACGACACGCTGATCGGATTCGACGGGCAAGGCGCCGACTATACGAATGTCTTCTATGGCGGCGATGGCGACGACCTTCTGGACGGGCGCGGCGGTGACGACTCGCTCTTTGGCGGGGACGGCAACGATACGATCATCGGCGGAACAGGGGCTGACCTGATCGACGGCGGCGCGGGCGACGATGTGATCCATGTGGGCGCAGGCGACACGGTCTTTGGCGGGGCCGGAAACGATACCTTCCTGCTTGACCCTTCGGCGATGGGCGGCGGCACGATCACCATCGACGGCGGCGAGGCGGATGAACCGGGTGGCGACACGATCAATTTCGGCGGTCTGGTGGACTGGGAGGATGTGGTCTACACCAGCACCGACCCCAATGCCCTGTCGGGCAGCGCCACGCTGACGGATGGCACCCTTGTGACCTTCTCGAACATGGAAGGTGTCATCATCTGTTTCACCGCTGGCACGCGGATCCTGACCGATCAGGGACCCCGCCCGGTCGAGGATCTTCGCCCCGGCGATCTGGTGGTGACCCGCGACAACGGCCTGCAACCCCTGCGCTGGACCGGGCGGCGGGAGGTGGTGGGGCATGGGGACTTTGCCCCGATCCGGTTTGAGGCGGGTGTTCTGGGCAATAGCGCGCCGCTGCTGGTGTCGCCGCAGCATCGGATGCTGCACCGGTCAACGGCGGCCACGCTTTATTTCGACACGCCCGAAGTTCTGTTGTCGGCCAAGCATCTGGTCAATGGGCGGACGATCACGCAGGTGACTTGCCCGCAGGTGACCTATCTGCATCTTCTGTTCGACCGGCACGAGATCATCTTTGCCGAGGGGGCCGCGACCGAGAGTTTTCATCCCGGCCATGTCGGGTTGCAGGCCCTGTCGGAGGCCAGCCGGGACGATCTGTTCCAATGCTTTCCGGAACTGCGGGCCGATCCCTCGGGCTATGGCGAGACGGCGCGCACCTGCCTGCGCCGGCATGAGACCCAGCTTCTGATGCAGGGCTGACCCGACAGCCCGTCCTTGATCCGGGGGGGCGAGCGCCGGATCAGATGCCCCTTGGAGTGTCCCATCATGGGACATTTTACAGCATCAATGAAATCAAAGGCTTGCCGCCGAGGATTCAGGAAATTTTAACCCTTCGGCCCCGCATCGGGCCAGCGCGCCATGAGGTCGGCCAGCGCGGCCCAGTCGGTATATTCCCGGTCGGCATGGGGATCGACAACCTCGCCCTTGCTATGGGCGATCCAGCGCATCGCGAGGCTTTTGAAGAAGTCATATTGCGTGAAGCGGAATGCACCAGCAACATGCACCACTTTTCCGGGGGCCCAGCCGGAGGTTTCTGCGAATTCCGACGATAACCGCGCAAGATCCTTGTGTTCTTGCGGATCGTTTCCTGCCGCCGCCAGCGAGACCATGAGGAACAGTCCGGGCCGGTCGTTCAACGCGGCAGCGTGGCGGGCGGCAAAGCGCACGAGCTGTGGCTGCAACCGCATGCCATGCAGCGACCCCGCCAGGATCGCGGCATCGAAACGGGCCATGTCGACATGGTCTTCGTCCTCGAGATCAGCCAGTGGCAGCAATTCGACGCTGAGCCCGCGCGCGATCAGGTGATCGGCACAGAAACGGGCGATCTTGCGGGTCTGCCCTTCGGTCGTGGCATAGGCGATCAGAACGGTCATGGCGGCACCCTCCGGGTTATGAACAACCAGAAGGATAGCACAGCATGAAAAGACGATTCTTTGCGCTGGCGCAAATTGCGGCCAGATCGGGCCGCATGGGGTTCAGGCGGACTTCAGGACCTTGGCCCCGCGCGCAGCCCATGCCCGGACCGCGTCACCAAAGGCCGTGAACAGTGGCCGCGAAACCGGATCATTCGCGGCGTCCCATTCGGGATGCCATTGAACAGACAGGGTAAATCCGGGCGCATCCTTGACATAGATCGCCTCGGGCGTGCCATCGGGGGCGTAGCCGTCAATGACAATCCGCGCGCCGGGGCGGCAGATCCCCTGCCCGTGCAGCGTATTGGTCATCACCTCTTGCGCGCCCATCAGACGATGGAACACCCCGCCTTCGGTGAAGGTCACGGCATGGCGCAGGGCGAATTTCTCTTCCAGCGTGCCATCGGGGGGCATGCGGTGATTCATGCGGCCCGGAAGATCACGGATTTCGGGATAAAGGCTGCCGCCCATCGCCACGTTGACCTCTTGAAAGCCGCGGCAAATGCCGAGGAAGGGCTGGCCACGTTCGACGCAGGCGCGCACAAGTGGCAGGGCGATGGCATCCCGCGCCCGGTCAAAGGCGCCGTGGGCCTCGGTCTCGTCCTCGCCATATTCATTGGGATGCACGTTGGGCCGTCCGCCCGTCAGCAGGAAACCGTCACAGGAGTCCAGCAGCTCATCCACCGAGACAAATCGCGGGTCCGCGGGGATCAGCAACGGCATGCATCCCGCGACACAGGACACCGCCTCGGAGTTCATCGCCCCCCCGGCATGGGCCGGATACTGGTCGTTGATCAGATGATGGTTGCCGATAATGCCGACGACGGGTCGTGCCATGCCTGCTGTCCTGATGGTGTTACGCGCCTGTTACATCCCAAGATATAGGTTTCCGCACCACATGGAAACACGAAAGCGGGGCCTTTCTGCCCCGCTTTGTTTCAAATGCCCGATTAAGCGGCGCTTTGATGCCGTTCGTTTGACAATCGCGCCCCGGAGCGCGGTCAGGCCCAGGCGGTGAAGCCTGCCGCCTCGATCCCTGCCACGGCCACGGCCGCGTCATTGTCCGAGGTATCGCCGGTCACGCCGACCGCGCCGATGATCGTGTCGCCCTGTTTCACCAGCACGCCACCCGGCACCGGCACGAGTTTGCCGTCGAAGGTGCCGTTCATGGCGGCCATGAAATAGGACTGCCCCTCGGCCCGCGCCATCTGCGCCGATCCGGGCATGCCCAGCATGATCGACCCGTAAGCCTTGCCACGGGCGATTTCGAACCGTCCGGGGCTGGCCCCATCCTCGCGTGCGAAGGCGAGCAGATGCCCGCCCGCGTCCAGCACGGCCACGGAGAGGGGTTTCAGCCCCATCTCGCGGCCCTTGTCGCGCGCCACGGCAATCATGGTCTGCGCCTGTTCCAGTGTGATCGTCATGCTGTCCTCCGTTCGCGCTTAATGCGCTGCCTTGAATTCAAGCCGACGGCGGTGCAGAACCGGCTCGGTGTAACCCGACGGCTGCACGCGGCCCTCAAACACCAGATCGCAGGCCGCCTGGAAGGCGATGCCGTCGAAACCGGGGGCCATCGGGCGATAGGCCGGGTCGGAGGCGTTCTGACGGTCCACCACGGCGGCCATCTTCTGCATCGCGGCCATCACCTGATCGCGGCTGACGATGCCGTGATGCAGCCAGTTGGCCACATGCTGGGCCGAGATCCGGCAGGTGGCGCGATCCTCCATCAGGCCGACATCGTTGATATCGGGCACCTTGGAGCAGCCGACGCCCTGGTCGATCCAACGCACGACATAACCAAGGATGCCTTGGGCGTTATTCTCGACCTCAGCGATCTTCTGGGCGTCGGTCCATTTCTGATAGGCCGCCAGCGGGATATCGAGGATGCCTTCCACATGACCGCGCCGACCGCCTTTGGCCAGACGCGCCTGCACGGCGAAGACATCGACCTTGTGGTAATGCAGCGCGTGCAGCGTGGCGGCTGTCGGGCTGGGCACCCAGGCGCAGTTGGCGCCTGCCTTGGGGTGGCCGATCTTCTGCTCCAGCATCGCGGCCATCATGTCGGGCATGGCCCACATGCCCTTGCCGATCTGGGCCTTGCCGGACAGGCCACATTCCAGACCGATATCGACGTTGAGGTCTTCGTAAGCGGTGATCCAGCCCTTGCGCTTGATGAAATCCTTGCGGCTGAAGGGACCGGCTTCCATCGAGGTGTGGATTTCGTCGCCCGTGCGGTCAAGAAAGCCGGTGTTGATGAAAGCGACGCGGGTTTTCGCCGCGCGGATGCATTCCTTGAGGTTGACGGAGGTGCGGCGCTCCTCGTCCATGACGCCGATCTTGACGGTGCTGCGGGGCAGGCCCAGCACGTCTTCGACGCGGGCGAAAATCTCATCCGCGAAGGCCACTTCCTCGGGGCCGTGCATCTTGGGTTTCACGACATAGACAGACCCGAGGGTGGAATTGCCGCGTTTCTTGAGGTCATGCATGGCGATCATGACGGTCATCATCGCGTCCATCAGACCTTCGAACACCTCGTTCCCCTCGGCGTCCAGAATGGCGGGGTTGGTCATGAGGTGACCCACATTGCGCACCCAGAGCAGCGCGCGGCCCTTGAGGGTGATGGTGCTGCCATCGGGTGCCGTGAAGGTGCGGTCGGCGGCAAGGCGGCGGGTCATGGGTTTGCCGCCCTTCTCGAACGTCTCCTCCAGATCGCCCTGCATGAGGCCCAGCCAGTTGCCATAGGCCAGCACCTTGTCCTCGGCATCCACGCAGGCGACCGAATCCTCGCAATCCATGATGGCGGAAATGGCTGATTCCAGCACCACATCGGCCAGCCCCGCCTGATCGCGCGCGCCGATGGGATGGGTGCGGTCGAAGATCAGTTCGACATGCAGGCCGTTATTGACCAGAAGCACGGCATCGGGGGCCTTGGGGTGGCCGCGGTAGCCTGCGAATTTGGCAGGCGTCATCAGCGGGTGGTCGTCGATCAGCAGCTGGCCGTCCTGCACATGGTAGCGGCGGGCATCGGCGTGGCTGGTGCCCTGCACGGGGAAGGCCTCGTCCAGAAAGACGCGGGCGCGGGCGACGACGCGGGCGCCGTGGCCACGGTCATAGCCGCCCTTGGGGGGCGTGGTCCCCATGGCATCGGTGCCATAGAGCGCGTCATAGAGGCTGCCCCAGCGGGCATTCGCGGCGTTCAGGGCGAAACGGGCATTGGTGATCGGCACGACAAGCTGCGGGCCGGGGATCGTGGCGATCTCGGGGTCCACATTGGTGGTCTCGATCTTGAAATCCGGGCCTTCGGGCAGCAGATAGCCGATCTCCTCGAGGAAGGCCTTGTAGGCGGCCGGGTCATGCGACTGGTTGCGCCGCGCGATATGCCATGCGTCGATCTTGGCCTGCAGATCCGCGCGTTTCGACAGCAGCGCACGGTTTCTGGGGGTCATGTCGCGGATCAGGCCCGCGAAACCGGACCAGAACGCCTCGGAGGCAAGCCCGGTGCCCGGCAAGGCGCGCGCCTCGACGAAATCGAACAGTTGACGGTCCACCTGAAGTCCGTGTGTGGTGACGCGATCTGACATGGTTCTGCTCCCTTTTCGCACGGCATTCCGCCGCATACCCGTGATGCGTCGCTTATTAGGACCAAAGTTTCCGATAGGCAACAGAGGCGGTCAGAAAACCTGACCAATAACACCTCATGGTGAAGGCTTTCGGGACGTCTCCTTCGCCTTGCCGCGCGTGCCCCGGCAACGGTCGGAACAATAGCGGACCTCCTCCCAGACGCGTTCCCATTTCTTGCGCCATGTGAAGGGCCGACCGCAGGTAGCGCAGGTCTTTTGCGGAAGGTCGGATTTGCGCCGCATCGCCATCAGAAATCAAAGCCCATCTGCCGGCTGTCCTTCTTCGCCTGCTTCACCGCCACCGGATCGCGGCGGAAGCGTCCCTTGGCATCCTTGCGGCTGGCATGTTTGCGCACCACCTGTGCGGCCTGCGCGCGAAACCCGTCGCCCTGACGCACCGCCCAGACCCGGTCGCGCGCCCAGGCTGCAGCCTGTTTCACATCCACGATGGGCGCGGGATAGGGCAATCCCCCTGCCCCGTCCCAGCGCCACGGCTCTTGCAGCAGGGCATCGGGCACCGCCGCGAGTTCGGGCACCCAAGCCCGCGTGAACGCCCCTGTCGGGTCCTGATCCATGCCCTGTTTCACGGGGTTGTAGATCCGCAGCGTATTGATGCCTGTGGTGCCCGATTGCATCTGCACCTGGCTCCAGTGAATCCCCGGCTCGTAATCGGTGAACATCCGCGCCAGATGCGCCCCCGTGGCGCGCCAGTCGAGCCAGAGATGATAGCTGGCCACCGCCATGACCATGCTGCGCATGCGGAAATTGAGCCAGCCCGTGGCTGCCAGCGACCGCATGCAGGCATCGACGAAGGGCAGGCCCGTCTCGCCCTTTTGCCACGCCGCAAGACGCGCGGCATCGGGCATGGCGGGCCGCAACCCTTCATAGGCGGGATGCAGGCAGCGCCATTCCAGCGCGGGTTCATCCTCCAGCTTTTGCATGAAGTGATCGCGCCATGCCAGACGCGCGCGGAAGGATTGCACCGATCCCGGCCAGCCATCGCCGGTGCCCCGCACCTGCACGGCGCGCCGCGCGGCCGCCTGTTCCGCCTCGCGCGCCGAGATGGTGCCAAAGGCCAGATGCGGCGACAGGCGCGAGCAGGCCGTCGCCCCCTGCAACGGCGAGGACATGGCGCGGCGGTAATCCTGCCCGCGTTCCGTCAGGAATGTGTCCAGACGCGCCAGACCTGCGGCGCGCCCGCCGCGCTGGCGTTGCGGGGCATCCGCGCCCAGCCCCAGCGCCGCCGCGCCCGGCAGCGCGCTTGAGGCGACATCCGCCAGCATCGTCACGCGGCCCGGCACAGCCACCGGCCCCGCCATGACGCGGTCCCGCGCGGCGGCCCAGCCATCGCGGCCCCGCAACCGCCGCACCACGCCGGATTGCGGCAGTTCTTCCCAGACCACGCCTTGCCCCCGCGCCCAGGCCGCCACCGCCCGGTCGCGCGCATAGGTCCAGCCGTTGCCGGTCTCCTCATGGCTGATCAGCCGGGTGATGGCGTGGCGCGCGCGCAAATCCTCCAGCACTGTCACGGCCTCGCCCACCCGGATCACCAGCGCCAAGCCGATCCGGTCCAACCGATCCTTCAGATCGACCAGAGACTCGCGCAGAAAGCCGTAATGCCGCGCATCGGCATCGGACTGTGCCCAAAGTCCCGGCTCGACGATATAGAGCGGCAGCACGGGCGCACCGATCTGCGCCGCCCGCGCCAGCGCCGGATGATCCGCCACCCGCAGATCCCGCTTGAACCAGAGTATCGTGCCCGTCATCCCCTGCGATCTAGCGGTGCCATGCCAAAAGCAACGCCACCCTGCTTCATCTTGCCAAAAATACTCATATCCGACAGCGGCCTGCGCGCGCGCCCATTGCGAAGGCGCCCCCCGCGCCCTACCCTCGGGCGCAACAGCATCCCCGAGGAGCATCATGAAAGACGCCGCCCCCCAGCCCGTATATCTGTCCGACTATACCCCTTTCGGCTATCTGGTCGAGGCTGTGCATCTGACCTTCCGGCTGGACCCTGACCGCACCCGCGTGATCAGCCGTATCCGCTTTCGCCCCAACCCGGACAGTGCGGATCGTCGGTTCTTTCTGCATGGCGAGCAGTTGCAACTGATCAGCGCCCGGATCGACGGCGCGGCGGTCACGCCCGAGGTGACGCCGCAGGGTCTGAGCTGCGACCTGCCAGACGCGCCCTTCACCTTTGAGGCCGAGGTCGAGATCGCGCCTGCCGCCAATACCGCCCTTGAGGGGCTGTATCTGTCGAACGGCATGTATTGCACCCAATGCGAGGCGGAAGGGTTCCGCAAGATCACCTATTATCCCGACCGGCCCGATGTGATGGCGGTCTTCACCGTGCGGATCGAGGGGGCCACGCCGGTCAAGCTGTCGAACGGCAACCCGGTGGCGACTGGCGAGGGCTGGGCCGAGTGGCACGATCCATGGCCCAAGCCATCCTATCTGTTCGCGCTGGTGGCCGGTGATCTGGTGGCACATGCGGATCGGTTCACCACCGCCTCGGGGCGCGATGTGGCGCTGAACATCTGGGTGCGTCCGGGGGATGAGGGCAAATGCGCCTATGGCATGGACGCGCTGAAACGGTCGATGCGGTGGGAGGAAGAGGTTTACGGGCTGGAATACGACTTGGATATTTTCAACATCGTCGCCGTGGATGACTTCAATATGGGCGCGATGGAGAACAAGGGGTTGAACATTTTCAACTCAAGCTGCGTTCTGGCCTCGCCCGACACCTCGACGGATGCGAATTACGAGCGGATCGAGGCGATCATTGCGCATGAGTATTTCCACAACTGGACCGGCAACCGGATCACGTGCCGCGACTGGTTCCAGCTATGCCTGAAGGAAGGGCTGACGGTGTTCCGCGATGCGCAGTTCACCTCCGACATGCGCTCGGCCCCCGTCAAGCGGATCGCGGATGTGATCGCGCTGCGGGCGCGGCAGTTCCGCGAGGATAACGGGCCATTGGCGCATCCCGTGCGCCCGGCAAGCTTTGTCGAGATCAACAATTTCTACACCGCCACGGTCTATGAAAAGGGGGCGGAACTGGTGGGGATGCTCAAGACGCTGGTTGGGGATGAGGCCTATGCGGCGGCCTTGCAGGAATATGTCGCGCGCCATGACGGGCAGGCCGTCACGATCGAGGATTGGCTCAGGGTGTTCGAGGATGTGACGGGGCGCGATCTGGCGCAGTTCAAGCGCTGGTATACGGATGCGGGCACCCCGCGGCTGAGCGTGACCGACAGTTGGCAGGACGGCACCTATACGCTGACCTTCCGCCAGCACACGCCCCCCACGCCGGGCCAGCCAGACAAGGCGCCGCGCGTGATCCCGGTGGCGGTGGGGCTGCTCAACCCCAATGGCGATGAGGTGCGGCCGACCACTGTTCTGGAGATGACCGCGGCGGAACAAAGCTTCCGCTTCGACGGGCTGGCGGCCAAGCCCGTGCCGTCGATCCTGCGGGGCTTCTCGGCCCCGGTGATCCTGGAGCGGGACATGGACAATGCGGAACGCGCCTTCCTGCTGGCCCATGACACCGACCCGTTCAACAAATGGGAGGCGGGCCGCGCCCTGGGCCGCGAGACGCTGATGCGGATGGCCCTGACCGGGGCGGAGGCCGACCGCGCCTATCTGGACGCCCTGCGCGCCGTGTTGCGCGACGACAGCCTTGATCCGGCCTTCCGCGCGCTGGCGATGCGGCCGCCCTCGCAGGACGACATCGCGCAGGCGCTGCATGATGCGGGGCATACACCCGATCCGCAGGCCATCTACGACGCCGCCGACCGTCTGGGCCAGAGCATGGCCGCGCATATGGCGGATCTGCTGCCCGCCCTTTATGCCGAGATGACGGTGCCCGGCCCCTACAACCCGGAGGCCGGCGCGGCGGGCAAGCGCGATCTGCAAGGGCTGGTCCTGTCGCTGCTGACGCGTCTGGACGCCGGGAAAACCGCGCGCGCGCAATTCGCCGCCGCCGACAACATGACCCAGCAACTGACCGCGCTGTCCTGCCTGATGGCGCACCAGATCGGCGAGGCGGAGAGCACAGCCTTCCACGATCAATGGCGCCATGACCGGCTGGTGATGGACAAGTGGTTCGCCCTGACCGTCAGCCATGCGCGGCCCGAGGACGCGGCCAGTCGCGCCGCCGCACTGGCGCGGCATCCCGAATTCAACATGCGCAACCCCAACCGGTTCCGCGCCACATTCGGCGCGCTGGCGGGGCACGCGGCGGGGTTCCACCATGCCACGGGGCAAGGCTATGCCACCTTGGCCGATTGGCTGATCAAGCTGGACCCGGTGAACCCGCAGACAACCGCCCGCATGTGCGCCGCCTTCGAGACATGGACCCGCTATGACGCCACGCGGCAGGCCCATGCCCGCGCCGCGCTGGAGCGTATTCTGGAGACCCCCAGCCTCAGCCGCGATACCACCGAGATGGTGAGCCGTATCTTGGGATCATGACAGAGGACGGCCCCCTGCTTCATCTTGCGTCAAATACTCAGCCCCGGCCTGCCCCGTGACTCAGGCCCTGCTGGATCATCACAGCCGTGGGCGCAACCCGCGCACGGCGCTGGTCCTGGCGGGGGTCTGGGGGGTGTTGCTTCTGCTGGTGGTGCTGCTGGACGCCGCCCTCTGGATCGTGGCGGGGCTGGGACTGTTCACCCTGCCCGCGCTGTGGGATCTGGTGACGGATCGTGCCTCGGGTCTGACGCTGACGCAGGACAGCCTGCACTGGTTCAGCGGTGCGCGGTCAGACAGGATTCCGCTGGCGCGGATCAAGGCCGTGCGGTTGGATCGGAGGCTGGACCTGAGCTACCGTGTCTCGGTCGTGTTGCGGGATGATCGGCGTATCCGGTTGCCGCAGGATTGTCTGCCACAGGTGCCTGCACTGGAAGCCGCGGTGATCCGGGCGGGGATCAGGGTGGAGCGTCACCCTTTCTCGCTGCTCTGAGCGATGTGCAGCCCGGCGGGCCGCGCCTTGGGGCGGACCGCGGAAAGCGGGCGGCAATAACTTTGGCTTTTCAGCCAGTTTTGCATCTGTGCGCGCTTGTCCGCGCTGCGGATCGGCCCCCAGTCGGCCGCCACCCCGCGCCAGCGACCGGCTTGCACGGCGATCACCCCGTCGCGGGCCACGGTGCGCGCCATGATCCGCAAGCCGCAGGAAAGGTTCGCCGCCCCGTTCTGCAAGGCGGCCCCGCTGCGCGCGTCGCAGCCATAGCCCGCCGCCGTGGCGGGCAGGATCTGCAACAAGCCGTGATAGAGCCCGCCGCCTCCGACAGCGGCTGCGCGATGGCCGCTTTCATACCGCGCCAGAGCCGAGGCGAGCCCCACCCAGAAGGCGCGCCGTTGCGCCGCATCGGCTTGTGGGTAGGCCGGGCACCAGTCGGCGATGTCGCCCGGCACGGTCTGCGCCAGCGGGGCGGCATGCCCCTGAAGCGCCGAAAGGGCCGCGCGCGTCCAGAGCGCCGTGCCCGACGTCCGGCCCCATGCCATGCGTGGCAATGCCTCGCTGCGCGCACGCGGGCGCGTCACGGTGGGGACGAGGGTGCCGGATGTGGCGATGGTGGCCTGTGACAGGGCCGCTTGCTCGGCCGTGACAGGCAGGGCAAGGCACAGGCAGATCAGCAAGGGCAGCAGGCGTGGCAGCATCGGTGCAGGTTGCCCTGCGCGGTCGAGTCGCGAAAGCCCGGTTTTTCCGCATAGGCGCCGCTTTGCCCATCAGGGGCGGTTGCGGCGGGGCCTCTGCCCTCTTGCCCCGCCCCTGCCCCTGTCCTAGAACGCTGCCATTCCAGACCAAAGGACCGGACCGATGCTTGATCTGACCTACGAGACCCCGAAACCCCGCGTGATCGCCGGGGCCAAGCAGGATTGGGAGCTTGTGATCGGGATGGAGGTCCATGCGCAGGTGTCCTCGAACGCCAAGCTGTTCTCGGGCGCGTCCACGAAATTCGGCAATGAACCCAATGCCAATGTGGCCTTTGTCGATGCCGCCATGCCGGGGATGCTGCCGGTGATCAACGAATTCTGCGTCGAACAGGCGGTGCGCACGGGGCTGGGCCTGAAGGCCCAGATCAACCTGTGGTCGGCCTTTGACCGCAAGAACTATTTCTACCCCGATCTGCCGCAGGGCTATCAGATCAGCCAGCTCTATCATCCCATCGTGGGTGAGGGCGAGATTCTGGTCGAGATGGGCCCCGGTGTCGCGCGTCTGGTGCGGGTCGAGCGGATTCATCTGGAGCAGGATGCGGGCAAGTCGATCCATGACATGGACCCGAACATGTCCTTTGTGGACCTGAACCGCACGGGCGTGGCGCTGATGGAGATTGTCAGCCGCCCCGATATTCGCGGCCCCGAAGAAGCCGCCGCTTATGTGACCAAACTGCGCCAGATTCTGCGTTACTTGGGCACTTGTGACGGGAACATGCAGAACGGCAACCTGCGCGCCGATGTGAACGTGTCGATCTGCGCGCCCGGCCAGTATGAGAAATATCAGGCGACAGGCGATTTCAGCCATCTTGGCACGCGCTGCGAGATCAAGAACATGAACTCGATGCGGTTCATCCAGATGGCCATCGAGGTCGAGGCGCGGCGCCAGATCGCCATCGTCGAGGCGGGCGGTCAGGTCGTGCAGGAAACGCGGCTTTACGATGTGGAGAAGAACGAGACGCGGTCGATGCGCTCCAAGGAAGAGGCGCATGATTACCGTTACTTCCCCGATCCCGATCTGCTGCCGCTGGAGATCGAGCAGGCTTGGGTCGATGACATCAAGGCGCGTCTGCCTGAATTGCCCGACGCCAAGAAGGCGCGCTTCATGGGTGATTTCGGCCTGACCGACTATGACGCAAGCGTGTTGACGGCGGAACTGGACGCGGCGGGGTATTTCGAGGCCGTGGCGCAGGGGCGTGATGGCAAGATGGCAGCGAACTGGGTGATCAACGAGCTGTTCGGGCGCCTGAAGAAGGACAGTCTGGATATCTCGGGCAGCCCGGTCAGCCCGGCGCAACTGGGCGGGATCATTGATCTGATCGCCTCTGGGGCGATTTCGGGCAAGATCGCCAAGGACCTGTTCGAGATCGTCTATACCGAAGGCGGTGATCCGGCGCAGATCGTGGACGCGCGCGGGATGAAGCAGGTGACGGATACCGGTGCCATCGAGGCGGCGGTCGATCAGATCATCGCCGAGAACCCGGCGCAGGTGGAAAAAGCCAAGCAGAACCCGAAACTGGCAGGCTGGTTTGTGGGTCAGGTGATGAAGGCCACGGGTGGCAAGGCCAATCCGGCGACCGTCAACCAGTTGGTGATGGACAAGCTGGGTCTTTGACCGCCCCGGCGACAGGAGAGACCGATGAGTATTCCCGCGCCTTTCACATCATCCGTGATGGAGGTCGAGCCGCAATGGATCGACCATAACGGCCATATGAACATGGCCTATTACAACGTGTTGTTCGACCGTTGCGCGGATGAAGCCTATGCCCTGATGGGGTTCGGGCCGGATTACATCAAGACGCGGGGTCATTCGACCTTCACGGCGGAATTCCACATCTGCTATGTGCGCGAGTTGCATCTGGGCGCGAAGGTGCGCTGCACCTTTCAGCTGATCGCCCATGACGAGAAGCGGTTTCACACCTATCAGGAGCTGTGGCACGAGGATGGCTGGCTGGCCGCAACGGGCGAGGCGTTGGGGCTGCATATCGACATGTCCGGCCCGCGCGTGGCGGTGATGCCAGACGACATCCGCGCCAAGCTGGCGGCGTTGCAGGCGGCGCATGACACCCTGCCCCGGCCGGAACGCGTGGGGCGCGGCATCGCGTTGAAGCGCAAATAGCCGCGCGCGGGGCGCCGGACGGTGGCGTTGCGAAGAACCGCCCATGGGGCGAGATTGCTGTGCATCGCGCTGGAACCTGCGGCCTTTGGCTGCTACAAGCCCTCGATCCAGATGTCAGGACCCCGCCCATGAGCTATGAATACCGCGTCATTCCCGCCCCGACCAAGGGTACCAAGGCCAAGGGGGCCAAGACGGTCGAGGAGCGGTTCGCCCTGACCCTGCAAGAGGCGATGAACAGCATGGCCCAGGACGGATGGGAGTTTCAGCGCGCCGAGACGCTGCCATCCGAGGAACGCGCCGGGCTGACCGGGCGCAAGACCGTCTATCACAACATGCTTGTGTTCCGGCGCAAGACGGAAACCGCGCTTGAGGCGTTCCAGCCGCGCGACGTTCAGCCTGTCGCGGCACCCGAGCAGGCGGGGGACGCGCCCGTGCGCTTCATCCGCCCTGCCCTGTCCGCAGTGTCGGAACCGTCGCCCAAGGCCCCGCCGGTGCCCTCGCCCAGGACCCTGTCGGGCAGTCTGGTGAAGGACGGCAGCGACACCTCGCGCGACTGAGGCGCGCGGCGGCATCGCCTCATGCCGGGATGGACCGGATCAGCCCGTCACATCCAGCGCCAGCGCATGAATCCGCCCGATCAATTGCGGCCCCAAGGCCGCGTGAATGGCGCGGTGACGCTGCAAGCGGGTCATGGGGGCGAACTGGTGTGACCGGATGATGACCCGGAAATGGCTCTCGCCGCCGTCGCTATAGCCTGCATGACCACGATGCTGCTCGCTTTCGTCAATGACTTCAAGACGTTGCGGCGAAAACACCGTCTCAAGCGCCGATCTGATCTCTTCCGTCCTGCTCATAAATTTACCCCGTGCCCCCTTCAATCCTTGTGCAAACAGTCTAAACTCTGTGCTCCGAGTCGAAAAGGTGAACCTATGTCCAAGCCAGATCCCTTCGGGTTCGACATGTCCGTGTCGTCGGCCAAGAAGAAGAATCCTCGTGGTCGGCGAGGCATGTCGGGTGCTGTCGAAACCTCAAGCCGCATCTGCGATCACGACGGCTGTCAGGAGGCCGGTAAGTTCCGCGCGCCCAAGGCGCCGGATGTGCTGGATGACTATTTCTGGTTCTGCAAGGACCATGTGCGCGAGTATAATCTGAAGTGGAACTTCTTTGACGGCACCACCGAGGCCGAGATCAACGCGCAACTGTCCAAGGACAAGGTCTGGGAGCGCGCGACGAAGCCCCTGGGTGACCCCGAGGCGCGCGCCTGGGCGCGGCTGGGGATCGAGGACGCGCATCAGGTGCTGGGCAACAATGCCACGCGCAATCCCGGAAAGTCGATCACGGGCGGCACCCGCAAGCTGCCACCGACGGAGCGGCGCGCCATCGAGATCCTTGAGGCCAAGGACCATTGGACCAAGGCCGAGGTGCGCAAATCCTACAAGGCGCTGATCAAGGTGCTGCATCCCGACATGAATGGCGGGGATCGCAGTCAGGAAGAGCAGCTGCAAGAGGTGGTCTGGGCCTGGGATCAGATCAAGGACAGCCGCAACTTCAAGTGATCACCGTCACCTGAACGGCAAGGCGGGCAAGGTCCGGCGGCGTTCAGCCGTGCTCTTCTGACAGGTCGGGCATGTCTTCGGTCCCGCTGTCGCGCGCGGCCAGTCTGGCGCGCAGGTCCAGCAGCATGTCCGAGCATTGGCGCACCTGATCCAGATCGAGCCCGAGTTCGGCCACGATCTGCCACGGAATTTCGGCGCAGCGTGCCGCGACCGTCCTTCCCTTTTCCGTCAGGAAAAGATCAACCCTCCGCTCGTCCTCGCTGCTGCGGGCGCGGCGGACAAGGCCCATCACCTCGATCCGCTTGAGCAGGGGCGAGAGCGTATTCGTTTCAAGGCACAGATCGCGCGCAAGGCTGCCGACATGCTGCCCATCCGCCTTGTGCAGGCGCAGCATGACCAAGTATTGCGGATAGGTCAGCCCGAGGGGCGACAAGAGCCGCTTGTAGTAGCGCGTGAAGGCGTGGCTGGCCGCATAGAGGTTGAAGCACAGCATCGCGTCGGGCTGAGGAGCTTTCGCCATTGTCGCCGGTCCAGTCTGGCAGGTCTGATATCGGTCTGACGACTATATCGCCCGCGACCAGTTCCACAAGCGATTGTCGCAAAGGCCGTTCAAAGACCTGCCGGATCGGACCCGTCAGGCGGGTTTGAACACCAGCGACACACCGTTCAGGCAATGACGCTTGCCCGTGGGCTGCGGGCCATCATCGAAGATATGGCCCAGATGGCTGCCACAGCGGCGGCAATGGCATTCGGTGCGCAGCATGAAAAGCTTGCGGTCCTGACTGGTGCCGATCGCATCCGGCAGCGCCTGATAGAAACTGGGCCATCCGGTGCCGCTGTCATATTTGGTGCTTGCATCATATAGCGGCAGGTCGCAGCCCCGGCAGTGGTACACACCGGGATCATAGACCTTGTCGAGCGGCGAGGAACCGGCGCGTTCCGTCCCCTCTTCGCGCATCACGCGGTATTCGGCGGGGGTGAGCATGGCGCGCCATTCGGCCTCGGTGCGGGTCACCTCGAACTGCGCGGCCTGCGCCGATCCGCGCCCGGCGCCGAACAGGCCATAGGTCAGGCCCGCGCTTGTTAGGATGGTAAAGCTGCGTCTGTTCATGGGGTTTTCCTTCCCTGTGGGGTTCAAGATGCGTGCACCGCCCGCCGTTCCGCAAGGGCGGACGGTGCACGTTCACGTGACCGGGAGGCACGCGAACATGGCCCCAAGGCTTGCGGACCACAGGGAAGACACGCTGCGGTGGGGGGCATAGTTTCAATCACATGCGCCAATCGGGCAGATGTGCCACCGCCTCTGTCCGGTCCTGTCACAGGGCACCGACGGGCCGGTCAGGGCCGTGACGGAAAACAGCAGCCCCCCTTGCCCTTGCCCGCATTATGTTGCACCAAACCTGTAAGCGAAATCACGCAGATGGATGAGGGCCAGGGGCCCGACACGGGAAGGACAGTTCCATGGCCGATGGCATGATCGATATCAACGCAAAACCCACCGAAGACATCTCGGTCCGCGAGGTCTTTGGCATCGACACCGACATGATCGTCAAGGGTTTCCCCGAGCGCACCGAACGCGTGCCCGAGAATGACAGCACCTACAAGTTCGATCCCGACACCACGCTGGCGATCCTTGCGGGCTTCAGCCACAACCGCCGCGTGATGATCCAGGGCTATCACGGCACGGGCAAATCCACCCATATCGAACAGGTCGCCAGCCGTCTGAACTGGCCCTGCGTGCGGGTGAACCTTGACAGCCATATCAGCCGGATCGACCTGATCGGCAAGGATGCGATCAAGCTGAAGGACGGGGTGCAGGTCACCGAATTCCACGAGGGCATCCTGCCCTGGGCGCTGCGCAACCCGACCGCGATCGTGTTCGACGAATATGATGCGGGCCGCGCCGATGTGATGTTCGTGATCCAGCGCGTGCTGGAAGTGGATGGCAAGCTGACGCTGCTGGACCAGAACGAGGTCATCACGCCGCATAAATATTTCCGCCTCTTCGCCACCGCCAACACCGTGGGTCTGGGCGATACGACGGGGCTTTATCACGGCACCCAGCAGATCAACCAGGGCCAGATGGACCGCTGGTCCTTGGTCGCGACGCTGAACTATCTGAGCATCGAGGCCGAGACGAATATCGTTCTGGCCAAGAACCCGCATTACAACACCGAGAAGGGTCGCAAAGTGATCAAGCAGATGGTCACGGTGGCCGATCTGACGCGGACGGCCTTCATGAATGGTGATCTGTCCACCGTGATGAGCCCGCGGACGGTGATCGCATGGGCGCAGAATGCCGAGATTTTCCGCAATGTCGGCTATGCGTTCCGGCTGTCCTTCCTGAATAAATGCGACGAGCTGGAGCGGCAGACGGTGGCCGAGTTCTATCAGCGTCTGTTCGACGAGGAACTGCCGGAATCGGCGGCCTCGATGTCGATGAAGTGATCGCGGCACGCTCGGTCCATCCCTGCGGGTTGTCCTCGCGACGCGGGCCAGCAGGGCGGAGGAGCAGCGCCGTTGGCCCAAGGGCCGCCCCGCGACCGGAGAGGTGAGATGAGCAAACCGACCGACAACCCCGCCGATCCGTTCAAGAAAGCCTTGGCCGAGGCCACCAAGGTCATGGCCCATGACCCTGATCTGACGGTCAGCTATTCGGTCGATCCCTCGGGCCTGTCGGGTGATGCGATGCGTCTGCCGCAGGTCAGCCGCCGCATGACGCGGGACGAGGTGATGCTGGCGCGTGGCACGGCCGATGCGCTGGCGCTACACCGCCGTTACCACAATGACGCGCTGCATGCGCGCTACGCGCCGCCCGGTGCGATGGCGCGGGACCTTTATGAGGCGATGGAGACCGCGCGCTGCGAGGCGATGGGCGCGCGCGACATGCCCGGCACCGCTGGCAATATCGACGCCAAGATCGCACATGAGGCGGCGCGGGCGGGGTATGAGCAGATCACCCAAGCCTCGGACGCGCCATTGGCGACGGCGGCGGGGTATATGATCCGGCATCTGGCGACGGGGCGGCAGCTTCCGGCGGGCGCGCAGAACGTCATGGAGCTATGGCGCGGGTTCATCGAGGATCAGGCGGGCGGCACGCTGGACGGTTTGCAGGACAAGCTGCACGATCAGGCGGCCTTTGCACGGTTCGCCCGCAAGGTGATCGAAGATCTGGGTTACGGCGATCAGCTGGGCGATGATCCCGACCAGCCTGATGACGATCAGGACGATGCCGAGGACAGCGCCGAGCAGCAGGAAAACCCCGACAGCAGCGGTCAGGATGACCAGCAGCAGGAAGAGGCCGAGGCCAGCCCCGAGCAGTCGCAGGAGGACAGCCAGGACGCGTCACAGGCGCAGGTCAGCATGGACGAGTTGGCCGATCAGGAGATGGGCGAGGATACTGAACTGCCCGATGGCGAGGCCCCGCTGGAGCCGCCCGCGCCGCAGCCCGTCTCGGATGCCGATCCGAACTATGCCGTCTATGTCACCGATTTCGATGAGGAAATTCCCGCCGAGGAATTGGCGGACCCGGTCGAGTTGGAACGGTTGCGCGCCTATCTGGATCAGCAGTTGGAGCCGTTGAAAGGCGCTGTGGGCCGTCTGGCCAACAAACTGCAACGCCGCCTTCAGGCGCAGCAGAACCGCTCGTGGTTGTTCGACATGGAAGAAGGCATCCTTGATGCGGGCCGTCTGGCGCGTGTCGTGGCGAACCCGACGACGCCGCTGTCCTTCAAGGTCGAGAAGGACACGGAATTCCGCGATACGGTGGTGACGCTGCTTCTGGACAATTCCGGCTCGATGCGGGGGCGGCCGATTTCCATCGCGGCCATCTGCGCCGATGTGCTGGCGCGGACGCTGGAGCGGTGCTCGGTCAAGGTGGAAATCCTGGGCTTCACCACACGCGCGTGGAAAGGTGGCCAAAGCCGCGAGAAATGGCTGGCCGAGGGGCGCCCGCAGCAACCGGGGCGTCTGAACGATCTGCGGCACATCATCTATAAATCCGCGGATGCGCCATGGCGGCGGACGCGGCCCAATCTGGGGCTGATGATGAAGGAAGGCTTGCTGAAGGAGAACATCGACGGCGAGGCGCTGGAATGGGCGCATCGGCGCATGATGGCCCGGCCCGAGGCGCGCAAGATCATGATGGTGATCTCGGATGGCGCGCCCGTGGACGATTCCACCCTCTCGGTGAACCCTGCGAACTATCTGGAAAAGCACCTGCGCGACGTGATTGCCATGGTGGAAAAACGCAAGGCTGTGGAACTGATCGCCATCGGTATCGGCCATGACGTGACGCGCTATTACCAGCATGCGGTCACGATCACCGATGTGGACCAGCTGGCCGGGGCCATGACCGAGCAGCTGGCGGGGCTGTTCGACAGCGACCCGCGCGCCCGTGCCCGGATGATCGGCATGAAGAGGGCGATGTAGCATGTTCCAGAGTTTCGAGGACAGTGCCCGCCCCGAGCAGGGCCCGCCCCGGCTGGCCGCGCTGCGCGATCTGTTGCCGCGCGAGGGGCTGACCGGATTTCTGGTGCCGCGCGCCGATGCGCATCAGGGGGAATATGTGGCCCCGCACGATGCGCGGCTAGCCTGGCTGACGGGATTCACCGGCTCGGCCGGGTTTGCCTGCGTGCTGCCCCATGTGGCGGGCGTTTTCATCGACGGACGCTACCGCACGCAGGTGAAAGGTCAGGTGGATCTGGCGCATTTCACGCCCGTGCCCTGGCCCGAGACAGGGCTGGCCGACTGGCTGCGCGCGCAGTTGCCCAATGGCGGGGTGATCGGGTTTGATCCCTGGCTGCACACCGCGGACGAGATCGGCAAGCTGGAGGAGGCGCTGGCGGGCACGGCCATCACGCTGCGGCCCGGCCCCAATGCCCTGGACCGGATCTGGACCGACCAGCCTGCCCCGCCTGCGGGGCTGATCACGCCCTATCCTGATGATCTGGCAGGCGAGACCAGCGCCGCCAAGCGGGCGCGGCTGGCCGAAGGCTTGCGCAAGGCCGGGCAGAGCGCGGCCGTCCTGACCCTGGCCGATTCCCTTGCCTGGCTCCTGAACGTGCGGGGGGCGGATATTCCGCGCAACCCGGTGCCGCATGGCTTTGCCGTGCTGCATGACAACGGCCATCTGACGCTGTTCGCCGATCCCGCCAAATGCGATGACGCCCTGCGCGCGCATCTGGGCACGGATGTGACCTTGCGCCCGGTGACGGCCTTTGGCGCGGGATTGCGCAGTCTGACTGGCCCGGTGCGGGTGGACCGGGCGACGGCCCCTCTCTGGGTGTCGATGGAACTGGCCGAGGCGGGGGTTCCCTGCGTCTGGGGGCAAGATCCCTGCATCCTGCCCAAGGCGACCAAGACCCCGGCCGAGATCGCCGCCACGACCGAGGCGCATCTGCGCGATGCCGCCGCCATGGTGGAATTCCTGTGCTGGTTCGACGCACAGCCGGCGGGGTCGCTGACCGAGATCGAGGTGGCCACCGCGCTGGAAGGTTTCCGCCGCGCGACCAATGCCCTGCGCGACATCAGTTTCGAGACGATCGCAGGGACCGGTCCCAATGGCGCGATCATGCATTACCGCGTCTCGAACAGCAGCAATGCGCGGCTGGAACCGGGACATCTGATCGTGGTGGACAGCGGCGGGCAATATCTGGACGGGACCACCGATATCACCCGCACCCTGCCCGTGGGCGAGGTTGGCGATACGGAAAAAGCCTGTTTCACCCGCGTGTTGCAGGGGATGATCGGGATCTCGCGCCTGCGCTTTCCCAAGGGGCTGGCGGGGCGCGACATCGACGCCATTGCCCGCGCGCCGCTTTGGGCGGCGGGGCTGGATTTCAACCACGGGACCGGTCATGGTGTGGGCGTCTATCTTTGCGTGCATGAAGGCCCGCAGCGGATCAGCCGCATCTCGGACGTGCCCTTGCAGCCCGGCATGATCCTGTCCAACGAGCCGGGATATTACCGCGAAGGGTCCTTTGGCATCCGGATCGAGAACCTGATCGTGGTGCGCGAGGCCCCTGCCCTTGCCGGCGCCGATGATCGGGCCATGTTCAGCTTCGACACGCTGACATGGGTGCCGATCGACCGGCGGCTGGTGCTGCCCGGCCTGATGACCGCCGAGGAGCGGGCCTGGCTGAACGCCTATCACGCGGCATGTCACGACAAGATAGCACCGCGCCTGTCCGAAGCGGCGCGCATCTGGCTGGCCGGGGCGACCGCTCCGCTGTGACGCTGACATGACAGCGTCACACAGGCAGGGCACAGAAGATTGAAAACGGGGGAAGACCATGACCGATCACATTACGATCCGCAAAGCCGAAGGAACCTGGGTGGTCCGCGCCGGTGGCGCGGTCCTGGGCGAGTCCAATGACGCGCTGGAATTGACCGAAGGCGCGATGCCCTTCGTGATCTATTTCCCGCGCGGCGACATCGCCATGGCCTTTCTGGACCGCACCGACCACAAGACACATTGCCCGCACAAGGGCGATGCCAGCTATTTCTCGATCGTGACGAAAAGCACGACCTTGCAGAACGCGGCATGGTCCTATGAGGACCCCAAGCCGGGGATGGAACGGATCAAGGACCATCTGGCCTTCTATGCCTCGGATACGGTGACGGTCGAGCAGGTCTGACAAGATCCCTGTCCTTGCCCGTCACGCGACAGGTGGCGGGCGTGGTCATGGATATTTTCAGCAAGAAGAAGCCGCAGCAGCGCGCGCCGATCACGGGGCGCGATGCCTAGCTATGTTCCTCGGCCGCCGTGGCGGCAAGCGCGCGGGTATAGGTCTTGAGCGCGTCCACATGGAAGAGCGCGCCCCATAGCTGCGGCTCTTCATTGCCCTCGACACGGGTGACCACCGGCAGGAAGGGAACTCCGGCGCGGTCGAACAGGGGCAGCGCCGCCTCGAGCGTGGCGGTCGCCTCGACATAGATGCCGTCCTCGATCATCTCGCGGCAGGCGGTTTCATCCGCCATGCCGGGATCGCCGACCTTGCGCATCACGGCCGCGACGCGGAACATCGACAAGAGATAGGCCTGCGGCCCGGCCGCCAGATGCACGCCGCGCCGTTCGAGCTGGGTGAGAAAGAAGGACCGGTCCACCAGCCGTGAGGCCAGCGCCGTGGAGAGCGAGACCGCCACCATGACCGCGATGCCGATCTGCCAGTCGCCGGTCATCTCGAACACGATCAGCGTGGTCGAGATCGGAGCGCCCAGCACGGCGGCGGCGACCGCCCCCATGCCCGCCAGCGCATAGATCGTGCTGGCCCCCGACACGTCGGGGAAGATGGCCGTGGCGATCATGCCGAAGGCCAGCCCGGTCAGCGCGCCCACCATCAGCGCGGGCGAGAAGACCCCGCCCCCCATGCGCCCGCCCATGGTGATGGCGACAGCCAGCACCTTGAGTATGCAGAACACGACCGCCTCCCACAGCAGAAGCTGGCCGGTCAGGGCGGCGGATGTCGTCTCGTAGCCGACGCCGATGATATGGGGAAACCAGATCGCCAGCCCGCCCAGCATGGCCCCCGACACCGCCGGGCGCAGCCAGCGCGGCAGGCCGGTTGCGGTCTGGATGCGGTTGCCCATGTCCTCGGCCACGAAGATCGCGCGCATCAGCACCGTGGCCACAAGCCCGCAGAGCAGCCCGAGGATCAGGAACGCGGGCAGTTCGCCATAGAATTCCAGCGTGTTGATCCCCGGCAGCACGAATTCGGTCACGCCGCCATATTCGATCCGGTTGATCACGGTGCCCGCCACGGCGGCAATGGCGATGGGCGCGAAGGCATGCACAGCGAAATGCCGCAGCACCACTTCCAGCGCAAAAAGCGCCCCCGCGATGGGCGCGTTGAAACTGGCCGAGACGGCGGCGGCGACGGCACAGCCCAGCAGGTCGCGCCCGGTGATCCCGTCCGCGCGAATCCGCTCGCTGACCCAGCTTGAGATGACGGCGGCCATATGCACGACAGGACCTTCCCGCCCGCTCGACCCGCCGGTGGACAGGGTGATGAGCGAGGCCGCCGCCGAAGCAAGGCCCGCACGATGCTCGACCCGCCCGTCCTGCAGCGCGGCTCCCTCGATCACATCCGCGACCGAGCGCACCCGCGCATCCGGAGTGAAGCGGTGCAGGATCAGCCCGACCACCAGACCGCCCGCGATCGGCAGGACCAGAACCCAATACCAGGGCATGGTCAGGGCAAAGCTGTGCAGCATCGCCACGTCATCCGTGCCGTAGAGAACCGCCTGCAGCACTTCGATCCCCTTACGGAACAGCAGGGCGGCGAAACCGGCGGCAATGCCGATGATCAGGGCGATCAGCCAGAACTGGAACTGGCTGGGGCCGCGTTGGCGCAAGACGCGCCAGACCTCGGCCAGAAATTGCCGCGCCTGAGTCAGAAGCTGCGACAGCTGCGCCCTCAGGGTCTGCGGCATCAGACGATGTCCGTCCTGCACGGGGTCGCTTGCCTTTCGGGCCATCCATCCCTCGCTCTGACCATGGTCTTGCCCCTTCCCCGTCTGGTCGCCTTGGCCTAGGGTCGGTGCACCCGCCCCTTTCGGAGACCCCGATGACCCGCCCGACAGCCTTTGACGATCTGACCTCCTTGTTAGGACAACGCGCCACCCGGTCCAAGTCCGAACTGGACCAGCATGGCCGCTCGGAGACGCATTTCCCGTCCATGCCGCCCGATGCGGTGGTCTATCCCGAGAGCACGGCCGAGGTGGCGGCGATCGTGGGGATCTGCGCGGCCCATGGCGTGCCTGTGGTGGGCTATGGTGCGGGCACCTCGCTTGAGGGGCAGGCGCAGTCGCCCCATGGCGGGGTTTGTGTGGATTTTCGATTGATGAACAAGGTGTTGCAGGTCAATCCTGAGGATATGGATGTGGTCGTGCAGCCCGGCATCACGCGCGAGGCGTTGAATGCCGAACTGCGGGCCACGGGCTTGTTCTTTCCGGTCGATCCCGGCGCCAATGCCTCGATCGGGGGAATGGCCTCGACGCGGGCCAGCGGCACCACTGCGGTGCGTTACGGCACGATGCGGGACAATGTGCTGGGACTGGAGGTGGTGCTGGCCGATGGGCGCATCATCCGCACGGGCACGCGCGCACGCAAGACGGCGGCGGGATATGACCTGACGGGGTTGTTCGTCGGGGCCGAGGGAACGCTTGGCCTGATCACCGAACTGACCTTGCGGCTGCGGGGCCAGCCCGAAGCGACTGCGGCGGCGATCTGCGGCTTTGCGCAGATGGACGAGGCGGTCGCCGCCGTGATCGACACGATCCAGATGGGTCTGCCCATGGCGCGGATCGAATTCATCGACGCGGCCAGCGTGGCCGCCGTCAACGCATGGTCCGGCACGGATATTCCCTTGACGCCGCATCTGATGGTGGAATTCCACGGCTCGGACAGTGGCGTGCGCGAACAGGCCGAAACCTTGGGCGAGATCGTCGCGGATCATGGCGGCACCGGCTTTGACTGGGCCACCCGGCCCGAGGATCGCAGCACCCTATGGGCGATGCGGCACAATGCCTATTACGCGATCAAGGCCTCCCGCCCCGGCAGCGTCGCGCTGGTGACCGATATCTGCGTGCCGATCTCGCGCTTGGCCGAGGCGGTGACGCAGACGCAGGCGGATATCGCGGCCTCGCCGATTGCGGGGCCAATCCTGGGCCATGTGGGGGACGGCAATTTCCATGCGATCCTGCTCTATGACGATCAGAACCCCGCCGAGGTCGCCGCCGCCCATGATCTGTCGCATCGCATGGTGACACGGGCGCTGGCGCTGGGGGGCACGGCCACGGGCGAGCATGGCGTGGGTCTGGGCAAGCTGGATTACATGCAGGCCGAACATGGGGCGGGATGGGATGTGATGCGCAGCCTCAAGCTGGCACTGGACCCCGGCAATATCATGAACCCCGGCAAGATGCTGCGGCAGGGCTAAGCCCCCCGCTTCATCTTGCCAAAAATACTCAAAAACAACGGCGCATCAGGCGCGGCATGTGACGCGTCAGACCGTGCCCGCCAGCAGCGCGCGGGCGGCGCCGCGCGCCTCGTCGGTGATCGTGTCGCCGGCGACCATGCGCGCGATCTCGTCCACGCGGGCGGATGCGTCCAGCGGCACCACGGTGGTCGTCGTCATCTCGTCCCGCACCCGCTTTTCCACACGCCAGTGATGGGCGCCAAGGGCCGCGACCTGCGGTGAATGGGTGACGACCAGCACCTGCCCGCCCTCGGCCAGCGCGGCCAGCCTGCGGCCCACGGCATCTGCCGTCGCGCCGCCGACACCGCGGTCGATCTCGTCGAAGATCATGGTGATTCCGGCATTGCTGTCGCTGAGGCAGACTTTCAGCGCCAGCAGAAACCGGCTGAGTTCCCCGCCCGAGGCGATGCGCGCCAGTGGTCCGGCAGGCGCACCGGGGTTGGTGGCCACGCTGAAGGTCACGCTGTCGCGCCCCTCCGGTCCGGGTTCGGCGGCGGCAATCTCGGTGCGAAAGACCGCGCGTTCCATCTTGAGCGGGGCCAGTTCCGCCGTGACGGCCGCATCCAGCCGCCCTGCCGCCTCGGCCCGCGCATCGGTCAGGGCGCGGGCCGCCGCATCGAAGGCAGCCTCGGCCTGCGCCAGTTCGGTCCTGAGCGCGCGCAGATCGGCGTCGCCCCGGTCAAGGGCCGCCAGACGGTCGCGCAGACCCTGGGCAAACTGGCCCAGATCATCGGCCAGCACGTCATGCTTGCGCGCCAGCGCCCGGATCGCGAAGAGACGTTCCTCGGTTTCTTCCAGCTCATGCGGATTGAAGCTGAGGACATCCTGCGCGCGTTCCACGCCCTGCACCGCATCCGCCAGCTCGTTCAGCGCGCGCCCGAGTGCCTCAAGGGGGGCGTCGAGCATCCCTTCGGCCCGGTCGGCCAGACCGTCCAGCCAGCGCAGCGCGTCACCCATCGCCCCTTCGGCCCCCTGCGGGCCAAGGGCGGCATGGGCGCGGGCCATATCCTCGCGCATCCGCTCGGCCCCCTGCATCAGGCGGCGGCGCGCGTCCAGTTCGGCCTCCTCGCCCGGCTGCGGGTCCATCGCGTCCAGTTCGGCGACGGCGTGGCGCAGATAGTCTTCCTCGGCGCGCACAGCGGCGATGGCCGCCTCGGCCTCGGTCAGGCGTCTGGACAGGCGCGACCGCGCGCGCCATGTCTCGCGCGTGGTGTCCAGAAGCGGGGCCACCCCGCCAAAGGCATCCAGCAGGGCGCGGTGGCCCTTGGGGTCGAGCAGGCCGCGGTCGTCATGCTGGCCATGCAGTTCCACCAGCCGGTCCGAGAGGGCGCGCAGCACCTCGCCCGAGCAGCGGCGGTCATTGATCCAGGATGTCTTGCGCCCATCGCGGGTGTTGATCCGGCGCAGGATCAGTTCCGGGCCGCTGGGCAGCCCCGCCTCTTCCAGCACGGCATGGGCGGCGTGCCCGTCGGGCAGGTCGAACACCGCGACAACCTCGCCCTGCTCGGCCCCCTGCCGGACCAGTTCGGCCCGGCCGCGCCAGCCCAGAACGAAGCCAAGGGAATCAAGCAGGATCGACTTGCCTGCGCCGGTTTCGCCGGTCAGGACGTTCAGACCCGGCTGGAAGGTCAGGTCCAGCCGGTCAATGATGAGCATGTCGCGGATTTCAAGCGCGCGCAGCATGTCCCCAGTGCCCCCGGCTCATGCCAGACGGCCACAGACCGCAGGGCAAGGCATCACAGCCACTGTCCCCGGATCGTCTGACGGTAGATCTGCGCCAGCCAGCTGTCGCCCGCCGCTTCCAGTTCCAGCCCGCGCCCGGTCAGCAGCTTGAAGCTGTCCTCATACCAGGTGGTGGAGCGGAAGTTATGGCCAAGGATCGCACCCGCGGTCTGCGCCTCCTGGGTCAGACCCAGCGAGAGATAGGCCTCGACCAGACGATGCAGCGCTTCGGCGGTGTGGCTGGTGGTCTGGAAGTCCTGCACGACGACACGGAAGCGATTGATCGCAGCGGTGTAATGCGCGCCCTTGAGGTAGTAGCGCCCGATCTCCATCTCTTTCCCGGCCAGATGGTCGAAGGCAAGATCGAACTTGAGCACCGCAGAGGAGGCATATTCGCTGTCGGGATAAACCTCGATCACGGTGCGCAGCGATTGGAGCGCCTGAAAGGTCAGGCCCTGATCGCGGCCCACATCGTCGATCTGGTCGTAATAGGACAGCGCCAACAGATATTGCGCATAGGCCGCATCCTCATCCGCCGGGTAGAAGTCGATATAGCGCTGCGCAGCGGCGCGGCTGTTTTCGAAGTCACGGGCGGAATGGTAGGAAAACGCCTGCATGATGAGGCCACGCTTGGCCCATTCGGAATAGGGATAGAGGCGTTCGATTTCCGCGAAATAGAAGGCCGCGTCTTCGGGGCGGCTGCGGTCAATCTCGAATTCGCCGCGCTCATAGATCTGTTCGGCGGTGAAACCGTCGAGGGGAATCGATCCGCGCCCTGCGCGTTCCGTCACGCTGTCGCATCCGGCCAGCCAAACAGCCAGTAGAACGCCACCGATCACCTTTGCCCGGGACCCGCCTGTCATGCTTGCTCTCACCCTTGTCTGGTCACGTCAGCAGGTCTTTGCCCTGCCGTTACCGACGGTCCTAGCACAGAAAATTCCGGTGCAAAACGCCTTTGGCGCAAATACTCGGTCCCATGCTGTCCGATGACGGCAGCATGCAGCCTATGCGACTGCGGGAATTTCGTCCATGTGGATGTCCACACCGGGCAGACGCGCGGTCATCGCCGCGTCACAGACCACCATGCTATAGGCCGAGGGGCGGGCGAACAGCGCCCGCAGCAGATCATTGGTCAGGGCATGGCCCGCGCGGTGGCCGGTATAGGCCCCCAGCAACGGCCCGCCAGCCAGCGCCAGATCCCCCAGCGCGTCCAGCATCTTGTGGCGCACGGCCTCGTCCCTGTGGCGCAGGCCACCGGGTGTCAGGATACGGTCGCCATCGACCACCACGGCATTCTCAAGCGTGCCGCCAAGGGCCAGCCCTTGCGCGCGCATCATGTCCACATCGGCCTGACGGCAGAAGGTGCGGCTGTCGCAGAGTTCGCGCACGAAGCTTCCATTGGACATCGGCAGGGACTTGGACTGCTCGCCAATGGCGGCATCGTCGAACTTGATGCTGAAGTCGATCACCAGACGATCGGCGGGCGACAGACGCGCCCAGGCATCGCCACGACGCACTTCGACGGTTTCCAGAACGCGGATCGCGCGCACGGGTGCGGATTGCTGGCGCAGGCCACGGTTCAGGATGGCCCGGACGAAGGAGGCGGAACTGCCGTCAAGGATCGGCACTTCAGGCCCATCCACCTCGATCAGCGCATTGTGCACGCCGCATCCTGCAAGCGCGGCCATCACATGCTCGACGGTCGAGACGCTGACGCCTTGTTCATTTTCCAGAAAGGTGCAGAGCGGCGACTGGCGGACGGAATCCCAGCGGGCGGGGATCATGGCATCGCCGAACAGCACGTCGCTGCGACGGAACCAGATGCCGTGCTCGGCCGCTGCGGGACGGATCACCATGCAGACCGGCTGGCCCGAATGCAATCCGACCCCATCGAAGCGTATCGCCGATTTCAAAGTATGCTGCACGTCAAGCCTCTGGGTCTGCTGTCGCGGTGTTCTCCCGCTGTGACAGGAAAATAGGGATGTGACGCTTTGGTAACAATTCAATCTTTGTAACGGTTTGAAACATCCGCGCAGGGGATGGGCGGATAGTTGCCGCACTGCGGCGGAACAGACCTAAAGCCCTATGAAACAAAAAGAAAAAGACCGCCCGGAGGCGGTCTTTCGCGATCGGATCAGTCACGCAAATGTTGCGTGATCAGTTCGCCTGACGCCGCAGGAAGGCCGGAATCTCGATCCGTTCCTGATCGGGATCCGTGGCTTCGGACGGGGTGGCGCGGGCTTGCTGGGCATAGCCCTGCGGCGCCTGCGCGCGAACCGGCGGCTGCTGGCGCGGGGGATGCGCGGGGGCGCGTTCCTGCGACTCGGCCGAATGGCCGGTCATGCGGTTGATCAGCGAATTGATCCCGAAGCGCGGGCGCTGCTCGGGTTCCGGCTGGGGCTGGGCCACGGGACGCTGCGACTGCGGTGCGGCCTTGTTGACGGCGTGATGCAGGCGGGCCATCGCCTCGGGCGAGGGTGTGCCGGGAGGGGCCGGACGGGGCGCCACGAAATTCTGTGCCTCATCCTCATAGCGGGCAGCCGGGGCCTGGGTCTGGCGCGGCTGATAGGCGGGCGGCGGCAGCGAGTCGTCATACTGCGCGTCGTCGGCGAAGATGTCTTCCATCTGCTCGCTTGCGGCGACCTGATCCACGTCCAGATCTTCAAAGAACGTGGGCTCGGGCGTGCGGGCGGCAGCGGCGGGGCGCTGCGGGGCCTGCTGCGGCGCCGGCGCGGGTTCCTGCACGGGTGCAGGTGCGGCCGGACGGGCCTGTGCCGCCGGGGCCTCGACCGGAGCGGGTGTCGGCTGGCTCAGCGGCTGGGACATGCGGCGGCGGGGGACCGGCATGTCGGTGTTCACTTCGACGGCGTCGATGCCCGTGGCGACAACGCTGACGCGCATCATGCCTTCCATGTCGGTATCCAGGGTCGAGCCGACGATGATATTGGCATCGGCGTCCACTTCCTCGCGGATGCGGTTCGCGGCCTCGTCCAGTTCGAACAGGGTCAGGTCGTGACCGCCGGTGATGTTGATCAGCACGCCCTTGGCGCCGCGCAGGCTGATTTCATCCAGCAGCGGGTTGGCGATGGCCTTTTCGGCGGCCTGAATGGCGCGATCTTCGCCCGAGGCTTCGCCCGTGCCCATCATCGCCTTGCCCATTTCGTCCATGACGGCGCGGACATCGGCGAAGTCGAGGTTGATGAGACCCGGACGGACCATCAGGTCGGTCACGCCCTTGACGCCCTGATAGAGCACGTCATCGGCCATCGAGAAGGCTTCGGTGAAGGTCGTTTTCTCATTGGCCAGACGGAAGAGGTTCTGGTTCGGAATGATGATCAGCGTATCGACCATCTTCTGCAGCGCCTCGACACCTTCTTCGGCCTGACGCATCCGCTTGGCACCTTCGAACTGGAAGGGTTTGGTCACCACGCCCACGGTCAGAACACCCAGCTCGCGCGCGGCCTGCGCGATGATGGGGGCCGCCCCGGTGCCGGTGCCGCCGCCCATGCCTGCGGTGATGAAGCACATATGCGCGCCGGCCAGATGGTCCACGATCTGTTCGATCGATTCCTCGGCGGCGGCGGCGCCCACGGCGGCACGGGCCCCTGCCCCCAGACCTTCGGTGACCTTGACGCCCAGCTGGATGCGGCTGGGGGCGTTGCTTTGCTGCAAGGCCTGCGCATCGGTGTTGGCCACCACGAATTCGACGCCCGTCAGCTTTTTCTCGATCATGTTGTTGACCGCGTTGCCGCCAGCACCGCCGACACCAAATACGGTGATCCGGGGCTTCAGTTCTTCATGTCCGGGCATCGAAAGGTTCAATGTCATGATCTGTCCGCCTGAGGTTTCGGCCCGTATTCACGGGCATTATTTTGCCTAATCCACACGGATGTTAACCTGTGTGGGTCTGAACGTCACCAAAAAAACGCGAATTAACCACAAAATGTGGCGAAGAAATGCTCGCCTCACGCGGGATTTCGCTCAACATGCCAGATATTGCGGTTACCAGTTGTCCTTGAACCATTTTACAGCCCTCTTGAGAGATCGTGCAGGGTAGCGATCCACGGGAATCTCGAAGTCCCACCACTCGTCCTGCGGATGCGCGGCGAACAGGCACAGGCCGACCGCGCTGGCAAAACCGGGGCCCGTGACAGATTGTGGCAGCCCGTGCACACGCAGAGGGCGACCAAGCCGGACCTGATGCCCCAGTATTCGACTGGCCAATCCATCCAATCCGGGAATCTGGCTGCCGCCGCCGGTCAGAACAATTTGCTGGCTGGGCAGATGATCGAACCCGGCCGCATCCAGCCTTGCGCGGACCTCTTCCAGAATTTCCTCGACCCGCGGGCGCATGATGCCGATCAGTTCGGCCCGGCTGACGGTGCGCCGGTCATGTTCCCAATCGCCCGTGTCGCCGCCGATCTCGATCATCTCGCGGTCGTCCATGCCTGTGGCCACGACGCCACCATAAAAGGTCTTGATCCGTTCGGCGGTCGAGGCGGGCACACCAAGCCCCATCGAAATGTCGCCCGTGACATGATCGCCCCCCATCCGCACCGAGTCGGCAAAGATCATGTGCTTTTTCATGAAGATCGAGATGCCGGTGGTGCCGCCGCCCATGTCGATGCAGGCCGCCCCCAGTTCCTGCTCGTCCTCGACCAGCGCCGAAATGCCCGACACGTAAGAGGATGAGGCGACGCCGGCCAGTTCCAGATCGCACCGCTTGACGCAATGGGCCAGGTTCTGGATCGCGATGCCGTCCACGGTCAGCATGTGCATGTCCGTGGCCAGTCGCATCCCCATCTGGCCGCGCGGATCGCCCAGACCCGAGCGGTGGTCCAGCGCAAAGTTGACGGGCTGGGCGTGGAGCACCTCGCGCCCGTCGCCGTAATCCGGCACGTCGCAGGCGCTGAGCACGCGGCTGACATCCTGTTCGGTGACCACATGCCCTTCCAAGTCGATGGCCCCGGCCAGACCATAGCTGCGCGGATCACCGCCCGAGAAACAGGCGATGACATGATCGACGCGGATGTTGGCCATCTTCTGCGCGGCCTGCACCGCGGTGCGGATCGCGCGTTCGGTTTCCTGCATGGCGTGGATCTCGCCGAAGCGCACCCCGCGCGAGCGGGTGGTGGCGGCCCCGATGACGCGGAACCCCGCCTGCCCTGCCATCGGGCCGATTCCTTCCGTTTCGGTGCCGCGATCGGCCCCGTCGAAGCGCAGGACCAGACAGGCAATCTTGGAGCTGCCCACATCCAGAATGGCCACGACACCGCGTTGCATGGCGGCGCGGCGCATGTTCCGCATGGCGCGCTGGCTGTGGTAAAGCTCGATCATCGTCCTGCTATCCCTGCGTTTGTTGCCTGCAATTCGTGCCACTGTTCAACAGCGGCGGCATTCATCCGGATCGTCGGGCGTGCCGCCAGTCGCATGTCGACCACGGCCAGATCCCGTTCCAGCATCTCGTGGACCTGCCCCAGCGCGATGACACGCTCCAACGCCTGCACCGGCGCATCCTCGGGCAGAAGAATGCGCTGATCACGGTCAAGCACCACATCCCAGCGCCGTTCGCCCATGCGCACGAGCCCACGCATCCGCGCGCCCAGCGGCCCGGCGGCGCGGACCAGATCCAGCGCTTCGGTCACATGTTTGTCCGCCCCCTCGCCCGCAATCAGCGGCAGGGTGGCATATTCCTCGCGCGAGGTGGCGGGGCCGGTGATCATGCCGTCCGCGTCCAGCACCTCAAGACCCTGAGCCGTCCGCCAGAGCACCGCCGGCACCCGCTCGGTCACATCGACCTGAAGGATGCCGCCCGAGCGCACGCGCACGCGCGCATCCGCCACGGCGGGCAATTCGCGGATCGCGGTCAGGATCGCCTCAAGGTCCAGATCGAAGCTGCTGACGGGAAAATCCAGTTGCAGGATCTCGCGGATGTCTTCGGCGACAGAGGTCGAGGCCCCGTCGATGGCCATGAGGCTGACCATGAACTCCGGTCTGCTCTGGAACTGGTCGCGCAGATCGGTGATCCCGGTGACCACGGCCTCGCGCCGCATGTCGTCAGACATGTAGATCGTGACCGACCCGAAGGCGATGACGAAGGGCAGACCGACGCGCAACAGGTTGCGATAGAGCGGCGTCAGCATCAGGCGCTGCATCCGGTAGGACCAGCGCGAGGGGGCAGGATCGAGTCGCGGGCCTATCTGTTGCATGACGCATCCTCCACCATCCAGGCACAGAACTGCCCGAAGCTGAGGCCCGCCAGTCCGGCATGTTCGGGCGAGAGCGAAGTGGGCGTCATGCCCGGTTGCGTATTGGTTTCCAGCAGCACCAGACCGTCCAGCCCGCGCGCCTCGTCCCACCGCAGGTCGGTGCGGGTCACGCCACGACACCCCAGAACGCGATGCGCGCGCAGCGCATAGTCAAGGCAGGCATCCGTGATCTGGGCAGGCAGTTCGGCCGGGCAGACATGGCGCGACCCGCCGGGCTTGTACTTGGCGTCATAGTCATACCAGCCATCGGTGATGATCTCGGTCACGCCCAATGCGCGGTCGCCCATGACGGTCACGGTCAATTCGCGACCCGGCGCATAAGCCTCGACCATCAGCACATCCGGCAGACCATCCGGCAGGCGGGGCGCGTTCATGCCTTCACGCACGATCACGACGCCGACCGAAGACCCTTCGTCATAGGGTTTGACCACATAGGGTGGGTCCATCAGGTGGCTGGCCGCAATCTCGGCCTGATGTGCCAGCAGGCTGGGCACCACGGGCAGGCCCTCAGTGCGGTAGAGATCCTTGGTGCGCTGCTTGTCCATCGCCAGGGCCGAGGCCAGCACGCCCGAATGGGTATAGGGCAGCCGCAGCCATTCCAGCATCCCCTGCACGCAGCCATCCTCGCCCCAGCGGCCATGCAGGGCGTTGAAGACGACATCGGGAGCAATCTCGGTCAGGCGCGCAGCAAGGTCGGGCCCTGCGTCCAGCGCAACGACCTCATATCCTTCGCCCCTCAATGCTGCGGCGCATTCGCGCCCTGATGACAGGGAGACCTCGCGTTCAGCCGAAGCGCCGCCCATCAATACTGCAACCTTGGGGGTTGTCCTGCCCGACATACCCAATTCGTGCCTCAGTTCCCGGGTCTTTTGTGACCCCGTTTTTTGCTAGTGCCTGTCAACCGCGTTCCGGGATCGTTTCGCCGACCCTCATGATTTCCCACTCTAGCGTGATACCGGTTGAATCGTAAACCTTTTTTCGCACCATTTCACCAAGCATTTCCAGATCGGCGGCTGTCGCCCCCCCGGCATTGATCAGAAAATTGGCGTGCATCTCGCTCATCTGCGCGCCGCCCAGACGCGCGCCGCGCATCCCGGCATCCTCGATGACCTTCCACGCCTTCAGATCGTGCACATCATCGGCCCGTCCGGTGCTGGAAAACCCGGCAGGGTTGCGGAAGGTGCTGCCGGCGCTGCGGTCGCGCGTGGGCTGGCTGGCGTCGCGTTTTGCGATCTGCTCGTCCATCCGGGCGGCCAGTCGGGCGGGGTCGCCTGCGGGGGCCCTGAACGTGGCGCCGATCAGCACCCAACCCTCGGGCAGATGGCTTTGGCGATAGGCGAATTGCAGCGCATCCGGCGTCAGGGTCACGATCCGGCCGTCGCGGGTGACGACCGTGGCATCGATCAGAACATCAGCCACATAGCTGCCATAGCAGCCCGCATTCATCCGCACCGCCCCGCCGATGCTGCCCGGAATGGTGCGCAGGAAGGTCAGGTCCAGCCCGGCCTCGGCCGCGCGGCGCGCCACATGGGCATCCAGCGCCGCTGCCCCTGCGGTGACGCAGTCGCCTGCCACCTCGATCCCGTTGAAGCCGCGCCCCAGCCGGATCACCACGGCGCGCAGGCCGCCGTCGCGCACGATCAGGTTGCTGCCCACACCCATGGGAAAAACCGGCACATCCGCATCCAGTTCCCGCAGGAAAAGCGCCAGATCATCGGCATCGGCGGGCTGGTAGATCCAGTCGGCAGGTCCGCCCACGCGCAACCATGTCAATTCGGACAGGGGCTTGCCTGCCGTCAGGCTGCCGCGCAGCCCCGCAATCGCATCGGGTCGGGCCATCTCATTTCTCCATCCGGCGGCGCATCCAGCGGCCCAGATAGACCACCGGCCAGCGCAATAGGCTCATCCCGGCCGCCATGGCGATCAGCCCGGCGACCGGACCGTTCTCATAGGTCACATAGCCCAGAAGGGGAATACCGCAGACGATCAGCACATAGGCGCGTCGCCAGTGATTGTCGCGCGAGGGGATCATCGCGGCAAGGTTGGCGGCCACAGCCCAGAGACAGGCGAGGATCAGCGACAGGCTCATGATGCACCTCCGATCAGCGAGGCCATGAATGTGGCCACACAGGTGACGATGCCCAGCACCGGCACGGCCATGGGCACCACGAAAGGCCCCTCCGGCACCTGCCGCTTCAACCCGATCAGGGCGGCATTGACGATGATGAAGACGATCAGCAGGGCCTGCGTCGTGATCTCGGCCAGCACTGCAACGGGCAGGGTCAGGGCTGACAGCGTGACCGCCGCCCCGATGACCAGCGTGCCCAGCACCGGCGTGCCGAAGCGTTTATGCGCGTGGCGGAACACCGACAGACCCGGCGAGCGTTTGCCAAGGCCAAACAGCACCCGCGCCGCCATGACGATCTGCGCCAGCACCCCGTTCAGCGCCGCCGCCACCGCTATGGCCGCCAGAAAGGCGGCGGAGGTGCCCATCCCCGCCTCCCAGACCAGCGCCAGCGGGCGTTCGGAGGCCCCCAGCACCTCGCGAGGGACGGCG
Organism: Seohaeicola sp. 4SK31; assembly: GCF_028802875.1. NCBI lineage: Bacteria > Pseudomonadati > Pseudomonadota > Alphaproteobacteria > Rhodobacterales > Roseobacteraceae > Seohaeicola > Seohaeicola sp. 4SK31. The sequence continues at coordinate 108,255 of NZ_JARAMP010000009.1, read as the reverse complement.
CGCACGGCGGCAAGCGAGACCAGCATATAAAGAAGACCCGTGATCGCCAGCGCCCAAAGGATCGCGCGCGGCATGTTGCGTTCGGGTTCGCGCGCCTCCTCGGCCATGTTGACCATGTCGTCAAAGCCGATGAAGGCGAAGAAGGCGAAGATCGTCGCCGCCGCCACGCCGGACCATTCGGGCGCGGGCGGTGCAGTCCAGTCCGCCACGGGCGCGGCCGCGAAACCCGCCGCGATCACCAAGGTCAGGCCGATCACCTCGATCACGGTCATGAGCGCGGCAAAGGCCAGGCTTTCCAACACCCCGACCAGCGCGATCAGGGTCATCGCCGCCCCAAGACCCAGCACACCCCAGACAAAGGGAATATCCAGGATCGAGGTCAGATATCCCACACCGCCGCGCAGCACCGCCGCCGCCGCCACCGTGCCCGCGACCACATTGACCGCCCCCACCGCCACGGCCAGCCCGTGCCGCCGCAGACCGACCTCCACATAAGAGGAATCCCCCGCCGCTTCGGGGATGCGCGCCGCCAGTTCGGAAAAGCTGAGCGCCGTGGGCACCGCGACGATGGCCGCCAGCAGAAAGGACAACGGCGCCCAGACACCCGCCGCCCCTGCTGCGGCCCCGGTCAGCACATAGATGCCCGCGCCGACCATGATACCCACGCCGTAGGCTGTCAGCAGGCCCGGTCCGATCCGACGTTTCAACGCCTCAGCCATGGCCCGCCTCCTGCCTGCGCGCGCCCTGCTTCATCTTGCCAAAAATACTCATCGCGCATCCGTGCCGCGTCATGCAACGGGCGCGGACCGGGCGCACGCGCTCAGCCTTGCAGCCGCGCGGGCAGGTTGTTTGCCCATGCGCTGATCGTGCCTGCCCCAAGACAGACCACCATATCCCCCGGACGCGCCTGTTCGCGCACCAATCGCAGCAGATCATCCTCATCCGTGACCGCCCGCGCATGGCGATGCCCGTGCCGGATCAGCCCCGCCACCAGATCGTCGCGGCTGGCACCTGCAATAGGTGCCTCGCCCGCAGCATAGACCTCGGCAATGGCCACGACATCGGCCTCGTTGAAACAGCCGCAGAAATCCTCGAACAGCGCCGACAGGCGGGTGTAGCGATGCGGCTGATGCACCGCAATCACGCGGCCCTGTGTTGCCTGCCGTGCGGCGCGCAAGACGGCGGCGATCTCGACCGGATGGTGGCCATAATCGTCGATGATGGTGACGCCGTTCACCTCGCCCACCTTGGTGAAGCGCCGGTTCACGCCGCCAAAGGCCGCCAGCGCGCCCCGGATCTCGTCACCCTTCATGCCCAGATGCCGCGCCACGGCCACAGCCGCCAGCGCGTTCGAGACGTTGTGATCCCCCGGCATCGGCAGGGTGCAGCCCTCGATCAGAATATCCTCGGTCTGAAGGGCGATGTCGAAATGGGCCACGCCGGCGTCGTAGCGCAGGTTCAGCGCGCGCACATCCGCCTGCGCGTTGAAGCCATAGGTGATGACGCGGCGGTCGGTGATCTTGCCCACAAGGCTGCGCACTTCGGGATGATCCGTGCAGCAGACGGCCACGCCGTAGAAGGGGATATTCGAGACGAAATCGACAAAGCCCTGTTTCAGCCGCTCGAAATCGCCCCAATGTTCCATATGTTCGGGGTCGATATTGGTGACGATGGCAATGGTCGCAGGCAGGCGGTTGAAAGTGCCGTCACTCTCGTCCGCCTCGACCACCATCCATTCGCCCTGCCCCATCCGCGCATTGGAGCCATAGGCATGGATGATCCCGCCATTGACGACCGTGGGGTCGATCCCGCCCGCCACCAGCACCTCGGCCACCATCGTCGTGGTCGTGGTCTTGCCATGGGTGCCCGCGATGGCGATGTTGGATTTCAGCCGCATCAACTCGGCCAGCATCTCGGCCCGGCGCACGATCGGCAGGCCCATGCGGCGGGCCTCGTCCAGTTCGGGATTGCCCGGCTTGATCGCGCTGGAGATCACGACGACCTGCGCGCCTGTCAGGTTCGCGGCGGCCTGTCCTTCAAAGATCGTGGCCCCCAGACCCGCCAGACGGTCGGTGATCTTGGTGGTTTTCTGGTCCGAGCCCTGCACCGTATAGCCGTGGTTCAGCAGCACCTCGGCGATGCCGGACATGCCGATGCCACCGATGCCGACGAAATGGATGGGGCCGACATCGCCGGGAAGTTTCGTTGCCGCGTTCATGCCTTGCCTTTCCGGGTCTTGCTTGTCTGGGCCAGCGCCTCGACCATATCGGCCAGCGTCTGCGCCGCATCGGGGCGGCCGCAGGACAGCGCCGCACGGGCCATATCCTCGGCCCCTTGGGGATTGTCCAGCACCAGCGTCATCTGTTCGGCCAGAACCTGCGCGTCCAGCCGGCTTTCGGGGATCAGGATCGCGGCGCCCGCCGCGACCAGCCCGCGCGCATTGGCGCTTTGGTGGTCAGCGGTCGCTGCCGCGAAGGGGATCAGGATCGAGGGGCGGCCGATCACGCTGAGATCGGCCACGCTGGAGGCGCCTGCCCGGCTGATGACCAATTGCGCCTCGCTCATGCGGCGGGGCACGTCCTGAAAGAAGGGTTGCACCTCAGCGCCGATCCCGGCGCTGGCATAGGCGGCCTCGACCCGCTCGACATCCTCTGCGCGGGCCTGATGGCTGACGCGGATATTGCGGCGCAGGGCATCCGGCAAAGCGGCAACGGCGGCGGGCACCACATCCGACAGGACGCGCGCCCCCTGGCTTCCGCCGATCACCAGCAGCGACATCGGGTAATCCCCCGGCGCGATATAGCCCGCGCCCGCGCGTTCCAGCACAGCGGCGCGCACGGGGTTGCCCACATCCGCGCCCTCGATTCCGGCGGGCAGGTCGGTGGGCCATGTGCCACAGGCGACCCGGTCCACCCGCCGCGCAAACAGCCGGTTCACCCGGCCCAGCACGCCGTTCTGTTCATGGATCATGCGCGGCAGGCGCAAGAGCGTCGCCGCGGCCATGGCCGGGATCGCGGGGTATCCGCCAAAGCCCACCACCGCGACGGGCCGATCCCCCCGCATCCGCCAGAGCGCGCCCAGAATGCCGCCCAGCACGCGGAAGGGCACCATCGCGCGGGCCAGCACGCCACCGCGCGCGAAGGTGGCGCTGGCGATCTGCTCGATCTCGACCGAATGGGGAAAGCCGCCCGTATAGCGCGCGCCGCGCGCATCGGTGCTGAGCTTCACGCGCCAGCCCCGACGCAGCATCACCTCGGCCAGCGATTGGGCCGGAAACATGTGCCCGCCGGTGCCACCGGCGGCGATGACCAGCAAAGGCGCGTCGCGGTTCATCGGATGCGCCCTCTCAGGATGTCTCCGATCTCGCCCTGCGGACGGGTGCGGGTGAAGGCCAGCAGCATGCCGACGGCGATGCCGCCCGCGATCAGGGACGAGCCACCATAGCTGACGAAGGGCAAGGTCATGCCCTTGGCGGGCAGCAGGCGCACGGCCACGCCCATGTTGATCATCGCCTGCACGCCGAACATGCAGGCCAGCCCCGTGCCGGCCAGCCGGATGAAGGGATCACGCTCGCGCATCAGACGCAGCAGCGAGCGCACGACCACACTGGCATAGAGCAGGATGATGCACAGGACGAGGACAAGGCCATATTCCTCGGCCGCGACGGCGATGATGAAGTCGGTATGCGCGTCAGGCAGCGACCACTTCACCTCGCCCCCGCCGACGCCGACGCCGAAAAAGCCGCCCTCCTGAATGGCGTTGGTGGCATAGCCCAGCTGCGTGCGCGGGTCCACGTCGGGGGTCAGGAAGCCGTCGATGCGGCGGGCGAAATGTTCGGAATTCTCATAGGCGAAGGTGCCGCCCAGCACGACCAGCCCGGCCATCGCCACCAGAAGGACCATCGGCGCACCTGCCACGAAATACATCACACCCCAGCCGAACAGCACCAGCGCCGCCTGCCCGAAATCGGGTTGAAAGGCCAGCAAAAGCACGATGGCGGCGGCCAGCATCAGCGACCAGAGGCGACCGGGCGGGCCGTTGATCTCTTGCCCCGCGGCCAGCATCCATGCGGCCACGACGATGAAACCGGGCTTGAGGAATTCGGACGGCTGCACGCTGGCAAAGCCCAGCGAATACCAGCGCATCGCGCCCTTGCCGAAATCGGTGCCGAAGAAGGGCAGCCCGATCAGCGAAATGAAAGCAAGGGTGAAGCCCACCACCGCCAGACGCCGCACCAGAAGCGGGCTCATCATCGAGGTGAGGAACATCACGATCAGCGCGACGCTGCCGAACATGGCCTGCCGTTCGACATAGTGGAATGGCGCCAGCCCGTTCTTGGAGGCCAGAGGCGGCGAGGCGGCAAAGCCCAGCAGCAACCCGATTCCGAACAGGATCAGGATGCAGGACATCGACCAGCGGTCGATGGTGCGCCACCATTTGGGAAGAACAGGCTCTACGTTCCTGACCGGAACCGAGCCATAGACCATCTCTGTCATGGGTTAACCGCCGTACACTGCCTCGAATATCGCCCCTTTGCGGGGTCTGGGTGCAAGTGTAGCGCGAAAATAACCGCAATGAAAGCCTTATCCCCTTGCCTTGGCGGGCAAATCGCGCCACCTGCCCGTCCATGCAGGTTGACACGCTGATCCTTGGTGCCGGGGCCGCAGGGCTGATGGCGGCCGCCCATGCGGGGGGCCGGGTTCTGGTCGTGGATCACGCAAAGGCACCGGGCGAGAAGATCCGCATTTCCGGCGGCGGGCGGTGCAATTTCACCAACCTTCACGCGTCCCCAGCCAATTTCCTCAGCCGCAACCCGCATTTCTGCAAATCGGCGTTGAAACGCTATACCCAGTGGGATTTTCTGGACCTTGTGGCGCGCCACGGTATCGCATGGCATGAAAAGACCTTGGGGCAGTTGTTCTGCGACGGGTCAGCGAAAGAGATCGTGGCGATGCTGCTGGCCGAGATGAAGGCGGCAGGTGCGGATCTGTGGCTGTCCACGGCTGTATTGTCCGTGGCGCGGGATGACGCAGGTTTTGCCGTGACGCTGGAGCGGGAGGGGCGGCAGGTCGTGGTGCGGGCCGCGCACCTGATCGTGGCGACGGGCGGCAAGTCGATCCCCAAGATGGGCGCGACGGGTCTGGCCTATGACATCGCGCGCCAGTTCGGCCATGCGCTGACAGATATCCGCCCTGCCCTTGTGCCCCTTACCTTCCAGCCGGATCGTTTCGCGCCCTTGGCAGGCGTGGCCTTGCCCGTCACCGCCGCCTGCCACGCGACCAGCTTTGCCGAAGCGATGCTCTTCACCCATCGCGGGCTGTCGGGTCCTGCCATCCTGCAAATCTCAAGCTATTGGGTCGAGGGCGAAAGTATCCGCGTCAACCTGATGCCCGGCGCCGATCCCTATGCGCTGCTGCGCGCCCAGCGGCAGGAGAGCGGGCGGCGGCAGATGCAGACGGTGCTGGCGCAGATGCTGCCGGGGCGGCTGGCCGATCATCTGGCCACGGATTGGGCGCTGACGGGCAATCTGGCCGATCAGAACGATGTGAAACTGCGCGCGCTGGCGGATCGCCTGACCGGGTGGGAGCTGACGCCGACCGGGTCCGAGGGCTACCGCACCGCCGAAGTGACCCTTGGCGGGGTCGATACCGACGGGCTGTCCTCGCAATCCATGATGTCCAAGACCGTGCCCGACCTCTATTTCATCGGCGAGGCCGTAGACGTGACCGGCTGGCTGGGCGGCTACAACTTCCAATGGGCCTGGTCGAGTGGCGTGGCGGCGGGAAGGGATATCGCGGCAAGGGGGTAAGCCGCGCGGGGAAACCCCCTACCCCTTCAGCGCCGCCTTCACGCGTGCCGCGAAATCCTCGCCGCGTTTCTCGAAGTTGTCGTATTGGTCGAAACTCGCTGCCGCAGGGGCCAGCAAGACCACCTCTCCGGGTTGTGCTTCGGCCATGGCGCGAGCCACCGCCATCTCCATCGTGGTGCAGATTTCCGTCTCCACCTCGGGCAATTGCAGGGCGAACCCCGCCGCCTCGCGCCCGATGACATAGGCCTTCACCACCGAACCCAATGAGGCGCGCAGACCGTCCAGCCCGCCCTCCTTCTCCAGCCCGCCGCAGATCCAGCGGACCTTGTCGAAAGCCGCCAGCGCCTTGGCGGCGCTGTCCACATTGGTGGCCTTGCTGTCGTTCACATAGCGCACCCCACCCGCCTCGGCGATGGTCTGGCTGCGATGCGGCAGGCCCGGATAGCTGGCCAGCCCCGCCTCGATCACGCGCGGCGCCAGTCCCAGCGTGCGGGCTGCGGCATAGGCGGCGCAGGCGTTCTGGTGGTTATGCGCTCCGGGCAGGCCCTGCATGGGGCGCAGGTCGATGGCGGCCACCTGCTTGCCCTTGCGCCATTCCGCCAGAAACCCCTTGCGCGCAAAGACATGCCAGCCCGGCCCGGTCAGTTTCTGCGCGGCGGATACACGGATCACCCGGTCATCGGCGGGACCTTCCGAGAGTTGGTTGGCCAGATAAAGCCCCTCGACCTCATCCACACCGATCACGGCACGGTCCGGCCCGCCTTCGGCAAAGAGACGCCGCTTGGCCGCGAAATAGCCGCCCATGCCGGCGTGACGGTCCAGATGGTCGGGGCTGAGATTGGTGAAGACCGCCACATCCGGCGTCAAGGCGCGGGCCAGATCCGTCTGGTAGCTGGACAGTTCCAGCACCACGACGCCGCCATCCTCGGGCGGGTCGATATCCAGCACGCCGCGTCCGATATTGCCCGCCAGTTGCGCAGACCGCCCGGCCTGTTCCAGAATGTGATGGATCAGGGCCGATGTGGTGGATTTTCCGTTGGACCCGGTGATGGCGATGACGCGGGGGGATGTGTCGAAATCCTCCCACTCGCTGACGGCGAGAGAGCGGAAGAACAGCCCGATATCGTTATCGACCGGCACCCCCGCCTCATAGGCGGCGCGGATCACCCGGTTGGGTTCGGGGTAGAGATGCGGGATGCCGGGGCTGACGATGAGGCTCGCGATGTCATCGAAGGCACCGGCGCGGGTCAGGTCGCGGATGGTGAAACCCTCGGCCTCGGCGCGGTCGCGCGCGGCGGCGTTGTCATCCCAGCAGACAGGGGTTGCCCCACCCGCCGCAAGGCTGCGCGCCGTGGCCAAACCGGATCGGCCCAGCCCCAATACCGCCAGTGTCTGCCCCTCATGTCCGCGCACCGGAATCATCTGTCGCTCCTGCTGTCTGATCGGTTCAGACAATGCGACGCGCCCTGATGGACCGCAAGGGCGGGCAGAAGATCGCCGATGCTCTGTCTATCCGGCCATAAGGTTGGCATCGCGGGCCTGTTGACCTATCTTTGCAGCATGAAAAACGTTGAACGCACTGCCCGCCTTGCCCTTGCAGCCCTTTGCCTGACGCTGGCACCGGCCTTTGCCGACCAGACGACACATACCTGGATCCCCGAGGAGATCGCGTTGCCGCAGGACATGGAGATCGTGATCGACCGCAGCATCGGGTCGGCCAACCGGATGCTGTCCTTCACCACGGACGAAGATCCCGACTCGCTGGCCGATACATGGCGCGCGGCGCTGGAAAAGGGGCCCTATCAGGTGAAACCGGCTGCCGAGGGCATGGACCGCCGCCTGATCGAGTTTTCGGGCGGGCGTGTGCAGAACGGGCAGATCAGCTTCATGCATGGCGCTGACAGCACCAGCACAACGGTGCAATTCGACGCCTCGATCAACGATTGATCCACCGAACAGGCCCCGCAAGGGGCAAGAGAGGTTGCCGCCTCAGCCTGCCGTGCGGCGCGCCAGCCCGCGCAGCAGATCCAGCGCCCGCGCGGCATCATCCAGCGGCACGAAGACATGGTCATGGTGATAGGCCGCAACCATGTTGCAGGCGATGCCGTGATCGGCCATCACCGAGGCTACGGCGGCGGTCAGCCCGACCCCGTCCAGCGCAGAATGGACCGACAAGGTGATCCGCCGCATCGCAAGACCCGGCGCGATCCCGGCGCGCCGCGCGTCCGGCTGCCGCAGGATCAGCGACAGCCCCTCATCCTCGACGAAACTGGCCAAGGCAGCGGCGCGGGTCTCCGCGTCCGCCTGCCCATCGCGAAAGGTGCAGAATTCATAGACCTGCGGGTCCGGCACCGGGTTCATCCCCGCGATCATCGCGGCGCGGTCCCGGACCGGGCCGCCGGGCCCTGCCATCAGCGCACCTTGAGCGTGGCCAGACCGATCATGGCAAGGATCAGCGAGATGATCCAGAAGCGGATCACGATGGTGGATTCCGCCCAGCCCTTCTTCTCGTAATGGTGATGGATCGGGGCCATCAGGAAGACGCGTTTCCCGGTGCGTTTGAAGTAAAGCACCTGGATGATCACGCTCAGCGCCTCGACCACGAAAAGGCCGCCGACGATGGCCAGCACGATCTCGTGCTTGGTGGAGACGGCGATGGCCCCCAGCGCGCCGCCCAGAGCCAGCGACCCGGTATCGCCCATGAACACCGCCGCGGGCGGAGCGTTATACCACAAAAAGCCCAACCCCCCGCCGATCAGACCGGCGACAAAGACCAGAATCTCGCCCGTGCCGGGGACGTAATGGACGTCCAGATACTCGGTAAAGTCCACGCGCCCCACCGCATAGGCGATGATGCCCAGCGTTCCGGACGCGATCATCACGGGCATGATGGCCAGCCCGTCCAGACCATCGGTCAGGTTCACCGCATTGGCCGCCCCCACGATCACGATCATCGCGAAGGGCACGAACAGAAAGCCAAGGTTCAGCAGGGTTTCCTTGAACACCGGGAAGGCCAGCTTGTTGGTCAGCGCATCGGGGTGGTATTGCGCGGCCCAATAGCCAGCAATGGCCGCGACCAGTAGACCCAGCGCCATGCGCACCTTGCCTGAGACACCCTTGGTGTTCTGCTTGGAGACCTTGGCATAGTCATCGGCAAAGCCGATGGCGGCGAAGGACATGGTGACGAAAAGCACGATCCAGATGAACGGGTTGTCCAGCCGCGCCCACATCAGGGTCGAGGTCAGCAGCGCGCCCACGATCAGCAGGCCCCCCATCGTGGGTGTGCCCGCCTTGACGAAATGCCCTTCGGGGCCATCGTTGCGGATCGGCTGGCCCTTGCCCTGCCGCTTGCGCAGCACGTTGATCAGGGGACGGCCGAACAGGAAGCCGAAGATCAGCGCGGTCATGAAGGACCCGCCCGCCCGGAAGGTGATATAGCGGAACAGGTTGAAGAAATCGCCGCCGTCCGAAAGCGCGGTCAACCAGTAAAGCATCTAATCTGTCCCTTTGTCCGATTGCGGCGCGGCATGGCCCAGTTTGCGCAGCGCGTCAACCACCAGACTGACCTTGCTGCCCTTCGATCCCTTCACCAGCAGGATATCCCCTGCGTCCACCAGCCGATGCGCCCGTGCCGCCAGCGCATCCGCGCTTTCGGCCCAGTCGCCGCGCTTGGCCTGTGGCAGCGCCTCCCACAGGGCGCGCATCCGGTGGCCGACACAATGCACAAGGCTGAGCTTGGCCATATGCGGCGAGGCGGCAAGCCCTTCATGCAGCGCGATTTCGTCGGGGCCGAGTTCGAGCATGTCCCCCAGCACGGCGATGCGGCGTCCCTGCTTGACGCGGCCCAGACCGTCACGCGGCGCGGCGGCGGCCAGCACTTCGAGCGAGGCTTCCATCGAGGTGGGGTTCGCGTTGAACGCGTCGTCGATCAGGTCGAAATAGAGATCATCCGTCAGCGGATCGAGAAGATAGCGTTCCCGCGTGCCGCGCCCGGCGGGCGGCTGCCACGATCCCAGATCATTGGCCGCCAGAACCGGGTTCAGATGCAGCGCATGGGCGACCGCCATCACGCCCATGGCGTTGACCGCGAAATGCCGCCCCGGCGCGTGGACCTTGAACAGCACAGGTCGCCGCCACGCGCGCCCATGCACGACCGTGGTCTGGTCGCAGAGCGTGATCTCGGTCACGCGGTGATGCACGCCGGGTGTTTCGCCGAATGTGATCGTGCGCGCAGCATGGCGCGTGGCCCAGTCCAGCAGGATGGGCGAGGTGGCCAGATCCCCGTTCAGCACCGCCACGCCGCCCGGTTCCAGCCCCGTCAGGATCGAGGCTTTCTCATGGGCGATGCCGTCCAGATTCTCGAAGGCCTCAAGATGCGCTGCGGCGACGATCGTGACCATGGCCACATGGGGCCGTGCCATCTGTGCCAGAGGCGCGATCTCGCCGGGGTGGTTCATGCCGATCTCGATCACCGCGAATTCGGTGTCGGCGGGCATCCGCGCCAGCGTCAGCGGCACGCCCCAGTGGTTGTTGTAGCTGGCTTCCGCCGCATGGGTGCGCCCCTGCCCTGACAGGACGCAGCGCAGCATTTCCTTGGTCGAGGTCTTGCCCACCGATCCGGTCACGGCCACGACGCGGGCTGTCGTGCGGGCACGGGCCGCGCGGCCCATATCCTCAAGCCCGCGCAGCACATCCGGCACGATCAGCAAGGGGGCATCGGCGGCCACGCCGTCGGGGCGATGCGTGACCAAGGCTGCTGCCGCGCCCTTGGCCAGGGCCTGGGCCACGAATTCGTGCCCATCCCGCGCCGCCTTCAGCGCCACAAACAGATCACCGGGCTGGATCGTGCGCGTGTCGATGGACACACCCATCGCCTGCCAGTCAACGGTTGACTGCCCACCTGTCGCGGCCACGGCGTCGGCGGCTGTCCAGAGAGGGGTCATGCCAGCCTCCCGTCCAAGGCGGCCACGGCCACGCTGGCCTGTTCCACATCGTCGAAAGGCAGGACCATATCGCCGACGGTCTGGCCGGTCTCATGTCCCTTGCCCGCAATCAGCAGCGCGTCGCCCGGACCCAGCGCATCGACGCCGCGCAGGATCGCTTCGGCGCGGTCGCCCACCTCGCGCACATGCACGCGCGCCTCGGCCGGAATGCCCGCCATGACGGCGGCACGGATCAGGGCCGGATCTTCCGAGCGGGGGTTGTCATCGGTCACGATCACCTCATCGGCATGTTCCGCCGCCGCCGCCCCCATCAGGGGCCGCTTGGTCGTGTCGCGGTCGCCGCCTGCGCCCACGATGGCCACGAGGCGGCCCATGACATGCGGACGCATCGCCTTGAGTGCGGTCGCCACTGCATCGGGGGTGTGGGCATAATCCACAAAGACCGCCGCCCCGTTCTGACGTGTCGCGGCCAGCTGCATCCGGCCCCGCACGGTTGTCAGATGCGGCAAAGTCTCGAACACGCGGTCGGGATCGGCCCCGCAGGCGATGACCAACCCGGCGGCCAGCAGCACGTTTTCGGCCTGAAACCCGCCCAGAAGCGCCAGATCGGCGCTGTAGGTCTTGCCTCTGAACCGGATCAGGATGGTCTGCCCCGTCGCATCGAACCGCTGCGAGACCAGATGCAGATCGGCCCCGTCGCGGCGGCCGACTGTGATGACCTCCTGCCCGCGGGTGCGCGCAACACCTGCCATCTGATGGCCATAGCCGTCGTCGATATTGATCACCGCGGTGCCATCCACCGGCAAGACGCGACCGAACAGCCCGGCCTTGGCGTTGAAATAATCCGCAAAATCAGGGTGATAATCCAGATGATCCTGCGTCAGGTTGGTGAAGCCTGCCGCCATCAGCTGCACCCCGTCCAGACGCCGCTGCGCCAGACCGTGGCTTGACGCCTCCATCGCGGCATGGGTGACGCCTGCGGCGGCGGCCTCGGCCAGCACGCGGTGCAGGGTGATGGGTTCGGGGGTGGTGTGCTGAAGCGGGGCCTCATACGCGCCCTCGACCCCGGTCGTGCCAAGATTGACAGCCGGCAGATCCAACGCCTCCCAGATCTGACGGGTGAAGGTGGACACCGATGTCTTGCCATTGGTCCCGGTCACGGCGACCATCGTGGCAGGCTGCGCCCCGAACCAGAGGGCGGCGGCATAGGCCAATGCCTGACGCGGGTCTTCTGCCACGATCAGCGCGGCCTGTGATGCGGCCAGTTCGGCGGCGGCGATACGCGCGCCTTCCGCGTCGGTCAGGATCGCGCCCGCCCCCATCCGCAGGGCATATTGGATGAATTCCCCCCCGTGCATCCTTGTGCCCGGAAGCGCCGCGAACAGGAAGCCATCCTTGACCTGACGGCTGTCCACGGCAAGGCCGGTGATCTGCGCCTCGCGCCCCGATTTGGCGGTCAGGCCAAGCTGCGCCAAAGATTTTGCCTGCCCCACCGCGCGCCCCTGCCCTTGCCGTCTCAGTTCGATGTCAGCGTTATACCAGTCAATTCCGCCGGTTCAATCTCGGGTCGCAGCCCCAGCAGCGGTGCGACGCGGCGGATCACCTCGGCGGCGACCGGCACGGCGGTCCAGCCCGCTGTCCGGCGCGGCTCGGACCCCGAGGTCTCGACCGCCTCGTCCAGCGTGACGATCAGCACGTATTTGGGATCATGTGCCGGGAAGGTCGCGGCAAAAGTGGCCAGAACCTTGTCCGTCTCGTAGCCGCGCCCGTCGATGCGGGGCTTGTCGGCGCTGCCGGTCTTGCCGCCCACCGCATAGCCCGGCACATCGCCGAAGCTGGCGGTGCCTTGGCTGACGGTCAGGCGCAGCATGCGCCGCAACTGTTCCGATGTCTTCTCCGAGATGACGCGCGGGCCGAACTGCGGGCCGTTCTGCTTGAGAAGGGTCGGCTCGACCTTGGTGCCACCATTGACCATCGTCGCATAGGCCGCCGCCAGATGCAGCGGCGTGGCCGAGATGCCGTGACCATAGGAGATCGTCATGGTCGACAGTTCCGACCAGCGCGGCGGCAGAAGCGGTTTGCCGCCACGGGCTTCGACCATCTCGAATTTCGTGGTCTCCAGCAGACCCAACTGACCCAGAAACGCACGCTGCCGCTCGGCGCCGATATCGATGGCGATCCGCGCGGTGCCCACGTTCGAGGATTTCTCGATCACCTTGGACACGGTCAGTTCGGGCCCATAATTGCGGAAGTCGCTGATCCGGTGGCGGCCCCATGTCATGGGGGATTTGGTGTTGATGATCGTGTCGGGCGTCACCATCCCCATTTCCAGCGCCTGCGCCACGGTGAATATCTTGAAGGTGGAGCCCAGTTCATAGACCCCCTGCACCACGCGGTTGAACAGCGGGCTGTCATCGGGACGGCCTTGGGTGGGCGCGACGGGGCGGTCGTTCGGATCGAAATCGGGCAGCGACGCGATCGAAATCACCTCGCCCGTATGCACATCCATCAGAACGGCCGCGGCGCCCTTTGCGTTCAGCAGACGCATGCCTCCGGCCAGCACCTCTTCGGTGGCGGCCTGAATCGTCAGGTCCAGCGACAGTTCCAGCGGCTGACCGGCGCGCGCGGGATCGCGCAGCTGTTCGTCGAATTGCCGTTCGACCCCGGCCACACCGATCACCTCGGCGGCATGCACGCCCTCGCGACCAAAACCCGCGCCCCCCAGAACATGGGCGGCCAGCGTGCCATTGGGATAAAGGCGCATGTCGCGCGGCCCGAACAACAGGCCCGGATCGCCGATGTCATGCACAGCCTGCTGCTGTTCCGGGCTGAGGCGGCGTTTGACCCAGAGGAATTTGCGCGTGCCGGTGAAATCGCGGATCAGCCGGTCGCGGTCCAGATCGGGGAAGATGCGCGCCAGTTCCGTGGCCGCGTGTTCGGGATCGACCATCAGCGGCGGCTGGGCATAAAGCGAAAAGGTTTCCAGATTGGTGGCCAGAATCCGTCCCTGACGGTCCACGATATCGGCCCGCAGCGCCTGAATCTCGGCCCCCGCCGCGCTGGCGCGCGGCTCGCTCGGCTCGGACGCGGCCAGCAGCGCCATCCGCCCGCCCACCATCGCAAAGGCGCAGACGAAGAACACGCCCAGCATCAGCAGACGCCCTTCGGCGCGCTGGCGGGCGCGGTCGCGCATCTCTTCGTGGCGCAGGCGCAGGTTCTCGCGCTCGATCGCATCGGGGTTCTCGCCCTTGGCGCGGGCTTCCAGAACGCGGGCCAGCGGGCGCAGCGGCGTGCGGATCATGGCCGTGCCTCCATGTTCGAGACTTCAATCGGATCGGTGATCGGCAACAGCCCCTCTTCTTCCAGCGGGAAGGCGACCTGATCGATGCGGCCGAACTGCGCGGGGGCCATCGGCATCAGGCCAAGGCTGTCAAAGTTCAGATCGGCCAGATCGCGCAGCCGGTCGGGGCGATTGAGATAGGCCCATTCCGCCCGCAGCACGGCCAGCCGCGCGCGTGAGGCGCCGATGTCGCGCTGCAACTGATCGGTCACGTCCAGAGCCTGCTGGGTGCGGTAATTCTCGCGGTAGGCCCAGAAGGCCAGCCCGATGACAGCACAGGCGGTCAGCACGAACAGGACGGAACGCATCTCAGAACTCTCCCTTGATCATCGGCATCCCGAGGGAGGCCGGGTCGGTTTCCCCTGCCGGGGCATCGGTGCGGATCGCAACACGCAGCTTGGCGCTGCGCGAACGTGGGTTTTCGGCCAGTTCCTGATCGTCCGGGCCGATGGCCTTGCGGGTGGTCTGGCTGAATTGCGCCACCGTCTCGGCCTCGAGGGGCGCATAGCGGTTGGCGCGGCCTGCGGTGCCAGAGCGCGCTTGCAGGAACCGTTTGACCATCCGGTCCTCGATGGAATGGAAGGTCACCACGGCCAGTTTCCCGCCCGGTTTCAACGCGCGCTCGGCAGCAGCCAGACCCTCGGCCAGTTCGCGGTATTCGTCGTTCACGGCGATGCGCAGCGCCTGGAAACTGCGTGTGGCGGGGTGGGACTGGCCGGGCTTGGAGCGGGGCAGGCAGCCCTCGATCAGCCGCGCCAGTTCCAGCGTGGTGGTGATGGGCGCGGTGGTGCGCGCTTTGACGATGGTGCGCGCGATGCGGCGGCTGGCGCGTTCCTCGCCGTAATTGAACAGGATATCGGCAATCACGCCTTCATCGGCGGTATTCACGATATCGGCGGCAGAGGGGCCGGACTGGCTCATCCGCATGTCCAGGGGACCGTCCTTCATGAAGGAAAAGCCCCGCTCGGCCATGTCCAGCTGCATCGACGACACGCCCAGATCCAGCACGACCCCGTCCAGATCCTGCCCGTATTCATCCATGCGGGAAAACACGCCTTCGACCATCTGGATCCGGTCGCCGTAGGCATCCGCCCAGCTTGCGGCCATCTGGAAGGCCAAGGGGTCGCGATCCACCGCGATGACCTTGTCCGCCCCCGCCTCAAGCAATCCGCGCGTATAGCCGCCCGCACCAAAGGTGCCATCCAGCCAGACACCCGTGACAGGCGCCACCGCCTTCAGAAGCGGACGCAGCAGAACCGGGATATGGGGGGCAGTGTCAGGGGTCGGCGCGGCGGCGGCCATGGCTCAATCCCCCTTTGCATTGTCCAGATAGATGAGCGGATCGAAATCCTCGGGCAACTCGTCCAGCCACGCCTCGGTGCGGGACAGTTCCTCGGTCTCATAGGTCTCGGGCTTCCAGATCTGGAAGGTATCACCGGCGGCGATGAAGAAGGCCTCATCCTCCAGCCCGATCTTGGCGCGCAGCTTGGCGGGCAGCACGATGCGGCCTGTCTCGTCGACGGATGTGGGATAGGATTGCCCGTGGAACATCCGCTCCAGCATCTTGCGCTCCATCGAGCCGCGCGGCAGCTTGGCGATCTTTGTATCGACTTCGGCAATGGCCTCCATCGTGTAGCATTCCAGGAATTTGCGGCGGTGGTCGGCGTAGACGATGACCAGTTCGGGGTTCAGACCTTCGGTCCAGTTCGGGTCGCCCGCTTCGAGCACACGGCGAAACAGGGCCGGAATCGACACCCGCCCCTTACCGTCCACCTTGTGGTGGCTCTCGCCTCTGAACCTGCGAACCACTGTCCCGTGATCCCTCTACCCTGTCCCCCCGAAAATTCCGCTCCGTCCACAAACCGGGGTTCTGAACGGAAAACGGCGGATTGAGCTGCTGCCACTGCCCAATCCGCCGCCCTCGTCCCGCTCTGCGGGGTGTCCGACTGCGCGCGCCACCTGGGGGGATGTCTGCTCGCTCGCGCGCCGGATCTCTTGGTTCGATGAAAGCGGGGTGCCTGTATGAAACCTGACTTGGGATTTTTATGTCGGGGTCTTGGGTGCCCCTTGTTATGTCCCGTCCTCATCGTGAATTCTGGATACCGTGGGAAATCATGGGACGCAACAAAAATATCGACCACATCGCCACTGGATCTTGTCGCCCGAACCCCTGAAAAACAAGATTTAGACGACGATTTGGAGCGTAGAATACCTCTTGTTGCGGAAGATCAACAAAACAACACAAAATATAGTGCTTTCAGCGCCGCCCGAAAACATCCCACGATTTCCCAAGAAATTTCACCCAAGCGACAGCCGTTCTTCCGAAACGTCCCGCCGCAGCCGCCTCACCCCAGATGCAGGCATCCTTTATCCACAGACTCACACGGAAAACACGCCAAATCTCGCCAAAGTGATTCGCGTTGAGGGAACGGGCACCAGCCCTTTCCCGAACCCGTCCCATCGTTTCCCATGGCGCCGCCCCCAGAGCGCGACGCGTCCCATGACGACCCAGTCCGGCCCAATTTCAGGTCGCGCGCCTGTGCCACAGCCTTTGCCCTGTCCCCTGCACGCGGTTTGCGCTATACATCGGGCACCGAAGGCAGTAAGGCCCAGCGCTTGACCAACCCTTCCCAAACAAATGACACGGGCGCCCCTGGTCGCGTGACCTTCCGTCCCGCAGCCCCGCGCCCAATGACCCGAGTGATTGCATGAACCTGCCCTACCCGACGACGAAACCTCTGGCTGATGCGCTGGAGCGGCGCGGCTATGAGGTGCTGACACCTGTCCAGCTTGAGATGATGCGCCCCGACCTGATCGAGGCCGATCTGCTGGTGTCAGCCCAGACCGGGTCCGGCAAGACCGTGGGCTTTGGCCTGGCCATCGCCCCCACCCTGCTGGGGGCCAGCGACATCCTGCCCCCCGCCGCGGCACCCCTAGCCTTGATCATCGCCCCCACGCGCGAACTGGCCTTGCAGGTGAAACGCGAGTTCCAGTGGCTCTATCAGGATGCGGGGGTCGTCATGGCCTCCTGCGTGGGCGGCATGGACATGCGCGACGAGCGTCGGGCGCTGGATCGCGGCGCGCATATCGTGGTCGCCACGCCGGGCCGCCTGCGTGACCATATCATGCGCGGCTCCATCGACCTGGGCCAGATCCGCGCCGTCGTGCTGGACGAGGCCGACGAGATGCTGGATCTGGGCTTCAAGGACGATCTGGAATTCATCCTGTCGGAAGCACCTGAAACGCGGCGCACGCTGATGTTCTCGGCCACCGTGCCGCGCGGGATCGCGGAACTGTCCAAGACATATCTCAAGGACAATGCCGTGCGCGTCGCCACCACCACGGGGGCCACGCAGCATGCCGATATCGAATACCGCGCGCTGACCGCCGCCTATGACGGGACCGAGGGCGCGATCATCAACCTGCTGCGCTATTACGAGGCGCAGAATGCCATCGTCTTCTGCAATACCCGCGCCACCGTATCGCGGCTGGTCGCGCGCTTCGCCAATCGCGGCTTTTCGGTCGTGGCCCTGTCGGGCGAGCTGTCACAGGCCGAACGCACCCATGCGCTGCAAGCAATGCGCGATGGGCGCGCCCGCGTCTGTGTGGCGACCGACGTGGCCGCGCGGGGCATCGACCTGCCCAATCTGGAACTGGTGATCCACGCCGAACTGCCGACCAATTCGGAAACCCTGATGCACCGCTCGGGCCGGACGGGCCGCGCGGGGCGCAAGGGTGTCTCGGCGCTGGTCGTCACCCCCAAGACCCGTGCCAAGGCGGAACGGCTCTTGAAATTTGCCAAGATCACGGCGGAATGGGCGCTGCCGCCCTCGGCTGATGAGGTCCGCGCCAAGGATGAGGAGCGGCTGATCAACGATCCTGTCTGGTCGGAACCCCTGAACGAGGGCGAGGAGGATTTCGTCGCCCGCATCGCATCGACCTATACCGCCGAGCAGATCGCAGGCGCTTATCTGCGCCTGTTCTACAGCCGCCATTCCGCGCCCGAGGAACTGCCCGATCCCGAACAGCGCCCCGAGCGCAAGCGCGACACCTCCCCGCGCAAGACCTTCGGCCCTTCAAGCTGGCTGAAGCTGTCGGTCGGTGCCAATGAACGGGCCGAGGCGCGCTGGCTCTTGCCCACGCTCTGCAAGGCCGGTGACATCACCCGCGACGACATCGGCGCGATCCGCGTGCAGGCGGATGAAACCTATGTCGAGTTGCTGTCCGCAGCCCTGCCGAATTTCCTCAAGGCGCTGGGTCCCGATGCGGTTCTGGATGGGGGCGCCAAGGTCGTGGTGATGGACAACGCGCCCGATCTGGCCGCGATGCCCCGTGTGGCCCCGCCCCCGCGCGAAGAGCGTGGCGAACGCAAGCCCCATCGTGGCGCGGATCGTCCCGAGCGCAGCGAGCGTCCCGTCCACCGCGCCCCGCCCCCGGCGGAAGCGGCCGCCTGGGCCGATGTGCCCGACCGCGTGGCGCCTGTCGAGGCCGCGCCAAAAGCCGCAGGCATGAAATCCCACCGCCCCAAACCCGCCGACGATCGCAGCCCCCCTGCGAAACCCGCAGGCTTCAAATCAAGCGGCTTCAAATCCCATGGCGGTGCCCCGCGCGACGGCGCGAAACCGGCCCGCTCTGAGGGGATGAAATCCCATACCGCCAAACCGCGCAGCGACAAGCCGCGCGAGATGGACCCCGCCGTGCATCGCGGCTTCGACAGCCCCAAACCGCGCGGCGACAAGCCCTACGGCAAACCCGGCGCGAAACCCGGCGACAAGCCCTACGGCAGCAAGCCCTATGCGAAACCGACAGGCAAACCGGGTGACAAACCTTATGGCAAGCCCGCGGGCAAGGCAGGCGACAAGCCCTACGGAAAACCCGGCGGCAAGCCGGGGGCCAAGCCCTTCGGCAAACCGGGTGGGAAACCGTGGGAGAAATCCGGCGACAAGCCCGCAGGTGATGCGCCTGTGCGCAATGCCGCCGCCAACACCTCGGCGCGTCTTGGACCGGGCGGCAAGCCGCTGCCTGCGGGCAAGGGGGCCAAGCCCCGCGCAGGCGGCCCCGCCCGCGGCCCCAATGCCGTGCCGCGCCGCAAGCCCTGACAGGAAGAGGCGCGCGGTGACAACCCCGCGCGCCCCCCTTTCATCTTGCCAAAAATACTCAAAAATCGGGCGGTTCAGGCCATGCCACCCTCGATCAGGCGTGTCGCCAGCGCCGCATAGGCCCGCGCCGCCGCGCTGTCACCGCTTGCAATCGGCGTGCCCGCATCCCCGCCCAGCCGCGTGTCCAGATCAATGGGCAGTTCCGCCAGCAGCGGCACGCCCATCTTGTCGGCCTCGGCCCTTACCCCGCCATGGCCGAAGATCGCCGTCTCATGCCCGCAATTGGGGCAGCAAAAGACCGACATATTCTCGATCAGCCCCAGCACCGGCGTTTTCAGCGTGTTGAACATGTCGATCGCCTTGCGCGCATCCAGCAGCGCCACATCCTGCGGGGTGGACACCACGATGGCCCCGGTCAGCTGCGTGCGCTGGCACAGCGTCAGTTGCACATCACCCGTGCCCGGTGGCAGATCGACCAGCAGCACATCCAGCTCGCCCCATTCCACCTGCCCCAGCATCTGTTGCAGCGCGCCCATCAGCATCGGGCCGCGCCAGACCACCGCCTTGGCCGGGTCCAGCATCAGGCCGATGGACATCAGCGTGACGCCATGCGCGTGCAGCGGGATGATCGTCTTGCCATCCGGGCTGGCGGGGCGCTGGCTCACGCCCATCATGCGCGGCTGGCTGGGGCCATAGATGTCGGCATCCAGCAATCCCACGCGCCGCCCCTGCCGGGCCAGCGCCACGGCCAGATTCGACGACACGGTGGATTTGCCCACCCCCCCCTTGCCTGACCCGATGGCCAGAATCCGGTCCACGCCCGAGGGTTTGGTCGGTCCCGCCTGCGGTGTCGGATGTCCGCCGATCTTGAGGCTGGGTGCCGCCGGCTTCTCCGCCGGGCCATGCGCGGTCAGGGCGACGCTCACGCTCTCGACCCCCGGCAGGCGCGCCACGATGGCTTCGGCGGCGGCGCGCAGCGGCTCCATCTGACGGGCGACCTCGGGGCTTGGCGCCTCGATCACGAATCGCACCGTCCCGCCGGAAATGGTCAGGGCCCGGATCATGTCGCGGCTGACAAGGTCCCCGCCATCCGGCAAAGCAAGCTGCCGCAGCGCCTGTTCGATTCTGTCTCGCGTGAGTGACATGCCAATTCCTCCGTCATCAGTGCCGCAATAGGTGGCAGGTTTGCGGGCAGACACAAGTCCCGCACGAAAAACGCCTGTTATTGCGGCCAATCGCCTAAATTATAGGTCAGTCCTTCATATGCATTTGCTGCATAGCAGCATTGCGCGAGATAGGTATTGTGCATGCGCAGCATCGACGTATCTTAGTCACAACAGAGCGGAAACGATCCCGCTCACAAGCAAACCGAAAGTGACCGAACATGGCTTATACATCGGATCTTCGCCTTGCACAGCCCCGCGCCGCTCAGGCCGGGTTTGTCGGCAAGCTGCTGGCGATCAAGGCCGACCTGTCCGCGCGCTATGCCCAATATCGGGTGTTCCGTGACACCGTGAATGATCTGGCGATCCTGCCTGACAGCGTTCTGGCCGATATGGGCCTGAACCGGTCGCAGATCCGCTCGGTCGCCTACCAGCACGCCTACGGCGCGCAAAAGTAACATCGGGATCAGATGGCCCTCTCCTCCTCCCTGGGTCATCTGTGAACTTGCGGCGGCATCCGCTCCTCCTCCCTGGATGTCGCCGCACCTTAAACAGAATACGGAAGACTTCCTCCTCCTCCCTGAGGTCTTTCGTTGGCAAGAGCGGCGGCACCTTCTCCTCCTCCCTGGGTGTCGCCGCCTCTTGAAAAGATTGCGAAGGCTTCTCTCCTCCTCCCTGAGGTCTTCGTATGCAAGAGCGACGGTATCTTCTCCTCCTCCCTGGATACCGTCGCGCCTTGGCCCATACGCTGGCTCTCCTCCTCCTCCCTGAGGGCCACGTTGCAAGAGCGGCGACACCCCCTCCTCCTCCCTGGGTGTCGCCGTTTTGCGTTTCAGTGGGGTGTGCTTCAGATCAGGACAAGACGGGCGCAAAGCGTCATCACCCCGGCGCGGGACGCGCGGGGGTCTGGGTGGCTGCGTTAATGGAACCCGTCAGAACGGGATATCATCCGCCCCGGTGATGAAGCGCGCGACAACCTTTTTCGCGCCGGCCTTCTCGAAGTCGATCTCCAGTTTGTCGCCTTCGATGCCGATGATGGTGCCATAGCCGAATTTCTGGTGGAACACCCGCTCGCCCATCGTATGGGCGCTGACCGCCTGCATGTCGATCACGGTATCGCGCGCCTCGCTGGGTTGGCTGACAGGGCGCTGCGCCGCGCGGCTTTGCAGGCGTTTCCAGCCGGGCGAATTGTAGACATTCGCCTCGGCCACCCGCGCCTCGATCCCTGAAGAGGGCGCGCCAGCCCCGAAACCGCCCATCCCCGCCGCGCCATATCCGCCGCCATATAGGCCGGGCGGCGTCAGAACATCCACATGCTCGGCGGGCAATTCGTCGATAAAGCGCGAGGGCAGCGCGGATTGCCATTGCCCGAACACCCGCCGGTTGCCTGCAAAGGATATCGTGCAGAGTTCCTCGGCCCGCGTGATCCCCACGTAAGCCAGCCGCCGTTCCTCCTCCAGCCCCTTGGTGCCGCTCTCATCCATCGAGCGTTGCGAGGGGAAAAGCCCATCCTCCCATCCCGGCAGGAACACGGCCGGAAATTCCAGACCCTTGGCCGCGTGCAGCGTCATGATGCTGACCTTGGCCCCTTCTTCCGAGGATTCGTTGTCCATGATCAGGCTGACATGCTCCAGAAACCCTTGCAGGTTTTCGAATTGCTCCAGCGCCTTGACCAGTTCCTTGAGGTTTTCCAGCCGCCCCGGTCCCTCGGGCGTCTTGTCGGCCTGCCACATGCCGGTATAGCCGCTCTCGTCCAAAATCATCTCGGCCAGTTCGACATGAGAGATATCCGCATCCCCCGCCATCCGGCCCCAGCGCGCGATATCCGTCACCAACTGGCCCAGCGCCGCCGCCCCCTTGCCCGTGATGGCCTTGTCACCCACGGCAATCTGCGCGCCCTGAACAAGAGGCACACCATTCTCGCGCGCGATGCGCTGCACGGTCTGCATCGCCTTGTCACCCAAGCCCCGCTTGGGCGTGTTCATGATCCGCTCGAAGGCCAGATCATCGGCGGGCGAGGTCACGACGCGGAAATAGGCCATCGCATCGCGGATCTCCAACCGCTCATAAAAACGGGGGCCGCCGATCACGCGATAGGGCAGGCCGATAGTCAGGAAACGATCCTCGAACGCCCGCATCTGGTGGCTGGCGCGCACCAATATCGCCATTTCATCCAACGAATATTGCCGCATCCCGCGTGTGCCGCGTTGCAGCGCCTCGATCTCCTCGCCAATCCAGCGGGCCTCTTCCTCGCCGTCCCAATGGCCGATCAGGCGGACTTTCTCGCCATGTTCTTCCTCGGTCCACAGCGACTTGCCCAGCCGTCCCTGATTGCCCGCGATCACGCCGGACGCGGCAGCAAGGATATGCGGGGTCGAGCGGTAATTCTGTTCCAGCCGCACCACCTTGGCACCGGGAAAATCCGTCTCGAACCGCAGGATGTTGCCCACTTCCGCCCCGCGCCAGCCATAGATGGACTGATCGTCATCCCCCACGCAGCAGATGTTGCGATGCCCCCCCGCCAAGAGCCGCAGCCACATGTATTGGGCGACGTTGGTATCCTGATACTCGTCCACAAGAATATAGCGAAAGCGGGTGCGGTATTGTTCCAGCACATCCTCATGCGTCTGGAAGATATGGACCATATGCAGCAGCAGATCGCCGAAATCGACGGCGTTCAGCTCGCGCAGCCGGGTCTGATAGGCCGCATAAAGCTCCATCCCGCGGTTGTTATAGGCCCCCGCCTCGCCCGCGGGCACCTTTTCGGGCGTCCAGGCGCGGTTCTTCCAGTTGTCGATGATCCCCGCCAGCATCCGCGCAGGCCAGCGCTTGTCGTCAATGTTCGTCGCCGCGATCAACTGCTTCAGAAGGCGGATCTGATCGTCCGTGTCCAGAATCGTGAAGTTGGATTTCAGCCCCACCAGTTCGGCGTGACGGCGCAGCAGCTTGACGCAGACCGAATGGAAGGTGCCCAGCCACGGCATCCCCTCGACCTGCTGGCCCAGCATGCTGCCCACGCGGTTCTTCATCTCGCGCGCGGCCTTGTTGGTGAAGGTCACGGCCAGGATTTGATCGGGACGCGCGCGCCCTTGGGTCATCAGATGCACGATCCGCGCGGTCAGGGCCTTGGTCTTGCCGGTGCCGGCCCCCGCCAGCATCAGGACGGGGCCATCCAGCGCCTCGACCGCCGCACGCTGCGCCGGGTTCAGGCCGTCCAGATAGGGGGCCACGGGCCGCGCAGCCATGGCGCGGGCAGAAAGCGGGATCGTCGGGCTGGCGGGCATGTCATCAAACTGGTCCATGCCCCTGATCCTAGCGCGCCCGCGCGTCATGTGAAAGAGAAGTTCTTGATCTGTTCCATCGATATTTTCGCAACCCCCCGCTTTTGCCGCGCAGGGTTCTGGACAAATCACGGGCGGGTCACGCAAATGCGCGCCATGGATCTGTTTCAACGCTACCCCGCCCTTTCCGACCTCAAGGCACAGGCACGCCGCCGGATGCCGTGGTTCGTCTTTGAATATCTCGACAGCGCGACGGGCAGCGAATCCGTCTTGCACCGCAACCGCGAGGATCTGGACCGGGTGCTCTTGATGCCCTCGATCCTGCATGGCGAATTCCAGCCGGATATGTCGGTCAATCTGTTCGGCAAGACCCACGCCCTGCCCTTCGGCGTCAGCCCCGTGGGCATGTCGGGCCTGTTCTGGCCGGATGCCGAGCGGATCCTGGCGCGGAACGCGACCAAGGCGGGGTTGCCCTACGGTCTGTCCACCGTCGCCAGCCGCACGCCCGAGGAGGTGGGACCCCATCTGGATGGCAATGGCTGGTTCCAGATCTACCCGCCGCGTGACCCCGATATCCGCGCTGATATGCTCAAACGCGCCCGCGATGCGGGGTTTTCGGCGCTGGTCCTGACCGTGGACGTGCCGGTGGCCAGCCGTCGTGAACGGCAGACACGGTCCGGCCTCACCTCGCCGCCCCGCCTGACGCCGCGCCTCTTGGCGCAGGTGGCGCGCTGCCCGGCATGGGCCATGGGCACGGCGCGGCTGGGCATGCCCCGGATGCGTCTGATCGACGGCTATGCCGGGCAATTGACGGGGCTGAGTTCGACGGAACACGCGGGCTACATGCTGCGCACCTCGCCGGATATGGAGTATCTCAAGGCGCTGCGGGACGGCTGGGACGGCCCCTTGATCGTCAAGGGCGTGCTGGATGCGCGCGATGTGCCGGGGCTTGAGGCCGCAGGCGCGGATGCGATCTGGGTCAGCAACCATGCGGGACGGCAATTCGACGGCGCGCCCTCGACCATTTCCATGCTGCCCGCGATCCGGGCGGCCACGCGCCTGCCGGTGATCTTCGACAGCGGGATCGAGGGCGGTCTGGACATCCTGCGCGCCATCGCCTTGGGCGCGGATTTCGTGATGATGGGGCGGCCGTGGCACTATGCGCTGGGGGCATTGGGTGAAGCCGGTCCCGCCCATCTGATCGAGATGCTGAAAAAGGACATCGCCTCCAACATGGGACAGCTTGGCACCCACAGCCTGCGCGACCTGCCCGCACGGGTGATGCCGGGGTGATCCTGCTTGTGGCAAACCTTGTCACGCTTGCCCGCCCTGCAATTCTTGCAGAATGTTACAAACACATGACGCCCGCACTTGCGCTGCAGTGCGGCGTGACGCTACGCATAGCTATCCGATAGCGGACCGGCGTCCCGGACCGCGACCCTAGCAAGGAGCAGGCCATGGCCGAGTTCAAGAAGATCCTCATCGCAAACCGGGGCGAAATCGCGATCCGCGTGATGCGCGCCGCCAACGAATTGGGCAAACGGACCGTCGCCGTCTTTGCCGAAGAGGACAAGCTCAGCCTGCACCGCTTCAAGGCCGACGAGGCCTATCGCATCGGCGAGGGGTTGGGGCCAGTCGCCGCCTATCTGAGCATTGAAGAGATCATCCGCGTGGCCAAGCTGTCTGGCGCGGATGCGATCCATCCGGGCTATGGCCTGTTGTCCGAAAACCCCGATTTCGTGGATGCCTGTGTCGCCAACGGCATCACCTTCATCGGCCCCAAGGCGGAAACCATGCGCGCCCTGGGTGACAAGGCCAGCGCGCGGCGCGTGGCGATGGAGGCAGGTGTTCCCGTCATCCCCGCGACGGAAGTGCTGGGCGACGATATGGAGGCGATCCGCGCCGAGGCGGCGCAGGTCGGTTATCCCCTGATGCTCAAGGCCAGCTGGGGCGGCGGCGGGCGCGGGATGCGGCCCGTCTACAGTGAAAAGGAACTGGCCGAGAAGGTCATGGAAGGCCGGCGCGAGGCCGAGGCCGCCTTCGGCAATGGCGAGGGCTATCTGGAAAAGATGATCCTCAAGGCGCGGCACGTCGAGGTGCAGATCCTTGGCGACAAGCACGGCGAGATCTACCACCTGTGGGAACGCGACTGTTCCGTCCAGCGTCGCAACCAGAAGGTCGTGGAACGCGCCCCTGCCCCCTATCTGACGCAAGCCCAGCGCGAGGAGTTGTGCGAACTCGGTCGCCGCATCTGCGCCCATGTGAATTACGAATGTGCGGGCACGGTCGAATTCCTGATGGATATGGCCGATGACAAATTCTACTTCATCGAGGTGAACCCCCGCGTGCAGGTCGAACATACCGTGACCGAGGCGGTGACGGGTATCGACATCGTTCAGGCCCAGATCAAGATCGCCGAGGGCAAGACACTGGCCGAGGCCACCGGCATGGCCGCGCAGGCCGATATCCGCCTGAACGGCCACGCGCTGCAAACCCGGATCACGACCGAAGACCCGCAGAACAACTTCATCCCCGACTATGGCCGCATCACCGCCTATCGCGGGGCCACGGGCATGGGCATCCGTCTGGACGGCGGCACCGCCTATTCCGGCGCGGTCATCACGCGGTTCTACGACAGCCTGCTGGAAAAGGTCACCGCATGGGCGCAGACGCCCGAGGCGGCGATTGCCCGGATGGACCGCGCCCTGCGCGAATTCCGTATCCGCGGCGTCAGCACGAACATCGCCTTTGTCGAAAACCTGCTGAAACACCCGACCTTTCTGAACAATGAATACCACACCAAGTTCATCGACGAGACGCCGGATCTGTTCCAGTTCCACAAGCGGCGCGACCGGGCGACCAAGATCCTGACCTATATCGCGGATATCACCGTCAACGGGCATCCCGAAACCGCAGGCCGCCCGAAGCCCCCCGCCGAGGCGCGCCAGCCGCGCCCGCCGAAATCCGAACCGGGCGGGCTGCGCGAGGGCACCAAGACCCTGCTGGAACGCGACGGACCCAAGGCCGTGGCCGACTGGATGCTGGCGCAGCAACGCCTTCTCTTGACCGACACCACGATGCGCGACGGGCACCAATCCTTGCTCGCCACCCGCATGCGCTCGATCGACATGATCCGCGTCGCGCCCACCTATGCGGCCAATCTGCCGGAGCTGTTCAGCGTGGAATGCTGGGGTGGCGCGACCTTCGATGTGGCCTACCGCTTCCTGCAGGAATGTCCGTGGCAACGCCTGCGCGATCTGCGCCGCGCCATGCCGAACCTGCTGACCCAGATGCTGCTGCGCGCCTCGAACGGCGTGGGCTATACCAATTACCCCGACAATGTGGTGCGTGAATTCGTGCGCCAGGCGGCGGAAACCGGCGTGGATATCTTCCGCGTCTTCGACAGCCTGAACTGGACGGAAAACATGCGCGTCGCCATGGATGCCGTGCTGGAGAATGAGCGGATCTGCGAAGGCACGATCTGCTATACCGGCGATATCCTTGACCCCGACCGCGCCAAATATGACCTGAAATACTATGTCGCCATGGCCAAAGAGCTTGAAGCGGCGGGCGCCCATGTCCTTGGCCTCAAGGACATGGCGGGGCTGTTGAAACCCGCCGCCGCGCGCGTTCTGGTCAAGGCGCTGAAAGACGAGCTGACCATCCCCGTGCATTTCCACACCCATGACACCAGCGGGATCGCAGGGGCCTCGATCCTTGCCGCCGCCGATGCGGGCGTGGATGCGGTGGATGCGGCGATGGATGCGTTTTCGGGCGGCACGTCGCAGGCCTGCCTTGGCTCCATCGTGGAAGCCCTGCGCCACACGCCCCGCGACACCGGCCTGAACATGGAGCGGGTGCGCGAGATCAGCGACTACTGGGAGCAGGTCCGCGCGCAATACGTGGCGTTTGAGGCGGGGCTGCAAGCCCCCGCATCGGAAGTCTACCTGCACGAGATGCCGGGCGGGCAGTTCACCAACCTCAAGGCGCAGGCGCGCAGCCTCGGGCTTGAGGAGAAATGGCCCGAGGTCGCCCGCACCTATGCGGATGTGAACCAGATGTTCGGCGATATCGTGAAGGTCACGCCATCGTCCAAAGTCGTGGGCGACATGGCCCTGATGATGGTCAGCCAGGGCCTGACCCGCGCGCAGGTCGAGGACCCGGCCACCGATGTGGCCTTCCCGGATTCGGTCATCGACATGATGCGCGGCAATCTGGGCCAGCCGCCGGGCGGCTTTCCCCCGGCGCTGGTCGCCAAGGTGCTGAAGGGCGAGACACCCAATACCGCCCGCCCCGGCGCGCATCTGCCGCCCGTCGATCTGGAAGTCACCCGCGCCGATCTGGAAAAACAGCTGGAAGGCAAGAAGATCGACGACGAGGATCTGAACGGCTACCTCATGTATCCACGCGTGTTTCTGGATTACATGGGCCGCCACCGCATCTATGGCCCCGTCCGCACCCTGCCGACCCGCACCTATCTTTACGGGATGGAACCGGGCGAAGAGATCACCGCCGAGATCGACCCCGGCAAGACGCTGGAAATCCGCCTGCAAGCCGTGGGCGAGACGACCGATGACGGCGAGGTGAAGGTGTTTTTCGAACTGAACGGCCAGCCCCGCGTGATCCGCGTGCCGAACCGTCTGGTCAAATCCCAGACCGCCGCGCGCCCCAAGGCCGAATCCGGCAACCCCGCCCATATCGGCGCGCCGATGCCCGGCGTGGTGGCCAGTGTCGCGGCCACCGTGGGGGCAAAGGTCAAGGCGGGCGATCTGCTGCTGACGATCGAGGCGATGAAGATGGAAACCGGCATCCATGCCGATCATGACGCCACGATCAAGGCGGTGCATGTCACCCCCGGCGCCTCTATCGACGCCAAGGACTTGCTGATCGAGTTCGACGCATGATCCCCGTCGTCACGTCACTTTATGCCGGGTGTCTGGCGCTCCTTTATCTGGCGATCAGTGGCTGGGTCGTCCGGGTCAGGGTGCAGCAGAAGGTCTATGCCGGGGACAAGGGCGATCCCGTCATGGCCAACGCCATGCGGGTCCACGCCAATTTCGCCGAATATGTGCCGTTCGGCTTGATTCTGATCCTGCTGGCGGAACTGCAAGGCGCCCCCGCGCTGGCGCTGCACGCGCTGGGGGCCATGCTGCTGCTGGGGCGGATCATGCATGCGCTGGGGATGGCCAGCCTGCCCCACAAATCGCCCCTGCGCGGCGGTGGCGCGCTGCTGACCTTTCTGGTGCTGCTCTTTGGCGGGGCGGCCAACCTGGGCCATGCCCTCTTCTGATCCCCCTTGTTTTGCAGGGGTTGAGGGGTCTGGTTGAAAGTTTTTCCGCAAAGCCGCAATTTTCCTCTTGCGGGTCCCGCGCAGAATTAATATCTCACGCCTCACCCAAGGAAGCGGGCGTAGCTCAGGGGTAGAGCATAACCTTGCCAAGGTTAGGGTCGGGCGTTCGAATCGCCTCGCCCGCTCCAAATATCAAAAAAGCCGGTCTCTCGTGGCCGGCTTTTTTGTTTCTGGGATGGCGGGATGGTTGACACTGACCGCGCAAACTTCCCCCACGCGGACTCAAGGTCGCGGGTCGCCGCGCGATCGCCGACCCGCCCCACGGGGCGGCGACTTTACGGCTTGTTCCACTCCCCTCAAAACGCCTTGAAGGTCAGCGTGGTCAGCGACCGTTCGATCCCCGGAATATCCAGCAGGCTGTCATTGATGTATTTGCCCACATCCGCCCCATCGGGGATATAGACCTTCATCAGCAGGTCATACTCACCGCTGGTCGAATGCAATTCCGAATGGATCTCGCGCAGGGCGACCTCCTCGGCGACCTGATAGGTGGTGCCGGGTTTGCAACGCAGCTGGATGAAGACGCAGGTGCTCATGGAATGCCTCGCTCTGATATGCGCAGCAACGCTGGCACAGCATTGCCACAGGGGCAATCCCCTCTTGCCCCTCGCCCCTTTCCCAAACCCGCCCATGCGCCTATAAGCAGCCCGACCAAGCAGGAGCCAGACCCATGCGGACCGCCACCATCACGCGCAAGACGGCCGAGACCGATATCACCGTGCAGATCGATCTGGACGGCACGGGCCGGTATGACAACCAGACCGGCGTCGGCTTCTTCGATCACATGCTGGATCAGCTGTCGCGCCACGCGCTGATCGACATGACCATCCGCGCCACGGGCGATCTGCATATCGACGATCACCACACGGTCGAGGATGTGGGAATCGCTCTGGGCCAGGCCCTGACGCAGGCTTTGGGCGACAAGCGCGGTATCCGCCGCTATGGCGCCTGCCACCTGCCCATGGATGACGCGCAGGTGCGCGCGGCCCTTGATCTGTCGGGGCGGCCCTTCCTTGTCTGGAATGTGGACATGCCCACGGCGAAGATCGGCACCTTCGACACCGAACTGGTGCGCGAATTCTTCCAGGCCCTCGCCACCCATGGCGGCATCACCCTGCATGTGGACAAACTCCACGGCTTCAACAGCCACCACATCGCCGAAGCCACCTTCAAGGCCGTCGCCCGCGCCCTGCGCGAGGCGGTAGAGGCTGACCCCCGCCGCGCCGACGCCATCCCCTCGACCAAGGGAAGCTTGTAAGCCCCATGCGGACCGTCATCGTCGATTATGAAAGCGGAAACCTGCATTCCGCGCAGAAGGCGTTTCAGCGCATGGCGGATGAGACCGGCGCGGGTGAGGTGATCGTCACCTCCGACCCCGACACCGTCCGCGCCGCCGACCGGATCGTGCTGCCCGGTGACGGGGCCTTCCCCGCCTGCCGCAAGGAACTTTTCGATCACCGCGGCCTGTTCGAGGCGATGGAGGAGGCGGTGATCCACCACGCCCGCCCCTTCCTTGGCATCTGCATCGGGATGCAGATGCTGGCCACACGCGGGCTGGAATATACCCCGACCCCCGGTTTCGACTGGATCCCCGGCGAGGTGGTCAGGATCGACCCCGCCGACCCCGCGCTGAAAGTGCCGCATATGGGCTGGAACGATCTGGTGATCGACCAGCCGCATGCGATATTCGACGGCATCAAGACAGGCGATCACGCCTATTTCGTGCACAGCTACCACATGCGCGTGGCCAACCCCGCGCATCTGCTGGCCCATGTGGATTACGCAGGCCCCATCACCGCCATCGTGGGGCGTGACAATATTCTGGGGATGCAGTTCCACCCGGAAAAAAGCCAGCGCGTCGGCCTGCGCATGATCGCCAATTTTCTGGCGTGGCGGCCCTGATCCGGGCCGCCCCTGCCCGCATCACTTCACGCGGGTCCAGTTGCCCCCCTCGCGGCAGATGCCCAGCACGCAACCGCTGACCTTGAGGCTGTCGCCCGACAGTTCCAGCCGCGAGTTATAGGTCTTGTCGCGATCCGGCGCCCAGACCTTGCCCTTGTAGGACCCGCCACCCGACGCGACCGTCTCCGAGATGATCAGCTTGCCGTTGTTGGGACTGGCCATCTCCTTGCCGCTGCTGTCGAAGGACTTGACCAGCGTGCCGCAGATCTGCTGCCCGCAAGGCGCCACCTGGATCAGCCCGGTATTGCCATTGTCATCGGGCGCCGTGCGCCAGGTGCCCAGCAGCGGCTCTGCGCCGACGCTCCCTGCCCCCAGCATCATCACCGCCGCCATCATGATCGTCTTGCGCATGCCATCATCCTCCCTGATGCGTGCTTGCTCCGTGGCGCGAATCCTGCCGTGCCGCCCTGCACCAATCAAGCGTGACATGAGGTCAGCCGCAGCCCGCGCGTTGCATTTTCCTGCGACGCATGGTCAAAGGCCGCCAATCCCAGACCAACACAGGTGCCCCCATGATCCTTTATCCCGCCATCGACCTGAAAGACGGCAAGGCCGTGCGGCTTTACAAAGGCGAGATGGACCAAGCCACCGTCTTCAACGACGATCCCGCCGCGCAGGCGATGGAATTCGTGACCGCAGGCTGCGAATGGCTGCATCTGGTGGACCTGAACGGCGCCTTCGCGGGCGAGCCTGTGAATGCCGCCCCGGTCGAGGCGATCCTTGAGCGCACGAAAGTGCCCGCGCAACTGGGCGGCGGGATCCGCGACATGGCCACGATCGAACGCTGGCTGTCAAAGGGCCTCGCCCGCGTGATCCTTGGCACCGTGGCGGTGGACAACCCCGCCTTGGTGCGCGAGGCCGCGCGCGCCTTTCCGGGGCAGGTCGCCGTGGGCATCGACGCGCGCAATGGCCGCGTCGCCACCAAAGGCTGGGCGCATGAAACGGATGTGATGGTCACCGATCTGGCCCGCAGCTTCGAAGATGCAGGCGTCGCCGCCATCATCTACACTGACATCAACCGTGACGGCGCGATGCAAGGCCCGAATATCGAGGCGACAGCGGCGCTCGCCCATGCGGTCAGCATCCCGGTCATCGCCTCGGGTGGCGTCTCGTCCCTGGCCGACCTCATCGCCCTGCGCGACTGCGGGGCATCGCTCAACGGTGCCATCTCGGGCCGCGCGCTCTACGACGGCGCGCTGGACCTGCGCGCGGCGCTGGCCGCCCTCAAAGGCTGAGGCTTTCCCTTTCCCGCCCCTCCCGTTAAAGCTGGTGCCATGCTGAAAGTCCGGATCATTCCTTGTCTCGATGTCGCCGATGGCCGGGTGGTCAAGGGCGTGAATTTCGTGGACCTGCGCGATGCGGGTGACCCCGTCGATGCGGCCCGCGCCTATGACGCCGCCGGCGCGGATGAGCTGTGCTTTCTGGACATCCACGCCACCCATGAAAACCGGGGCACCATGTTCGACGTGGTGCGCCGCACGGCCGAGCAATGCTATATCCCGCTGACCGTGGGCGGCGGTGTCCGCACCCCGGCCGATGTGCGCGCCCTGCTGCTGGCCGGGGCTGACAAGGTCAGTTTCAACTCCGCCGCCGTGGCCAATCCCGATGTGGTGGCGCAAGCTGCCGATCAATTCGGCAGCCAATGCATCGTGGTCGCCATCGACGCCAAGACGGTATCCCCCGGCAAATGGGAAATCTTCACCCATGGCGGCCGCAAACCCACCGGCATCGACGCGGTGGAATTTGCCCGCCTTGTCGCATCCAAGGGCGCGGGCGAGATCCTGCTGACCTCGATGGACCGCGACGGCACGCGGGCAGGCTTCAACCTGCCCCTCACCCGCGCGATTTCGGACGCGGTCGATATCCCCGTCATCGCCTCGGGCGGGGTGGGCAACCTTGATCATCTGGTTGAGGGCGTCACATTGGGCGGCGCGTCTGCCGTGCTGGCCGCCTCGATCTTCCATTTCGGCGATTACACGATCCGTCAGGCCAAGGATCACATGGCCGCCGCAGGCATCCCGATGAGGCTGGACCAATGACGCTCGACGACCTCGCCGCCCTGATCGCCGCCCGCGCGGATGCCGATCCTGAGACAAGCTGGACCGCGAAGCTGCTGTCCAAGGGCCCCGAGAAATGCGCCGAGAAATTCGGCGAGGAAGCGGTGGAAGCCATCATCGAAGCCGTGAAGGGCGACAAAGCCGCCCTCACCTCCGAGGCCGCCGATGTCCTCTTCCACCTGCTGGTGATGCTGCAATCGCGCCATGTGCCCCTATCGGACGTCTTGGCCGAACTCGCGCGCCGCCAAGGCACCTCTGGCATCGACGAAAAAGCCGCCCGCACACCCTGACGCGCGCCGCATCTTCATCTTGCCAAAAATACTCAAAATCCGCCCGCGCCGCCGCACTCACAACTTCGACGAGATCACCCCGGTCGCAAACCCACCCATCCGCAACTCGCCGAACAGGCGCTGGTATTCGATCTTGGGGCAGCGGTTCATCACCACATCGACACCGCGCGCCCGCGCCATGGCGGCGGCCTCGTCATTCTCGACCCCGATCTGCATCCAGACGGTCTGCAACTTCGGAAACAGCTCCAAAGCCTCCTCGACAATCGGCTTCACATGCTCGGAGCGGCGGAAAATGTCGATCATGTCCACCCCGCCCGCAATGTCGGACAGATGCCCCAGAACGGTTTGCCCGAACAGCACCTCGCCCGCATGGCCGGGATTGACGGGAATCACCGTGAACCCTTTCAACGACAGATAGCGCGCCACGTAATAGCTGGGCCGCACAGGGTTCATCGACACGCCCACCACCGCGATACGGCGGGTGCGTTTCAGGATATCGCGCAGGAAGGCGTCGGAATAAGTCTCGCTCATGCCTTCCAGCATAGCCCCGCGCCGCCGCCCTTATAAGCCTGACAGCGACACTGCACAGAAAAAAGCGCCCAAGGAAGCCTTGGGCGCCAGTCACGGAACGAGGGACAGTGAAGAAAGCGCGTATGTTCCGATAGCGCGCCTCCTACCTTCAAATAGGAACCGTGAAGAGAATATGAAGATGCGGTAATAAACCTGTGATAGTCGCGCGATCAGGCCCGCGCGTGGGTCCGCCTTGCCCTTCGGTCAGTCAAAGACATCCTCGACCAGATCCCAGATCTCTCCCGCCAGCCAGCGCGCGGTGCTTTTGCGCTTCTTGGGTTTGCCGATATGCTTTGTGGGGCCGGGGCGGTTGCGCGGCCCGCCGCGTTCGGGCTGGGGCGTCACGACAGGATGGTTCTGCACCGCTTCGGGGCGCAGGGATTTCATGTTGTGCAACGGTGCGCCGCAGGATGCACAGGACAGCTCATGCCGTTCCTTGCCCCGCAGCACCAGTGCGGCGCGCGTGCCGCAATAGCAGCAGGTGGCCACTTTCGTCCCATAGGTCATACCGCGTCCTTCAATGCTCCATGGACGCATATAGGGCAACCGCCGCCGCATTTGAGACGTTGAGCGAGCCGAATTCACCCGCAAACGAAATCTTGACCAGTTGATCGCAGGTTTGCTGCGTCTTTTCGCGCAATCCCGGCCCCTCGGCCCCCAGCACCAGCGCGACGGGCCGGTCGCGCCGCCCCTCCAGCGCCTGTTCGATGGTCTGCGTGGCCGTGCCATCCAGCCCCAGCAGGATATACCCCATGGCGCGCAACTCCTCCATCGTCTCGGCCAGGTTCTTGACCCGCAGATAGGGCTGCCGCTCCAGCGCGCCGCTCGCGGTCTTGGCCAGGGCCCCCGTTTCGGGCGCGGAATGATGACGCGGCCCGATCACGGCCACCGCCCCGAACACTTCGGCCGAGCGCAGGATCGCGCCCACGTTATGCGGATCGGTCACCCGGTCCAGCAGGATCACGCGCGGCACCCGCCCCGGCACACCGACGCAGATATCGGCCACGCGGCCCCAGTCCAGCGGCCGCGCCTCAAGGGCCGCGCCCTGATGCACCGATTGCGGATCAATGGGGACCGAGAATTTGCGCGGGTCCACCACCTCAGCTTCGATCCCGCTGGCCGCAATCGCATCGGCCAGCTTGTCGCGCGCGTTCAGCGTCACGACCAGCCGCAGCTTCTCGCGCGCGGGGTTCATCAGCGCGTCGCGCACCGCATGCAGGCCGAAAAGCCAAATCGTTTCATTGGCTTCGGCTTTGCGCGCCTGTTCCTTTTCAACGACCCATTTGGGTTTTTTCATGGTCTCGCGCCCCCATCCGGTCCGACTGTGCAACATTGGTCCCGTTCATGCGCCGCGCGCCGGTCGGCTGCAAGGTTTTTCCTGTTGACGTCCCCTTGGTGGGGCATTAATCAGCCCCTCACGCGGCGGGCAACCGGCGCAAGTGGGCGACAGGCCGCAAGGTGTGGCAGGGGACTGTAACTCCCTCGCGGAGACGCACGCCTGGTTCGATTCCAGGGTCGCCCACCACTTTCCCATCTGATCAGGATGATGTTTTCCCGCAACGGGATCAGCGCGGATCCGCGCTGATGAAAGCTGCAATCCCTACTCTGCCACCGACCTCGTGCCGCCGCCGAACTGCACGTCATGCAGCGCCTTGAACTTGCCGTCCAGCGCCAGCAACTCGGCGACACTGCCCTGTTCCATGACCTGCCCGCCTTCCAGATAGCAGATGCAATCCGCGTTCATCACGGTGGACAGACGGTGCGCGATCACGATGGTCGTCACGCCCTCGGTGATCCGGGCCAGCGCGTCGCGCACCAGAACCTCGGAATGGCTGTCCAGCGCGCTGGTCGCCTCGTCCAGCAGCAGGATCGGCGCACGGCGCAGCACCGCGCGGGCGATGGACAGACGCTGGCGCTGCCCCCCAGACAGGAAGGAACCGTTCTCGCCGATCTGCGTCTCATAGCCCTTGGGCAGTTTCTCGATGAATTCATGGGCATGCGCGATTCTGGCCGCCTCGACCACCTCATCGTCGCTGGCATCGGGGCGCGCCAGGCGCAGGTTGTCCATCACCGTGGCCGAGAACAGGAAGGTATCCTGCCCGACAAAGGCGATCTTGCTGCGCAGCGACTCGAAGGTCGCCTTGCCGATATCCTGCCCGTCGATCAGGACGCGGCCCTGATTGGGATCGTAAAGCCGCAGAATCAGGTTCAGCAGGGTGGACTTGCCCCCGCCCGACGGGCCGACCAGCGCCGTTGTCTTGCCTGCCGGAAAATCCACGGTCACGCCGTTGACGACGGATTTGTTCTCACCATAGGCAAAGTGGACGTCATCCAGATGCACCGCGCCGGGGCCATCGGTCAACGGCACCGCGTCATCAGCCTCGACCAAGGTCTGCGGCGCATCCAGCAGGTCATACATCATCTTGACCCCGACCATCGAGCTTTCGATGATCACCCGCATCCGGGACAACCGCTTGGCGGGCTCATAGGCCATCAGGAAAGCCGTGACGAAGGACATCAACTGTCCGGGCGTGCCGGGCGCCTGACCAAAGATGTTGACCGCGCTCAGGATCACGATCGAGGCAATCGCAAGCCCCGTGATCACGTCCAGCAACGGCATCGTCGCGGCCTCAAGCTGCACCATCCGGTTGGCGCGATTCTCGACCTGCCGCACGGCCACATCCATCCGGTCCGCCATCCGCGGCTCCAGCCCGAAAGCCTTGACCACCCGCGCCCCGGTCGATGTTTCCTGCACGACCTTGATGATCTCGCCCAGTCCCGCCATTTCCTGCGCCATGATCTGACGCACTTTCTTGAGGATCTTCTGCAACCCATAGAGTGCAGCCGGCCCCACGATCAGGCTGATCAGGGACAGGAAGGGCTGCTGATAGAACATCACGGCCACCAGCCCGACCAGCGTCAGCGAGTCGCGAATGAACCCCGTCACGATGGTGTCGATCGCCCGCCGCGCGGCTTGCGCGCTTTGGGTGATCTTCAGCAGCAGGTCCGAGGATTCGTTGGTGTTGAAGAAGGCCACACCCTGCTGCAACAAACGGCTGTAGAGCTGCATCTGCTTTTGCGCCACGATCCGGTTGCCCGCCCGCGCCATCAGCACGGCCTGGATATAGAAAGCCACCCCCTTGAACGCAAAGATCGCAGCCACGCCCACCCCGACCAGCAGCACACGGCGGCGGTCCTCGGGGGTGGAGAGCGTGTCGATGATCTCGCCCATCATCCAGGCCGACAGCGCGGTCGAAGCCGCCACCAGCACCATCGCTCCGGACGCGGCAAGGTATTTCCAGCGATGTTCCTGGAAACTCTCCAGCAGCAACCGCATCAGCAGGCTGTCTGCGGGCAGACGTTCAAGCCAGCGCTCGTTCCAGGGCTTCTTCTGTGTCATGTCTACGTGGTCGATGGTTTTCGGGTCCTGTGTTGCCGCCTCACCTAGCAGCTTGGGCAGGATGGGTCGACACGAAACATGACGGTCCATCCGCAGAGTAGCCGGGGCAATCCTGCGGACCACAAAAACGCCCGCCCCGCCAAACTGTTCCTCATGAGACGGAATTACAAGGGGTTGGCGCGTCGTTTGAGCCGGCATGGAACTCCTGTGCCATGCCCTCTTCTGCCCGGACACGAAGCCGCATATAGTCGGCACCAAACAGGCAGTGACGGGTTCGAGTATGGCAAAACGGGCGAAAACACCCAAAACCTTCAACGTTCTGGTCGTGGCCCAGCACGGCCGTCTGCAATACGAGGCGCTGCTTTTCGCGGCAAGCCTGCGTCACAGCACGCCCGATTTCCCCGGCCGCCTGTTCGTCGCCATGCCGCAACCGGGGCCGCTCTGGCCCGGCGATCCGCGCGTTCAGGACCCCGAAATCCTGGCGCTGCTGGACGAACTGGGCGCCGAGGTGATCCCCTTCGAAAGCCGCCATTTCGGCGCGGAATACCCCTACGGCAACAAGATCGAGGCACTTTTCGCCCTGCCAAAGGGCGAACCCTTCGTCTTTTTCGACACCGATACGCTGATCACCGGCGACCTGACCACGGTTCCGTTCGACTTTGACCGCCCCACAGCCTCATTGCGGCGCGAGGGGACATGGCCGCAGATCGAATTGTATGGCCCCGGCTATACCGCCATCTGGAAATCGCTCTACGACCGTTTCGGACTGGATTTCGACAGCTCGCTCGATCCCACGCAACCCGATGAATACTGGCAGAAATACCTGTATTTCAACGCAGGCTTCTTCTTCTACCGCTGCCCGCATCTGTTCGGGCAACGCTTTCTGGACATGGCGCTGGCCATCCGCGACACGCCGCCGCCGGAACTGGCCTGCCAATCGCTGGACCCCTGGCTGGATCAGGTGGCGCTGCCCCTCGTGATCCACAGTTTCGGTGGCGGGCGCGACACGCTGCCCCCCGGGCTGCTGGACGGGTCGGTCAGCTGCCATTACCGGATGCTGCCCATGCTCTATGCCCGCGAAAGCGATGCCGTGGTCGATCTGCTTGAAACAATCACCGCCCCGAACCGGATCAAACGCGCGCTGAAATCCTATGATCCCGCCAAGCGCCTGATCTATCAGGCCCGCGGGGCCAAACTGCGCGCGCTGTTCGACCGAGACGCGCTGCCCCGGCGCGAACAGATGATCCGCAACCAGATCAAGAAAGCCGGCTTCTGGATGCGCTGACCGGCGCAAGGGGCGCCCCCGGCGGGACGCCCTGCAATGATGTCAGGATGCAAAGATACCCGTCGTGTCGGCAAAGCCCTTGACCTCGATCGGGTTGCCCGACAGGTCGCGGAAGAACATCGTCCATTGTTCTCCCGGCTGCCCTTCGAACCGCACCGACGGCGGAATGACGAATGCGACGCCCGCCTCCTGCAACCGCGACGCCAGCACCTTCCAGTCCGCCAGCCCCAGCACGATTCCGAAATGCGGCATCGGCACCATATGTTCGCCCACCCGGCCTGTATTCGCGGTCACGAAGGGCGTGCCCAGATGCAGGCTCAGCTGATGACCGAAGAAATCGAAATCCACCCATGTATCGGTGCTGCGTCCTTCCTCGGCTCCCATGACGCCGGAATAGAATTCCCGCGCCGCATCGAGATCGTGAACATGAATCGCAAGATGGAATACCGAACGCATGGTCTGTCCTTTCCGGGCCTCGGCCCGCCTGTTGTCCCGCGCTGCCCCGTTGTGATGCGCTGCGGGTTGTCCTACTGATATGGCAAT
Organism: Seohaeicola sp. 4SK31; assembly: GCF_028802875.1. Classification (NCBI taxonomy): domain Bacteria; kingdom Pseudomonadati; phylum Pseudomonadota; class Alphaproteobacteria; order Rhodobacterales; family Roseobacteraceae; genus Seohaeicola; species Seohaeicola sp. 4SK31. The sequence goes on along the minus strand of NZ_JARAMP010000009.1, from coordinate 69,163 downwards.
TCAGTATAAACGGGAGGAGACTTCAATGACAGATGCACCCAGCTACGGCTTTGATACCCTGCAGATTCACGCCGGCAGCCGGCCGGATCCCGCCACCGGCGCGCGCCAGACGCCGATCTACCAGACCACGGCCTATGTCTTCCGCGACGCCGATCACGCCGCCGCTTTGTTCAACCTGCAGGAAGTGGGCTATATCTACTCGCGCCTGACCAACCCGACCGTGGCCGTGCTGCAGGAACGCATCGCCACGCTGGAAGGCGGCGTCGGGGCTGTCTGCTGCTCGTCGGGGCACGCGGCGCAGATCATGGCGCTTTTCCCGCTGATGGCTCCGGGCCGCAACATCGTGGCCTCGACCCGTCTCTATGGCGGCACGGTCACGCAGTTCAGCCAGACGATCAAACGCTTCGGCTGGTCCGCGACCTTTGTCGATTTCGACGATCTGGACGCGGTCAAGGCCGCCATCAACGACGACACGCGCGCGATCTTCTGCGAATCGATCGCCAATCCGGGCGGCTATATCACCGATCTGGACGCGATCAGCGCGATCTCGGATGCCGCCGGCCTGCCGCTGATCGTGGACAACACCTCGGCCACCCCCTACCTCTGCCGCCCCATCGAACACGGGGCCACGCTGGTGGTGCATTCGACCACGAAATACCTGACCGGCAACGGCACCGTCACAGGCGGCGCCATCGTCGATTCGGGCAAGTTCGACTGGTCGGCCTCCGACAAGTTCCCCTCGCTCTCGGCCCCGGAGCCCGCCTATCACGGCCTCAAATTCCACGAGACGTTCGGGCCCCTCGCCTTCACCTTCCACGGCATCGCCATCGGCCTGCGCGATCTGGGCATGACCATGAACCCGCAAGCGGCCCATTACACGCTGATGGGGATCGAAACCCTCAGCCTGCGCATGCAGCGCCATGTGGAAAACGCCGTGACCGTGGCCAGCTGGCTGGAAACGCATCCGGCTGTCGATTACGTCACCTATGCGGGCCTGCCCTCCTCGCCCTATAACCACCGCGTCGCGTCCATTTGCCCCAAGGGCGCGGGCGGCCTCTTCACCGTGGCGCTCAAGGGCGGCTACAACGCCTGCGTCAAGTTCGTCGACAGTCTGGAACTCTTCAGCCATGTCGCCAACTTGGGCGATACGCGCAGCCTCGTGATCCACTCGGCCTCGACCACCCACCGCCAATTGTCCGAGGCACAGCAGGTCGCGGCAGGCGCCGGCCCCAACGTGGTCCGTATCTCCATCGGGATCGAGGACGCGAATGACCTGATCGCCGATCTGGATCAGGCCCTGAACAAAGCCTCCGCCTGACGCCTTTGCCGGAGACGGCCCGGACGATCATCATCCTCACCCGTCGCCCCATAAACCGGGCGGCGGGTTTTCATTTATCCTCACAGGTACGCGCAGCGAGATCAGCGAAAGGTTGATCGCAGCCTTCAGACATGCAAGCTTTCACACAAGTATTTGAAAAACGGACTTTCTGGACATGCGCGACGCGCGAGTCCGCATGAAAAACAAGTGAAGCAAGCCATGAGCAAGCACATTGCCGTTCTGGTCGATGGGGACAATATCAGCGCATCGCATGCGCTTGAAATCAGCCGGATCACGCAGGAAAACGGCCTGCCCCGTATCAGGCGCGTCTATATGGACGCGAAACGCCCCTCTCTTTGGCATGAGGTATCCGGGTTCAGGTTGATCCATTCCGGCAGTGGCAAGAACGCCACGGATCTGCTGATGTCGATAGACGCGATGGAACTTGCGCTTTCTGGCAAACTGGAAAGCTTTGTCATTGCCAGCTCTGACGGGGATTTCACCCATCTCGCTCAGCGCTTGCGGGAATACGGGCTCGAGGTGATCGGCCTCGGGGATCAGAAGGCGCCTCATGCTCTGCGCGAGGCCTGCACCCGCTTTTACCAACTGGGCGCCGTCTGCGCTGTCCCCACGAGACAGGGCGACGTATCCGATCTGGACCGCAAGATCCGTGACATGATCGCCAAACACAGCCAGAAGGCACGCGGCATCCGCCTCAACCTACTTGCGCCATGGATGCATGCGGAACACAAGATCAGGATCAGCACGGAACCCGAGCGAAACTGGCGCGGTTATCTGGCCGCCCGCCCGCATCTCTTCGAGCTTGATCCAAAAGGCCCCGAGGCCATGGTCAGGTTCAAGCCGGACGGCTTTGCCGCGTGAACGCCACGTCGTTCGCCCCCCTTTCATCTTGCCCCAAATACTCCGGGGGGGGCGTCGAACAGAGTTCGACGTGGGGGGCAGCGCCCCCCTCGCCCTCTCCCATCACTCCAGCGCGAAGGTCATCTGGACCGAGGCTGTGATCCCCACCTCGCCCGCCGCCACTGGCACGGAATCAGCCCGCATCGCGGCCATTTCCATCATCTGCGGGCGCGGGGTGGCCATGCCCGTCTCGGTCAGGTCGATCACTTGCCCCAGAGCGACCCCGGCCGCTTCGGCAAACAGCGTCGCCTTGCGCCTTGCATCCGCGACCGCCAGACGGCGTGCCTCGTCCATGCTGGCCTCGGGGTCCTGCAGGCCGAAACTGACGCCGTCCAGACGGTTCGCCCCATCCGCCACCAGCGAGTCCAGCACTTCGCCCAGCGCCGCGATGTCGCGCAGGCGCAGGCTCACCACATTGCTGGCCTCGAATCCCCATGGCATCGGCTGGCCCTGCTGTTCCGGGCGATCCCGCCAGACCGGGTTCAGCGACAGACCGGCTGTCTGCACATCGCGTGCCGCGATCCCCAATTCGGTCAGACGCGCCAGCATCGCGGCCACCGCATCCGAGGTCTGCTGCAAGGCTGCCGCGGCATCCTCGTCCTGATGGGTCACGCCAATCCGCACCGTCGCCATATCGGGGGCCAGATCGACGCGTCCCGTGCCGCTGACGCTGATCTGGCGCGGGGCTTCGGCGCTTTGGGCCTGCGCTGCATATGGTCCCGCGCCCTGCGGCAGGCCCGCACCGGCCAGCGGCACAAGCAGCAGCGCCGCCCCGGCCCAGGCTGTCACCATGAGGGGTTTGAACATCTGTCGCATCGGCTTGTCCTTCCATCTTTGGCCCGCATATCGGGCGTTCTGTTGCGCAGACTGCACCACGGCCCGGTCCCGGCCAAGGGCTGCTTGATCTGCTCTGGGGTGTTTTCCTTCCCCTCGGCAAGAAGCTGCTGTAAAACCAATACGTGATCGGCGCGGACTCCCGTCGCGCGCCCAGGAATGATAGTCAGAGGTAAATGAAACCCAACTTTGCTCTCACCCTGTCCTTTGATGGCATCGGGCTGCTTCATCGCGTCCCGGGCGGTTGGCATATGGTGGGTGATGTGGCGCTGGATGCGCCCGATCTGGGCGGGGAAATGGCAGTCCTGCGGCGCACGGCCATTCAGCTCGACAGCGCCGGTCTGCGCAGCAAGCTGGTGATTCCCAACGAACAGATCCGCTACCTCAAGCTGCCCGCCCCGGCGAAGGGCGCGGACATGGCCGCGCATGTGGCGCGCGCGCTGGACGGGGCCACGCCCTATGACGTGGCCGACCTGCGCTTTGACTGGATCGTGGTCGGCGACGATCTGCATGTGGCCGCCGTCGCCCGCGAAACGCTGGACGAGGCCGAGGGCTTTGCCGAGGAGCATGATTTCTGCCCTGTCAGCTTCGTGGCCATTCCTGGCACTGACAGTTTTCCGGGAGAGCCCTTTTTCGGCCCGACCGATGCCGCCGCAAGGCTGATCGAACCCGGCGACCGGCTGATGCGCGACACCCATGCGATCCGTGTTCTGGGCCGGACCGAGGCCCCTGCGCCGGTGGATCTCGATCTGGACGAGGCCGGGCAAGACCCTCTGCCCGAACTGCCCGAACTGCCCGACACGGCCGAAGCTGCGACCGCCGCACCGCTGGAGGCGGATGAGCCTCTCCCCGCGACGGTTACCGCGGATGAGGCCGTGTCCGACATCGTCATCGCGGTCGAGGCCCGGACATCCGCCCTGCCCGACGGCCCGCCTGTCACCGCCGAAGCGGACGCGCCCGAGGCCGAGACCCTGACAGATGCCGACCCGGACACTGCGCTGGCGCAAGAAACGCCCGCCCCGGATACGTCCGCGATACCGGCCGTGCAGACCGATCTTCCCACGGCCAGCGATGACAGCGACCCGACCCGGACCGACACGAGCGAGACCGACAGCCAGGCAGAGGATGCGGACCCGCTGCCTGCTTTCTCCAGCCGCCGCATTCAGCCCGCCGCGCCCGACATCCCTCCCGCCGCGCAGGCAGACACCGCACCACAGGATGCCGCGCCGCTGCCTGACGCCGCCCCTGCTGCCCACAAACCTGTCGTCGCGGAACTGCCCCCGCTGCCCAAACCCGCAGCCCCGTCCCGGCGCAAAGGGTCCGATGCGGCCGCAGACCAGCGCAGCGCACCGCCCCTGACGGCGACCGCTACGGCGACGGATGGCGACACACCGCGCAAGGCTCCCCCCACACCCGACCCGACCTTGCGCCCGGCGGCCTTCCGCTCTGCCCCGGCCGCCCCTGCGACGGATGACGAACATGCCGGAAACGGCCTGTCTCTCTTGGTGGCACGTCTGGCGGGCAAGCGGACAAAGGCAGCAGGCGACGCCGCCCCCCTGCGCCCGGCGCAGCCCAGAGCGACCCGCCCCGACCTGAGCGAGAAGCAGCGCCTCACCATCTTCGGGGCCCGCCGCCCCGAGGGAGAGGCCGCGCCCGCGCGTGGCAAGCCACGCTATATGGGGGTGGTCCTGACCGGCGCCCTTCTGATTTTCATGGCCGTGGTCGCCGCATGGGCATCGCTCTTCACCGATGGCGGGGTCAATGGGCTGTTCAGCCCGCGCGACACCGCACAATCCGATAGCCCGGACACATCCCGTGCGCAGGACGCAACCCTGCCCGCAGACATGCCCGCAGCCGATCCGGACGCGCCCACCGTCGATCTTGTCAGGCTGGAGGAAGATCAGACCCTCTCGGATCTGGATGACGATCTGTTGCCGCCCGATGCCGCGGCAGAAGATCTGGCACCGCTCGACCCGCTGCGCGACGCCGCGTCCGGGCCGGACCTCAGCCCCGAGCAGATCGCGGCGGCGGCCCTGTCCTCCTATGCTGCGACAGGGATATGGCAGGTCGCCCCCGATCAGCCGGATGTGCCCCCTGCGGCGACGCTGGATGATCTCTACCTCGCCTCGATCGACACGCGGTTGCAGAATTTCGATGCCGTCGCCCTGCCCGAGGGGCGCGCCCCCACAGACCAGCGCCCCGCCGCACAGTCCAACCCTGCGGCACCCGGCACGACCTATGATCTGGACCCGCGCGGCTTGGTTGTCGCCACGCCCGAAGGGGCGGTGACACCCGAAGGGGCCGTTGTTTATACGGGCCGCCCTGCCGTGACCCCGCCCGGCATGCCGACCCGGTTCGAACGCACGCCCGGCACCGACACCGAGGCCGACGCAGAGGCAGAGGCCGGCGTGGCGCGCTTGCGCCCTCGCCTGCGCCCGGACACGCTGATCGAAAGCAACGAGCGCGCGCAACTGGGCGGGCTAAGCCGCAGCGAACTGGCCGAAGTGCGCCCCCGCCCCCGGCCCGCGACACTGGCCGCCGTAGCCCTCGCCCTGCGCGAGCCCGATGTGCCCATCGTCGACACCGATGACGAGGCCGATGAGGACGAGGCCGAAGCCCGCGCCAACGCCACGGAACTGGCCATTGCCAGTTCGCTCAAACCCCTCGCCCGACCGCGCGATTTCAGCAGCACGGTCGAAACCACCCGCGAGACCCTGCGGCAAGCGCCGCAACAGGTGGCCTCCGCCGCAGCCCTCTCGGCCCCGCGCAGCGCCGCGCCGCAGATCCCGTCCTCCGCATCCGTCGCCCAACAGGCCACGGTGCGCGGCGCGATCAACCTGCGTCAGGTCAACCTGATCGGCGTCTACGGCCAACCCTCGAACCGCCGCGCGCTGGTGCGCCTGTCCAATGGCCGCTACCAGAAAGTGCAGGTCGGCGACCGCCTCGACGGCGGCCAGGTCCGCGCGATCGGCGAGAACGAACTCAGCTACGTCAAAGGCAACCGCTCCATCGTCCTGACCATGCCAAGGGGGTGATGGGGGAAGGCGACGAAAACGGGCGTCAGCAGCACCAGATCGAAGGTAAGCCCGGCCCCAATCCGTCGGTTAACATCATTCACGCGCGGGGCGCAGCGTCCCCAAGACAGACATCCATCCTTTTCGCGGTGTTTCTGGCTTGGCAATCCTTCGAGCTGTGACACAGCCCCGCGTCCAAGCACAATTGGCCAGAGCGTCAGTAATCGGGCAAGACTCACGCATTGGGTATTGCAAAAAGATGCGGCGCGATCAGTCAATCGCGCCGCAGGTATGTTATGACATTCAGAGTCGATCAACCGTGCGCGAAAACTGATCCAGCGGACGCACTGGCCATCGTCATCGGTAATTCTTCCGCAGCTTGGCTACGAATTTCCGCGATGCGTTTTTGTGCTTTTTCTGCTTTCTGCGCGTCGGCATATTCAGTTATGACGCAAAAGCTTTTGTCGCCCGTGCGAACCATCTGAACGCGGTCTGCCCCGACAGACATGACCATGGGCACAAACTTATCCCGTGCAAGCGCCTCATGGGCATCGGTCCATTCCGTCACATCCCAGAGTGATATTGTAGAATAAGACATAGCATATTCCTTTTTCTGCAATCCAAAGCGGATTTGCATTCGGACATTTGCACATGTTTTGCCCGCCGTCACGCTGTGGCGCAGCATCATCCCTATAGCACCTTCAGAAATGGATAGCGTCGCATCAGGCCCAGACCTGCCATAGACCGGGGGTTCTACCGCTGCGCTGCGACTTCAACGAAGCTGCCATTCATGCATCTTGCAGCATTTCTGGAGGGTGAAGGTCGGTAGAGCGGACTTTGCTGCCGTTCACCGTGAATACCCTTCAGCGCTCCAGCGCACCCTTGCCAGCGATGATTTTGTCGCGGAACTGCGCGATCCGCGCTACGCGCGTCTCAGACTTCTTTGCGCCATTCAGATTGATGACATAACTTCGCTGACGACCGCGCGTTAGCGCGTGAAAGGCATCGGCCAGCTCGGCATCTGCGTCAAGTGCTTCCGCCAACTCGTCTGGCAGGACTGGCGCGCTGTTATCTTTCGGGGCCGTTATGCCCTTTTCAGCATAGCATTTGGCTTCATCCAGATAGGCGGAAATCGTGCCTTCCATGTTCGATACCTGACTGGTCGAAGTGAACCGGATCATGTCAGGATGCCGCGTGTTTGGCCCCTGTTTCTCCAACACACGGTCAGGGTCTTTCATCAAACCCGCTTCAAAGAAGCTTAAGCGAAAGTCCCCACGAAGCGCGCCGATGATCGCAATATTGCGACCCGCGTGCATGTAGCAGGGGTGCCCCCATTTGACAGTTTCCTTCAGATCAGCTGCGAGACAAATCTCACGCAGCCTCGCGAGGCCGCTCTCCCAGAGTTTGGTGGAGCAATCTTTCGTATCAAAGCGGTCGCAGCGCCCGCACCCTCTGGTGAAGTAATCTTGGATATCGGAAATCATCATGCGACCAAGGATACCACGCCCCAACGTACTCACATAGATGTTGCTTTGGGCTCACTGCCACTACGCAACGGTGCCGCGAATTACTCCATTTCAGGGCCGCGCGAATGTCGGACCCAGACGTCACGGCATGGATGGTTCGCGCTTGCAGAGAAGGTCCGCTATCCGCCGATGCTGTTGAAAAAGTCTTTGTTGCAGCGCGGCAAGTCCTTTGATTCACTTGATTATGAGGGGATTGGAGGATTTCGTCATGATGGGCACCCAAACGGCACCGGCACAGTTGTTCTATGACTTCGATCTGGAGCGTCATGTTCCTTCCGGTCATATGCTTCGCGAGATCGACCGTTTCCTCGACGTGGATGGGATGCGGGAGGCCGTGCGCCCCTTCTACAGTCACCTCGGGCGTCCCTCGATTGATCCAGAGCTGATCATCCGGATGCTGGTCATTGGTTACGTCATGGGCATCCGGTCGGAACGTCGCCTCTGCGACGAGGTCCATCTGAACCTCGCTTATCGGTGGTTCTGTCGGCTGGGCCTGGAGGGCAAGGTCCCGGATCACTCGACGTTCTCGCGGTATCGCCATGGCAAGTTTCGCGACAGCAATCTGCTGCGACAGATCTTCGAGGCCACGGTCGAGCGGTGCCTGAGGGAGGGCCTGGTGTCCGGCGAGGGTTTTGCCGTGGATGCCAGCCTGATCTCCGCTGACGCCAACAAGGCCCGGTCAATCGCAGCTGAGGACTGGAGCCCGGAGGTCGCGCGTGAGGCCGGGACCCGGGCGGCGCGGGAATACCTGGAGACACTCGACGATGCCGCCTTCGGGGCCGCGTCGCCGGTCCAGCCGAAGTTCGTGGCGAAGTCCGATCCGGCTGCGCAATGGACCCGCGCCGAGGAAAGCCGCCCGTATTTTGCCTATGCCACCAACTACCTGATCGACACCAAGAGTTCGGTGATCATGGATGTCGAAGCCACGAGAGCGATCCGTCAGGCTGAGGTCGGAGCCTCGCGGATCATGCTGGACAGGACGGAGAAGCGGTTCGGCATTCGACCGGATTGGCTGGCGGCCGACACGGCATATGGCAACGCTGAGAACCTTGGATGGCTGGTCGAAAAGCGCAGCATCATCCCCTTCATCCCTGTCATCGATAAATCAGAGCGGACCGATGGCACCTGGTCCAGATCCGACTTCGAATGGGACGAGGCGAATGATCAATACATCTGCCCCGAGGGACACGCTCTCAAGCAATATCGCCGGAACTACTCCGATCCGAACAGGGGTCAGGACACCGGCGGGCGGAAGAAATATCGTGCCTTGAAGGCGACATGTCAGGCCTGTCCATCCAAGGAAATCTGCTGCCCGAAAGCGGAGGCCCGATACGTCACCCGTGAACCCCATGAGGAAGCACGCGAGTTCGCCCGCGAATGCCGCAAGACCAAGGCCTACAAGGTATCCCGAGACAAGCGGAAGAAGGTGGAGATGCTCTTCGCCCACTTGAAGCGCATCCTCGGCCTGAACCGGCTACGCCTGCGCGGTCCCAATGGTGCCAAAGACGAATTCCTCCTCGCCGCCATCGCCCAGAACCTCCGAAAACTCGCGAAGCTGCGGCCTCAGTGCGCCAACTCGGAGGCCACGGCATGATCTGAGCGGCCAGATAGACGCCTCAAGGCGGCGCGACGGGCGATTGCCCGAACCAAACGGCGACACCCGAGCATGAGGGCAGCCCTCAACGCGTTCTAATGCCGACTTTTTCAACAAAATCCGCCCTTCGCGTTCCGCACGCAACACAGCGCCAAACCCTTAATATATGGTAAACGCGTCCGCGTAACCCATTGATATCATTCATGCCAAAAAATGTCCCACGATGGGACAGGCCCCGAAAACAAAAACGCCCCCGGCAGACCGGAGGCGTTTCTTGTCTCTCATGCGGCACGATCACTCGGCCGCGAATTCACCGGCGTTGATCTGTTCCTGTTCGATCGATTCGAACAGCGCCTTGAAGTTGCCCTCGCCGAAGCCGTCATCGCCCTTGCGCTGGATGAACTCGAAGAAGATCGGCCCGATCACGGTCTTCGAGAAGATCTGGAGCAGGATCTTGGTCTCGCCCCCATCCACCACACCTTCCCCGTCGATCAGGATGCCATGCTTGGCCATCCGGTCGATCGGCTCCTCATGCCCCTGCACGCGGGTCTTGCTCAGCTCGTAATAGGCCGCAGGCGGTGCGGGCATGAAGCGGATGCCTCGGTCATGGATCTCATCCGTCGCGTCATAGAGCCTGTCGGTCCCAACGGCGATATGCTGGATACCTTCGCCATTGTATTTCTTGAGGTATGACACGATCTGCCCGGTTTCGCCGCGATCCTCATTGATCGGGATGCGGATCCGTTCGCAAGGCGAGGTCAACGCGCGGCTGAACAGGCCGGTATACTTGCCCTCGATATCGAAGAAGCGGATCTCGCGGAAATTGAAGATCTTCGCATAGAAGGCGAACCACTTGTCCATATTCCCCTTGTAGACATTGTGGGTCAGGTGATCGAGGTAGAAGAACCCCACACCTTCCGGCTTGGACTGGGTCAGCCAGTCGAATTCGCGGTTATATGGGCTGGTTTCATAATACTCGTCGATGAAATAGATCAGCGATCCGCCGATCCCGACAATCGCGGGCACATCCAGCGTCTTGTCGTCACCGGTATATTCCTCGGCCCCCTGCGCCACCGCATGGGCCAGTGCCTTGCCCGCATCCACGACCCGCCAGCCCATTGACGGCGCACAGGGCCCGTGCTCCTCGACAAAACGCGTCGCCATCGAACCCGGTTCGGCGTTCACGATATAGGTGATATCGCCCTGCTGCCAAAGCTCGATATCCTTGGTCTTGTGCCGTCCGGTCAGCGTATAGCCCATCTTGGAGAACAGATCGCGCAGCGCCTCGGGCTCGGGATGGGCGAACTCCACGAATTCGAACCCGTCCGTGCCGGCGGGGTTCTGGGGGGTGATACGGGCCTTGGGGGCGTCATGCGGAAAGGGTCCCATTGCGCTGTCTCCTGTTGGTTGTCCTGTTGCGTTGCGCCAAGAATACCGCCATCATCGCCGGAAATCTGCGCATTCTCGGGATGGTTTCCGGCCATATATGCGGAAATCTCACAGAAAAGACGCACCCCATGCGGAGATCGCGCATATGCTGGATGACACCGACAAACGCCTGCTGGCAGCGCTGCAAAAGAACGCCCATCTGACCGCGCAGGACCTGAGCGAGGTGCTGAACCTGTCGCCCAGCCAGGCCGGGCGCCGTCGGCAGCGGCTGGAGGCCGAGGGGTTCATCACCGCCTATGCCGCGCGGCTGGATCCGATGAAGCTGGGCCTGCATGTGCAGGCCTTCGTGCAGGTCCAGCTGGCCACCCACGGCCCCGAACAGTCGCGCAGCTTTGCAAGGCTCGTCGACACGCAACCGGCGATCATTTCGGCATGGACCCTGACAGGCGATGCGGATTACCTGCTCAGGGTCTATTGTGACGACCTGCCCGCGCTGAACCGGCTGATCCATGAGGTGCTGCTGCCGCATCCCGCCGTGGCCCGCGTGCAAAGCCAGATCGTCATGGACCAGTTCAAGCAGGACGCCCCCCTGCCCACCTGAGTGCAACCGCCCGAACAACCGCGAGGACGACCCATGGAAACCTTCCTCTATCAAGCCTCGATCTATCTGGCCGCAGCCGTGATCGCCGTGCCCATCGCCGCACGTTTGGGGCTGGGGTCGGTGCTGGGCTATCTGGCGGCAGGGATCGTCATCGGCCCGGTGCTGGGGCTGGTAGGGTCTGAAACGCAGGACCTGCAACATTTCGCGGAATTCGGCGTGGTGATGATGCTGTTCCTGATCGGACTGGAACTGGAACCCCGCGCACTTTGGGACATGCGCCACAAATTGCTGGGACTGGGCGGCGCGCAGATCGTGCTGACCATGGCGGCGGTGATGGCCGCAGGCATGGCCTTCGGTCTGGCATGGAGCACGGCGCTGGCGGTTGGCCTCGTCCTCGCGCTGTCCTCCACCGCCATCGTCCTGCAAACCCTGTCGGAAAAGGGGCTGATGCAGACCGGCGGCGGAAGGTCCGCCTTTTCGGTGCTGCTGACGCAGGATATCGCGGTGATCCCGATGCTGGCGCTGATGCCGCTTCTGGCCTTTCCCATGCTGGCGCAGGTCGGCCCGAATGGCGAGGTGCTGCGACCCTCGCAGATCGAGGATCACGGCCACAGCATGTCGCTGGTCGAGGGTTTGCCGGGCTGGGGCGTCACGCTGGTGACGCTGGGGGCCGTGGCGATCGTGATTCTGGCGGGCATTTACCTGATCCGGCCCCTGTTCCGGTTCATCCATCACACGCATCTGCGCGAGATGTATACCGCGCTCGCCCTGCTGATCGTGCTGGGGATCGGCTTTCTGATGATGCTGGTGGGCCTCTCACCCGCCCTTGGCACCTTCCTTGCGGGTGTGGTGCTGGCCAATAGCGAGTTCCGGCACGAGCTGGAAAGCGATATCGAACCCTTCAAGGGGCTTCTGTTGGGCCTGTTCTTCATCACCGTGGGCGCGGGCATCAATTTCGGGATGCTTTTTGCGGACCCTCTCCTGCTGATCGGCATGACGCTGGGGCTGATGGTGCTGAAGGGCATGATCCTTTACGGGCTGGGCCTTGCCTTCAAGCTCAAGGGGCGCGACCAGTGGCTGTTCACCCTGTCTCTGGCACAGGCGGGGGAATTCGGCTTCGTGTTGCTGTCCTTCTCGGTCCAGCAGAATGTCTTGCCGCGCGGATTGGCGGACCAACTGCTGCTTGTGGTCGCCTTGTCGATGCTGATCACACCGCTTCTGTTCATCCTGTTCGATCAGTTGTCACGCCGCCTGATCGAAACGGGCGAGGCAACACCCCATGACGAGGTGACCGAGCAAGGCACCGTGATCATTGCCGGAATCGGCCGCTTCGGGCAGATCGTCAACCGGCTGGTGCAGTCCAGCGGGTTCAAGACAGTGGTGCTGGATCACGACATGCCCACGATCCAGCTGATGCGCCAGTTCGGCTTCAAGGGCTTTTTCGGCGATCCCACGAGGCCCGAATTGTTACATGCCGCAGGGCTGCACAAGGCGCGCGTGCTGGTCGTGGCACTGGACGATCCCGCCGCGACCAACCGGCTGGTGACCTATGCCCGGCAAGAGCGCCCGGACCTGCACATCATCGCCCGCGCCCGCGACCGGGTGCATGTGTTCCAACTGGTCAAGGCCGGTGCGAATGACGTGGTGCGCGAGATGTTCGACAGCTCGCTGCGCGCGGGCCGCTATGTTCTGGAGAATATGGGACTGAGCGAATACGAGGCGTCGCAGGCCGAAACCGTGTTCTACCACCACGACCGCGACGCGTTGCGCGAACTGGCTGATCTGTGGAACCCCGATGTGCCGACCGAACAGAATACGGCCTATGTGACCCGTGCGCGTGAGTTGAACAAGGAGCTTGAGGTCATGCTGCTGGCCCGGCTGGACGAGAATCGCCCGGCCGAGGCGGGCTGACCCCGCCTCAGGCCCCGGACACCCCCGCCTCGGCGAAGGTGGCCATGCCGGAATGGCAGGCGACGGCCCCTTGCAGGATGCCGATGGCCAGCGCCGCGCCCGAGCCTTCGCCCAGCCGCAGGTTCAGCGACAGGATCGGTGCCTTGCCCAGATAGGCCAGAAGCGGCGCATGACCTGATTCCGCGCTGACATGGGCGGCAAGGCAATGATCCAGCGCGCCGGGTTGCGCGGCCTCAAGGCAGGCGGCGGCGGCGGTGCAGATGAAGCCGTCCAGAAGGACGGGGATCCGCAGATGCCGTGCCCGCAGGATCGCGCCCGCCATCGCGGCCAGTTCCCGCCCGCCAAGGCATCGCAGCGCCTCGATCCCGTCGCGGCGGCAATGCGGGTGCCGCGCCACACCTTCGGCCACGACCTGCGCCTTGAGCGTCAGCCCCGCATCATCGACGCCCGTGCCCCGCCCGACCCAATCGGCAGGCTGCCCGCCACAGATCGCATGGGCCAGTGCCGCCGCCGAGGTTGTGTTGCCGATCCCCATCTCGCCCGTCACCAGCAGATCGGCCTGCGGATCGACCGCATGCCAGCCGGTCGATACGGCGTCCAGAAAGGCATCCTCGGTCATCGCCGCGTCTGCCGTGAAATCGGCGGTGGGTCTGTCCAGCATCAGCGCATGCACGTCCATCCGCGCGCCGAAGGTCTTGGCCAACTGGTTGATCGCGGCGCCGCCGGCCTGAAAGTTCAGGACCATCTGTTCGGTGACCGCCGCCGGAAAGGCCGAGACGCCGCGCGCCGTGACGCCGTGATTGCCCGCGAAGATGATCACCTGCGGGGCGTTGACATGGGGCCGGTCCGTGCCCTGCCAGCCCGCCATCCAGATCGCCAGATCCTCCAGCCGGCCCAGGGCGCCCGGCGGCTTGGTCAACTGGCCGTTGCGGGCCTGCGCTGCGGCCACCGCCCCGGCCTCAGGCGCGGGCAGGTCACGCAGGGCGGCGCGGAGCGTATCGAGGGTGGGGAATTGTCTGGCCATATGCTCGCTCATTGATCGGGGGTCCGATCCCGTGTTTAACCGAAGGACCGGTATGGGCAAGGCGGCAAGAGGCATTTCGATGACACAGGACGACAGGGCTTGGATGCGGGGCGGCGACCTGTCGGCAGGTTTCGCCTTGCTGACCCGCCTGCCGCTGCGGGCCTCGGACGCGGCTCTGGCGCGGGGGGCGGCGGCGGCGTGGTCCTGGCCGGTGGTGGGGGCCGTGCTGGGTTTGCTTGCGGGGCTGGCGGGGGTGATCCTGCTGGGGCTGGGCCTGCCCGCGCTGCTGGCGGCGGGGCTGTGTCTGGGCCTGCTGACCATGATGACCGGGGCCATGCACGAGGACGGGCTGGCCGACACGGCAGACGGGTTCTGGGGCGGCTGGACGGTCGCGCGGCGGCTGGAGATCATGAAGGACAGCCATATCGGCAGCTATGGCGTGATCGCGCTGATCCTGTCGCTGGGGCTGCGGTGGATGGCCCTGACCCTGCTGTTCGAAGCGGGGCTGGCGCTGCCTGCCCTGATCGCGGTGGGAGCGCTGTCGCGGGCGGTGATGCCGGGGCTGCTGCATGCCCTGCCCTTTGCGCGCGAGGGCGGGCTGTCGCGGTCGGTGGGGCGGGTCAGTTTTGACACGGCGGTGCTGGGGGCGGCGCTGGGGGCCATTCTGGCCCTGATGGCGCTGGGTCTGGCGGCGCTGCTGCTGATCATGACCGTCGCCCTGTCGGGCTGGGGCGTGGCGGCGCTGGCGCGGGGCAAGATCGGGGGGCAGACCGGGGATGTGCTGGGGGCGGCGCAGCAGGTGGCCGAGGTTGCTGCCCTATTGGTGCTGGTGACGCTGGTCGGGGCCTGATGTCCCATCGTGGGACAGGAAAGATTATCCTGCAAGATCAACACGGTGTTGCGCCGGACCGGGCTGCGGCGCGCGCTGCTGGCGGGGCGAGGCAACAGGTGCGGCCTGCGGCCTGAACAGCGCGACAGGGGCACAAATATGAACGGCCATAAAAAAAACCGCGCCCGGAGGGACGCGGTTTTCATACGATCAGGGTCGGGCAATCACGCGGCGCGCGATACCAGAACCTCGTCAACCTGCTTGGCAGCCGACACTTCGTCGCCACCGCTGACGGCGGCCACTTCGCGTGTCAGACGCTCGAGCGCGGCCTCATAAAGCTGACGCTCGGAATAGCTCTGCTCGCGCTGATCGTCGTTACGGTGCAGGTCGCGCACCACTTCGGCAATCGCGATCAGGTCGCCCGAATTGATCTTCTGTTCATATTCCTGCGCGCGGCGCGACCACATGGCCCGCTTGACCTTGGCTTTGCCTTTCAGCGTGGACATTGCCTTGGAGACAACATCCGGGCTGGAGAGCGAGCGCATCCCGATCTCGGTGGCCTTGTTGGTCGGCACCCGCAGGGTCATCTTGTCCTTCTCGAACGAGATCACGAACAGTTCAAGCGCGATCCCCGCGATTTCCTGCTCTTCGATCGAGATGATCTGACCCACACCATGGGCCGGATAGACCACATAATCATTGGGACGAAACTCGGACTTCTTGGTCTTGCTCATGCAATCTTTCCTCGCATTGACGCCAAGGCCCTGCGCGACAAAAAGACGGGCGAGATTATCACTAATCTCGTTGACCGGGTCATGTCTCGCAGAATTTCCGTCCGCAGGCACTGGCTTGGCGGGACGGGGGCCATGGGGTCTACATCATGTGTGTGCAGACCATATCACAAAAATTACACATACGGAAGCAATACGCATGCGACACGTCATATTGCCCGATCAAGCCCTTGATATGGCAGGGGGTTCAGCCTTTGAGTGTGACTGTCGATACCACCTGCCCTGCGAACAGGCCTGTCACATGCCCCGAATCGGGCGGATCAGCCGCCCTCGCCCGGCGCTTCGGAGAAGTATTTCTCAAGCTTCCCGGTCTCGCCATCGCGCGCCTCGGCCTCGGGGAGCGGGTCTTTCTTGGAGATGATCACGGGCCATTTTTCCGAGTAGGTCCGGTTGAAGGCCACCCATTTTTCCATGTCCGGTTCCGTGTCGGGCCGGATCGCATCGGCCGGGCATTCCGGTTCGCAGACGCCGCAATCGATGCACTCGTCCGGGTGGATCACCAGCATGTTCTCGCCTTCGTAGAAGCAATCCACGGGACAGACTTCGACGCAGTCGGTGTATTTGCAGGCGATGCAATTATCGATGACGACATAAGTCATTTCATTCTCTCAACTCAGCGGCCCGTTTCGGAACCTTTCGGGCCTAGCTAGAACAGCCGTCGCCGTCATTCAAGCATGCGACGACGATCAAGGTCAAATATCCGGCGATCCTTCTTGGTCGGACGACCGCCGTCCTGCGGTTGCGGGGCGGATGGAACATCCTCCTGCGCGGGGGGCGGCGGGGTCAGATCCTCGTAGAGCGTCTGCGCCTCGGGGGCGGGGCCACGGCGGATGCCGTGGGCGACGACTCGCACCACGCGGACGGCATCACCCTGCGCGAAGGTCAGAACATCGCCGGGGATCACGCCCTGTGCGGGTTTGGCGGCCTTGACGCTGTTGATACGGACATGTCCCGCGCTGACGACATTGGCCGCGAGCGTGCGCGTCTTGAAGAAACGCGCATGCCAGAGCCATTTGTCGATCCGCATCCGTGCCGCAGGCGCGTCCAAGGGGCGTCCGCGTCAGGTCTTGTCGCGCAGGCCCATGAGGGCGGCGGCGAAGGGGTTGTCCGGGTCGATCCGGTCCTTGGCGCGGGGCGGGCGGGCCTCATAGGTCTTGGCCCCCTGCTGGGGCTTGTCACCCTCGCGGTTGCGGTCGCGGCCCTTGTTGCGGTCGCCGCCTTGGGACTTGTTGCGGTCACCACCACGATCACCACCCTGAGGCTTGCCCTTGCCGCGCGGCTTGCCGCTGCGCTCGCCACGTTCGGCACGCGCCTCGCCCTCGGCTTGCGGCTGGGCGGCTTGCGCGCCCTGCCCTTGCGGTGCTGCACCGCGGCCACGGTTGGGGCGGCCTTGATGCGACGGCGGTTTGCGGCCCCATGTGAAGGTGAAGAACACCTCCATTTCGGCCGGAGTCTCTGCTGCGACCTCTGCGGTGGCCTCGGTCGGCGCTGTCGCGCTCTCTTCGGTCGGGGCGTCAGGTGCGGCCTCGGCGGGCGCGGGGGCGGCTTCCTCGGGACGTTCGGCTGCTTCGGTCGGTGCCTCGGCGGGCGTTTCAGCCTTGGGAGCCTCGGCGGGCTTGAGCTTGGCGCGCTCGCCGCGCTCGGCCTTGTAACCCAGACCCTGCATCAGATCGGCGAACTGCTCCAGCGTCATGCCGGTGATCGAGAGCATGTCGGCCTTGGCCTCGAACCCGGTCCGGCTGTCCTCGGCGCGCAGCATGTCGGCCAGACGTTCCAGCATGTCGATGCGAATCGCCCGCTCGCCCGCGGCGCGGTAGCCCGACATGATGTGGAATTCGGGATGCGCGTCCTTGATCGTGGGCACGGTGACCAGACCCGGCGGCGGGGCTTCGGGGAATTCGTCCAGACCGCGCGCCAGAGACCAGAGCACAAGGCGCAGGCGGGTGGGCGCGGGTTTCAGCAGAAGCGGCATGAAAACGGTGAACTGACCGAAGCGGATGCCATGCTTGCGCAGGGCACCGCGCGCCTCCTGATCCAGCGCCTTGACCTCTTCGATGACGCTGGCGCGGGGCAGGATGCCCATGTTCTCGACCATGCGGAAGGCGAAGCCGCGGGCAAGGCCGTTCAACGCCTCGTCGCGGCTGAGGGCCAGCAGGGGTTCGAACAGGGCCGCGATCTTGCGGTCGATGAAATGTTGCAGGCGCCGCTGGACCTTTTGCGCCACATCGGGGCCAGCCTCGTCATCGACGAAGGCGGCAACCTGCGGCTTCAGGGGATCGGCCCCGGCCACGAGTTTGCCCACCGCCTGATCGCCCCACATGAGGCCACCTTGTTCGGTGAAATCGATCTCGGTATCGGGGGCGTTGTAGAAACGGTCCGCCCTGAGATTGAAATGCGGCACAAGCGCAGAAATGCTGGCCTGACGGATCGTCTTGGCCTCTTGCGCGGTGGCGTCGCGGTCCTGACGGAACCGGAACCCTTCGAGGCGGCCGACGAATTCACCTTCGACGGTCACTTCACCCTTGTCGTTCACTTCGGCCAAAAGGGCCTCCTTCTGCTTGAGCCGCCGCAACAGCACGGAGGTGCGGCGGTCCACAAATCTCTGGGTCAGCCGCGCGTGGAGCGCATCCGACAATCTGTCTTCTACAGCGCGCGTGGCCTCGCGCCAATGGCTTTCGTCACGCACCCATCCGCTGCGCTGCGCGACATAGGTCCATGTGCGGATAAAGGCCAGACGTTTCGAGAGTGTGTCAATCTCGCCCTCGGTGCGGTCGATGCGTTTGATCTGCGTCGCCAGCCAGTCATCGGGGACGCGGCCGGACTGGTGCAGGAAGTTGAAGATCGCTTCCAGAAGCGTGGCGTGTTCGGCCCCGCTGATGCCACGGAAATCGGGGATGCGGCAGACGTCCCAGAGCAGGCGGACGGAAGCCGCGTCCGAGGCGCGGGCGCGCACCTCGGCGACTTGGGACAGGGATTTGAGGGCCAGAAGGTCGTCGGCCTCGCGGGCGCGGACAAGCAGATCATCCTTGGGCGTGTCTTCCAGCGAGGCGATGAGGGCATCGAGCTGGCCGAATTGCAGGGCGTGGTTGCGCCATTGCAGTTTGCGGATGGGGGTGAAGCGATGCTCCATGATCGCTTCGGCCACCTCATCGTCCAGAGGCTCGGCCTCGCCTGTCACGCCGAAGGTGCCATCCGACATGCCGCGCCCGGCGCGGCCTGCGATCTGGGCCAGTTCGTTGGGCGCAAGCTGGCGCATCCGCCGCCCGTCGAATTTGGTCAGCGCCGAGAAGGCGACGTGGTTGATGTCGAGGTTCAGCCCCATGCCGATGGCATCGGTGGCGACCAGATAATCCACATCGCCGTTCTGATAGAGTTCGACCTGCGCGTTGCGGGTGCGGGGAGAGAGCGCGCCCATGACCACGGCCGCGCCGCCTTTCTGGCGGCGGATCAGTTCGGCAATCGCATAGACATTATCAACCGAGAACCCGACAATCGCGCTGCGGGCGGGCATCCGGCTGATTTTCTTCGAGCCCGCATAGGTCAGCTTGGACATCCTGTCGCGGCGCATGAACTGCGCTTGCGGCACAAGGGCCGCGATGGTGCCGCGCATCGTGTCGGAGCCGAGAAACAGGGTTTCATGCAGGCCCCGCGCACGCAACAGCCGGTCGGTGAAGACATGGCCGCGTTCAGGATCGGCGCAAAGCTGGATCTCGTCCACGGCCAGAAAATCGACGCCCATGCCTTCGGGCATCGCTTCAACGGTGCAGACCCAATATTGGGTGCGCGGCGGCACGATGCGTTCTTCGCCCGTGACCAGCGCCACGACCGAGGGGCCGCGTGCGCGGACGATCTTGTCATAGACCTCGCGCGCCAGCAGGCGCAGCGGCAGGCCGATGATCCCGGTCCGGTGCCCCAGCATCCGTTCGATGGCGTAATGCGTCTTGCCGGTATTCGTCGGCCCGAGGACCGCCGTGATCCGTGAAGGCTGCCCCATGGGCCTGTTCCCCGATCAGAGTTTGAGACCCTCGACCTGGGCCTTGAGCCGCGTCACCGCCTCGGCGGCCGGGTCGTAATGGGGATGGATGGAAAGCACAAGCCGGTAGGCCTGATAGGCTTGCTGCTGGCGGCCCAGTTCTTCCAGCACCACGGCAAGCCCATGCGCCGCCTCGTAATGGCGCGGATCGAGGGTCAGGGCCTGTTCAAGATCGGCCAGCGCCGGGCCGATCTGTTCGGTGCGGAAATAGGCGCGCGCCCGCATGTGGAAGCCTTCGGCGACATCTGGCGCATGATCGGTAAGCGCGGTCAGATGTTCAACCGCCACGGCATAGTCCCCCCGCTCCAGCGCCTCGCGCCCGCGCTTGAGCAGCAGGTCCATCGCGGGCGAGCCGGTCTTGCGCCATTCAAGGCGAATCTCCCGCTCCAACCCCTTGGCCTCGGCCGGGCTGGCCGTGGCCAGACTGTCATACAACCGCTCCAGCCCGGAGGGTGCAGGCTCTGCCACTTGCCCAACCAGAGGTAGGGAATACATGACTATCGCGAACATTGCCGCGACGATAGGTTTGAGATTGAAACGGATCGCGCTCATAACACAGGAGTGTAACGCGCGGATCGGGAATTGTTAGCCCCTCGCGCATGAAAAAAAGGACCATGCGAATGAGCGAAGTAATCGACGCGGCCGTGGCCGCACTGAACGAGAAGATGGGCGGTTCCGGCTTTGACGGTTCGGCCAAATTCGTCATCGAAGGCGAAGGCGCGGTCATGGTGGATTCCACTGGCGCACGCGCAGGCGACGAGGATGCGGACGTGACCCTGACCGCCAGCGCCGAAACCTTCGAGGCGATGATGTCGGGCGACATGAACCCGACCTCGGCCTTCATGAGCGGCAAATTGTCGGTGGATGGCGATATGGGCATGGCCATGCAGCTTGGTTCCGTTCTGAGCTAAGCTATGGAATCTGCGCCGCTTTTTCATGATGTTGCAGATGGTCCCGTGGGTGGGCAAGCCTTTTGGCTGCGCACCTCCGACGGGCCGCGCATCCGCGTGGGGCACTGGCCCTGTGCGGCGGGTGAAGAGGCGCGCGGCACGGTGCTGCTGTTTCCGGGGCGCACCGAATATGTCGAGAAATATGGCCGCGCCGCCGCCGATCTGGCTGGGCGCGGCTATGATACGCTGACGATCGACTGGCGCGGTCAGGGCTTGGCCGATCGCCTGCTGTCCGACCGGCGCACCGGCCATATCGGCCGCTTCACGGATTATCAAAAAGACGTGGCTGCGATGATGGAGGCGGCGCGGGCGCTGAACCTGCCGCGTCCCTTCTATCTGCTGGCCCATTCGATGGGCGGCTGCATCGGCCTGCGCGCGCTGATGGAGGGGCTGCCGGTTGCGGCCTGCGCCTTTACCGGGCCGATGTGGGGGATCCAGATGGCCGCGGCCACCCGCCCCGCCGCCTGGGCGCTGTCATGGAGCGCGCCACGCCTTGGGTTCGGGCATCATCTGGCCCCCGGCACCAAGCCCGAAACCTATGTCATGGCCGAGCCGTTCGACGACAACACGCTGACCCGCGACCGGGACATGTATACCTATATGCAAAGGCAGATGACCGCGCATCCCGATCTGGCGCTGGGAGGCCCCAGTCTGCGCTGGCTGAACGAGGCGCTGGTCGAGATGGCGGGCCTTGCGCGGCGTCCTGCGCCCTCGCATCCCTGCCTGACCTATATGGGCACCCATGAGCGGATTGTCTGCCCCGAGCGGATCGAGACGCGGATGGCCAGTTGGCCGGGCGGTGAGCTGCGTCTGGTGCAGGGCGGCGAGCATGAGGTCATGATGGACACACCCGCCACCCGCGCGATGGTGTTCAACGGGGTTGCGGCGCATTTCGCGGCGCATCCCGCCTGCGTCGGGGATCTGCAAAGCGCCTGACCCCTGCGGGATCAGGCGGGCTGTCAGGGGAGGTCAGGCGTCCTGCCGGACATCCTGACGCTGCTGGCCAAGCCCGGCGATGCCAAGCTCCATCACATCGCCAGCGCGCAGGAAACGCTGGGGTTTCATGCCCATGCCCACGCCCGGCGGTGTGCCTGTGGCGATGACGTCGCCGGGATGCAGGGTCATCATCTCGCTCAGATGCGCGATGATCTGGGCGACGGTGAAGATCATGGTGGCGGTATTGCCGGTCTGCACGCGCTTGCCGTTGAGATCCAGCGTCAGGTCGAGGGTCTGGGGGTCGCCCGCCTCGTCCGGCGTCACCAGCCAGGGGCCGATGGGGCCGAAGGTGTCGGCGCTTTTGCCCTTGGTCCATTGGCCCACACGCTCCATTTGAAAGGCACGCTCGGACACGTCATTGACGATGCAGTAGCCTGCGACATGGTTCAGGGCCTCGGCCTCGGTCACGTATTTGGCGCGTTTGCCGATGATGACGCCCAGTTCTACCTCCCAATCGCCTTTTTGCGATCCGCGCGGCAGATAGACCGGATCGTTCGGCCCGCAGATCGAGGATGTGGCCTTCATGAAGACGATGGGCATGGCGGGGGGTTCCATCCCGGCCTCGGCGGCGTGGTCGGCATAGTTCAGGCCGATGCCGATGAACTTGCCCACCTGCCCCACGGGTGCTCCGAGGCGGGGATTGCCGGGCACGAGGGGCAGGGATTCGGGATCGACGCGGGGCAGATCGGCGATGACGGGGCCGGTCAGATCGGGGATCACGCCCGACAAATCGCGGATGCGGCCTTGGGCATCCAGCACACCGGGCTTCTCGGCCCCCATCTCTCCGTATCTGACGAAACGCATCTTCATGTCCTCCCTTGGGTTTGGCGGGAACCTTAGCCAGCACGGCGCGATGTGCAAGCCGGGTTTGGGCTGGTCTGGGCGGGGGCTGCGCCCTACCCTTGGGGTGACGCAAAGGGGTGAGTGATGGCGCAAGCGGTGCTGACAATGACGGATCGCGGGCTTTACTGCGCGGCGGGGGATTTCTTCATTGATCCCTGGCGGCCTGTCGATCGGGCGCTGATCACCCATGGGCATGCGGATCATGCAAGGCCTGGGCATCGGCACTATCTTTGCACGGATGGCTGCATGCCGGTGATGCGGCACCGTCTGGGGGATATTGTGTGTGAGACGGTTCGCTATGGCGAGATGCGGCGGATTGGCGATGCGGAGGTGAGTTTTCATCCCGCAGGCCATGTGCCGGGATCGGCGCAGATCCGGGTCGCGGTGGGCGGCGAGATCTGGGTCGTGTCGGGCGATTACAAGGTCGAGGATGACGGGCTGTCCGAGGCGTTTGAGCCCCTGCGGTGCCACACGTTCATTTCGGAATGCACCTTTGGATTACCGGTTTTTCATTGGCAAAGACAGGCGGTTGTGGCGGATCAGATCAACCGCTGGTGGGCGAGGAATATGGCCGAGGGGCGGGTCAGTTTGCTTGCGGCCTATTCCTTGGGCAAGGCGCAGAGGTTGCTGCATCTGCTTGATCCCGCGATCGGCCCGATCCTGACCCATGCGGCGGTGGAGAACACGAATGCGGTGCTGCGGGCGCAGGGCGTGCCGCTGCCCGACACGATCAGGATCACGCCGGACCTTGACCGCAAGGCGCATCCCGGCGCGTTGATCGTGGCCCCGCCTGCGGTTCTGGGCAGCCCTTGGGCGCGGCGCTTTGGGGCGCTGTCCACCGGCTATGCCAGCGGTTGGATGCAGATGCGCGGCGTGCGGCGCAGGCGGGCGGCGGACCGGGGGTTCGTCATCTCGGACCATGCGGATTGGGATGGGCTGCTGGGTGCGATCAAGGCGACGGGGGCGGAAAAGCTGTATCTGACTCATGGTTACACGGATATCTTCACGCGATATCTGCGGGATCAGGGCCATGACGCGCATGTTCTGGCCACGGAATATGGTGGCGAGGATGGGGCGGAGGCCGAGGAGACAGGGGACGCGGCATGAAACGTTTCGCGGCGCTGTTCACGGTGATCGACCAAACGACACGGACCAGCGAAAAGGTGGCGGCGCTGGCGGACTATTTCAGCAGCGCGCCTGACCCCGACAAGCTTTGGACCATCGCGATCTTTTCGGGCCGTCGCCCGAAACGGGCGGTCACCACCACGCGGCTGCGCGATTGGGCGGCCGAAGCGGCGGGAATACCGCTCTGGCTGTTCGAGGAGTCCTATGCCGTGGTGGGCGATCTGGCCGAGACGATTGCCCTTGTCCTGCCGCCCGCGCAGAGCGCATCGGATGATGATTTGTCTCATTGGATCAACCTCTTGCGGGGATTGATTGACTCAGACGATGAGGCCCGCCGCGTCGCGGTTCTTGCGGCATGGGACCGGCTGGACACGACTGAGAGGCTGGTCTTCAACAAGCTTTTGACGGGTGGCTTTCGCATGGGGGTCAGCCAGAAGCTGATGACCCGTGCCCTGGCGCAGGCCACGGGGCGGGACGAGGCGGAACTGGCGCATCGCCTCATGGGGGAGTGGTCGCCTGATACCACCAGTTTCACCGCCCTGATCGAGGCGGAGAATGCGGCGGCGGATCTGTCGCGCCCCTATCCGTTTTGTCTGGCGTATGGGGTCGAGGATCTGGCAGCCCTTGGCCCTGCCGCCGACTGGCTGGCGGAATGGAAATGGGACGGGATCCGCGCACAGGTGATCGTGCGGGGCGGTGCGCTTCATGTCTGGTCGCGCGGGGAGGAGTTGATGACCGACCGTTTCCCCGAACTTGCGCGACTGGCCGCCGATCTGCCGGATGGGACCGTGCTGGACGGGGAATTGGTGGCTTGGGATGGTGCGGCCCCCCTGCCCTTTGCCGCCTTGCAAAAACGCATTACGCGCAAGGTGGTGCCGAAAAAGCTGCTGGCCGAGGCGCCGGTGATCCTGCTGGCCTATGACCTGCTGGAAGCGGGGGGTGCGGACCTGCGGGCCACGCCGCTATCCGAGCGGCGGGCGCTGCTGGACCGGATTTTGGCCGCTGTGCCGCAGGATGCACCCGTGCAGGCCTCGCCCCTTATCTTGGCGCTCGACTGGGAGGACTTGGGTGCCGCACGAGGGAAAGCGCGGCAGATGAAGGCCGAAGGGCTGATGATCAAGCGTCTTTCCAGCCCCTATCACGTGGGGCGCAAGCGCGGGGATTGGTGGAAATGGAAGCTGGACCCGCTGACCATCGATGCGGTGATGATCTATGCCCAAGCCGGCCACGGGCGGCGCGCGAACCTGTTCACCGATTTCACCTTTGCCGTCTGGCAGGGCAACGAACTGGTGCCCTTCACCAAGGCCTATTCCGGGCTGACCGATGCGGAATTCGGCCAGATCACGCAATGGGTGCGGCGCAATACCCTGCAACGCTTCGGCCCGGTGCGGCAGGTGACGCCGCATCATGTGTTCGAGATCGCCTTTGAAGGGATACAGGAGAGTCCGCGCCACAAATCGGGTATTGCGCTGCGCTTTCCGCGCATGCTGCGCTGGCGGCAGGACAAGACGGTGGATCAGGCCGATACCTTGGATCACCTCAAGGCCCTTCTGGCGCAATATGGCTGATCGCGCTTGAGGCACCGGGGGCAAGCCCCTATGTCTGGGGCAACGCAATAGCCAAGGTGATCCCATGTTCCAGCTGAAATTCCCCGTTCGTGACGCCAATGCCGGCCGTGGAGCCAAGGATCTGGGTGATCTGCCGGAATGGGATCTGTCGGATCTTTACACCTCCGAGGACGCGCCGGAATTGAAGCGTGATCTGGACTGGCTGGAGCAGGCCTGCGCCAGTTTCGCGGCGGATTACGAGGGCAAACTGGCCACGCTGGATGCCAAGGGGATGCTGGATTGCGTGCTGCGCAACGAGCGGATCTCAAGCGTGGCGGGGCGGATCATGTCCTTTGCGGGCCTGCGCTATTACCAGATGACGATTGACGCCACCCGCGCCAAGTTCATGTCGGATTGTCAGGAAAAGATCACCAATTTCACCACGCCTTTGGTGTTCTTCACGCTGGAACTGAACCGGCTGGAGGATGACCATGTGGCGGCGCTGTTCGCGGCCAATGCGGAATTGGCGCGCTACAAGCCGGTGTTCGACCGCATCCGCGCCATGAAACCCTATCAGCTGTCGGATGAGCTGGAGAAGTTCCTGCACGATCTGGGCGTTGTGGGCGACGCATGGGAGCGGCTGTTTGACGAGACCATCGCGGGGCTTGGCTTCGAGGTGGATGGCGAGCCGCTGAACATCGAAGGCACGCTGAACCTGCTGACCGATCATGACCGCGCAAGGCGCGAGGCTGCGGCGCAGGAATTGGCGCGTGTCTTTGGCATGAATATCAAGACCTTCGCCCGCGTGCACAATACGCAGGCCAAGGAAAAGGAAGTGCTGGATCGCTGGCGCGGCATGCCTACGCCGCAGACCGGACGGCATCTGAGCAACGATGTTGAACCCGAAGTGGTCGAGGCGCTGCGCAATGCGGTGGTGGCCGCCTATCCACGCCTGAGCCATCGGTATTATGAATTGAAGCGCAAATGGCTGGGGCTGGACCGGATGCAGGTCTGGGATCGCAACGCGCCTTTGCCGCTGGACCCGCCCAAGACCGTGGACTGGCCCACGGCGCGCGGCATGGTGATGGACGCCTATGCGGGCTTTGATCCGCGCATGGCCGATCTGGCCGCGCCGTTCTTTGACAAGGGCTGGATCGATGCGGGTGTGAAGCCGGGCAAGGCGCCGGGGGCCTTTGCCCATCCGACCGTGACCGAGGTGCATCCTTACGTGATGCTGAACTACCTGGGCAAACCACGCGATGTGATGACGTTGGCGCATGAACTGGGCCATGGCGTGCATCAGGTGCTGGCGGCGGGTCAGGGCGAGATGCTATCATCGACCCCGCTGACGCTGGCCGAAACGGCAAGCGTGTTCGGCGAGATGCTGACCTTCCGCAAGATGCTGGAGGGGGCCAAGACGCAGAACGAGCGCAAGACCCTGCTGGCGGGCAAGGTCGAGGACATGATCAACACGGTCGTGCGGCAGATCGCGTTTTATGATTTCGAATGCAAGCTGCACGCGGCGCGGCGTGGCGGGGAGTTGACGCCCGATGACATCAACGATCTGTGGATGAGCGTGCAAGCCGAAAGCCTTGGGCCGGCGTTTGACTTCATGGATGGCTATGAAACCTTCTGGGCCTATATCCCGCATTTCGTCCATTCGCCCTTCTATGTCTATGCCTATGCCTTTGGCGACGGCCTCGTGAACGCGCTTTATGCGGTTTATGAGGAGAACCCGGATGGCTTTCAGGACAAGTATTTCGACATGCTCAAGGCGGGCGGGTCCAAGCATCACAAGGAGTTGCTGGCCCCCTTCGGCCTTGATGCGTCGGACCCGGCCTTCTGGGACAAGGGTCTGTCGATGATCGAGGGCATGATTGATGAGCTGGAGGCGATGGAGGGGTGAGCGTCACGCTCGGCCCCCTCAGCCTTGCCGACCGTGACCGTGTGGCGCATCTGACGGTGCATCCGGACCAGCGGCGCTTTGCCGGGACGGTAGCCGAGGCTTTCGATGCCCCGCAGGAGGGCGTCGATTTCCATGCGATGCTGGTCGAAGGTCAGCCGGTCGGTTTTTTCAAGATCGACCGGACCTATCCCGCACTCCATGGCTTTGCCGAAGCGGGCGATCTGGGATTGCGCGCGGTGATCGTGGATGCGGCGCGGCAGGGACAGGGGATCGGCACGGCGGCAATGCGTGCCCTGCCCGCCTATCTGCGCGGTCTATATCCACAGGCGCGCCGCCTTTGGCTGACCGTGAACCTGCAAAACCCTGCGGCTATCGCCAGTTACCGAAAGGGCGGGTTTCAGGATACGGGTGCGATCTGGCCCCACGGCGGCGCGGGGCCGCAGCATATCATGCGGTTGTCGCTGGAAAGCTGACCGCGCCCTTGATCGTTCCGCAAATACTCAGGGGCGCTCGCCCCCTACTTCAACTGGCTGTCTTTTGACCCACGCCGGTTGATGCCGCCGCGCTGCGCTTGGGCACTTTGGCGTTCCTGCTGGCAGTCGATGCAGAGTTTGACGCCCGGAATCGCGGCGCGCCGTGCCTCGGGGATGGGTTCCTCGCAATCGGCGCAATGGGTGAGGCTTTCGCCCACCGGCGCGCGGCGGGCTTTCAGGCATGCGAGTTCGTCCTGAATCGAGGCTTCGATCTGTTCGTTTACCGCGCCGTCGCGCGCCCATCCGCCTGCCATGATCCGGTCCTTTCCTGCATCACGCAAAACGGCACCAGCCTAGAAGGCCGGTGCCGCCGGTTTCAAGCCTTGAATTGATCAGGCTGTTTCCAGCATACCCTTGGCCATGGCCAGTTCGCGCATCCGCTTTTGCAGCTTCTCGAACGCCCGCACCTCGATCTGGCGGATTCGTTCGCGGCTGACGTCGTATTGCGCGCTCAGATCCTCGAGCGTGACAGTCTCTTCGGCCAGACGGCGCTGGGTCAGGATGTCCCGTTCGCGTTCGTTCAGCACATCCATCGCCTGCACCAGAAGGGCGCGGCGGGCTTCCATCTCGTCCCGTTCGGCATAATCGGTGGCCTGATCCGCATCTTCATCCTCAAGCCAGTCCTGCCATTGCATGGACCCTTCGCCCTCGGAGCCGATGGTGGCATTCAGCGAGGCATCGCCACCTGAGAGGCGGCGGTTCATGCTGATCACCTCATCCTCGGTGACGCCCAGATCCGTCGCGATCTGCTTGACGTTCTCGGGACGCAGGTCGCCTTCTTCCAATGCGCCGATCTTGGCCTTGGCCTTGCGCAGGTTAAAGAACAGTTTCTTCTGCGCCGAGGTCGTGCCCAGCTTCACAAGAGACCACGAGCGCAGGATATATTCCTGGATCGAGGCGCGGATCCACCACATTGCATAGGTCGCAAGGCGGAAGCCCTTTTCAGGGTCGAACCGCTTGACCGCCTGCATCAGGCCGACATTCGCCTCGGAGATCACCTCGGCCTGCGGCAGGCCATAGCCGCGATAGCCCATCGCGATCTTGGCGGCCAGACGCAGGTGGCTTGTCACCATCCGGTGCGCGGCCTCTGTGTCCTGCTCTTCGACCCAGCGCTTGGCCAGCATATATTCCTCTTCCGGCTCCAGAAGCGGGAACTTCCGGATCTCCTGCATATAGCGGTTCAGACCGCCTTCGGGCGTCGGTGCCGGAAGATTTGCATAGTTGCTCATTGACTCCGTCCCTTTCCACTTGGGGTCCCCGTTAAGTTAAGGGGATTAACATCGCATTTATGCTGCGCTCCGGGGGCTTTCAAGCCTTGTGAAGCGAAATGTTTAACGAACCATATCCGATTATCCGTCGCTACGGACAGCCTGTGTCATGAAATGTAACGTCGATGTGCACGCCTGTGTTCCGTGCTTGAGCAGGTTTTTCGCAGGATCTGGCCCTGAACGGTTCTGTTGCGGGTGGGTTCAGCCCTGAAGCAGCGCAATCAAGGCCGTCATATCTTGCGGAACATCGGCCTCAAAGCGCAATGATTCACCGCTGACAGGGTGAATGAAGCCCAGAACTTGTGCGTGTAGCGCCTGTCGCGGAAAATCACGCACGGCCGCGTCGGCCATGTCGCTGATCGCCCCGCGCGCCAGTTTGCGCCGCCCGCCATAGGTCGGGTCGCCCACCAGCGCGTGACCGGCATGGGCCATATGGACGCGGATCTGATGGGTGCGTCCGGTTTCCAGCCAGCATTCCACCAGCGAGACCACGGGCGGGGTCCCGAAACTGTCAACGATGCGGGCCCGTGTGACGGCGTGGCGACCACCCTGAAAGAGCACCGCCTGCCGCTGCCGGTCGGTTT
This sequence comes from Seohaeicola sp. 4SK31, assembly GCF_028802875.1. Lineage (NCBI taxonomy): Bacteria > Pseudomonadati > Pseudomonadota > Alphaproteobacteria > Rhodobacterales > Roseobacteraceae > Seohaeicola > Seohaeicola sp. 4SK31. The sequence continues at coordinate 39,626 of NZ_JARAMP010000009.1, read as the reverse complement.
TGTGGCGGGCCAGTTGGGTGGTGACCTTGAGGATATTGCCCGGCTCGAAACTGACGCCGCGCACGCCACGCAGGCGCGGATCATTGGCATCGGGCACGCCATAGACCACGGCCTTGTAATAACGCTCGACTGTATGTTTCTCGAATTGGGCGGCGAGGCCGTGATGGGCGCGGTCGGTCTTGGCCACCACCAGCAGGCCCGACGTGTCCTTGTCGATCCGGTGCACGATGCCGGGGCGTTTCATGCCGCCCACGCCCGACAGATCATCGCCGCAATGGGCCAGAAGCGCATTGACCAGCGTGCCCGAGGGCGAGCCGGGCGCGGGATGCACCACCATCCCGGCGGGTTTGTCGATCACGATCAGGTCGTCATCTTCGAACACCACGGACAGGGGGATGGATTCGGGGCCGATATGGCTGTCCTCGGCCAGAGGCACGGTGATTTCGACCAGATCTCCGGCTGCCACGCGGGCTTTGGGGTCGGTTGCGACCTGCCCATTGAGCATGACATGACCATCGGCGATCAGCCGTGTCAGACGGGTGCGCGAGAGGCTTGCATCATCTGGCACATCACGTGAAAGCGCCTTATCAAGGCGGGGCGGCGGGTCGTCACTGATCCGGACAGAAAGGCGATCCTGAGCCATGAATGATCAATCCAATCTGCCCGAGCCGGGCAATCTGCGGTTTCTGCGGCTGTTGGTGACGGGACTGACCGCCACGATGGTTGCGGGGCTTCTAGTGCTGATCGTGCTGTTTGTCACCCGCTTCCCGACCGCCCCTGCCCCTTTGCCCGAAGTGATCACGCTGCCCGATGGAACGCGGGCACAGGCGTTCACGGCGACGCCGAACTGGTATGCGGTTGTGACGACCGATGACCGCATCCTGATCTATGATCGTGCGGATGGCGCATTGCGGCAGGAGATTACCGTTCAGGCGGAATAGGTTATCTGTTGTCAGGGGAAGGATGGTACCACCTCCCCGGCTCGAACGGGGGACCTCTTGATCCACAATCAAGCGCTCTAACCAACTGAGCTAAGGCGGCACTGCGGGGGATTTACCCCCAAGCCCCGATGATTGCAAGCCCGTCAGAGATCAATTTTCCAGCTTTGCTCGACCAGATCGCGGCCGAAGGAATGCACCGGTTTCGATGCGGTCAGCCGCCAGCCATTGGCGGCATAGAGCGCGCAGGCGGCCTTGTGGCTTTCATGGGTCCACAGTTCCATGCGCCGATATCCGGCGGCGCGGGCGAAATCCATGCAATGGGTCAGCATCCGCTGGCCCAGCCCCTGCCCGCGCATCTGCGGTTCCAGCAAAAAGAGGCGCAGCTTGGCGGTTTGGTCGTCCAGTTGCACGCAGAAGATGCTGCCCATGGGGCGGCCCTCAACCTCGGCGATCCAGCCCGCCTCGCGCGTGGGATCGTGATCCGCGATGAAATCGGCAAGGATTCCGGCGACCAGCGGGCCGAAGGTTTCGTCAAACCCGTCATATTCGGCATAGAGCGCGCCGTGGCGCGCGGCCAGCCATGGCGCGTCAGAGGGTGTGAAGAGGCGGAAGACGGCATCACGCATGGGGCGATATGAGCCTGCCCGCGCTTGCCAATCAAGGGTGAAACCGATAGCAGATTGGCCAATCAGCGGAGACCGGATCATGGGCATCAACAGCGAACGCGATATCGAGGCGAACCTTCAGATCGGCCCGACCGAATTGGGCATGGTGCGGATCTTCGTGGAATCGCAGGGCATCGAGGTGCCGATGGATTTCGATCCCGAAGAGGCCGAAGAGATCGCGGAAGAGATCATGGCCGCCGCTGCCGCCGCGCGTCTGGTCAAGAAGTAGGCCGTATCCGGCCTAGAACGCCCCTCGGGCATCGGGATCGCGCAGCAGGTGCAGGCGTTGCGCCGCGTGGCGCGCGAACATCTGCGTCAGCTTGCGCCGCCGCGCCGGGGCCAGCGGAGTGTCAGGGGCCATGCGGATGATTTCGGCGTCATAGGGATCGGACAGGATCAACCCGCTATCATCGGGCAGCAGGTCCACGGGGAAATCCGCATCCACCGCCCAGAAAAAACGGTCACACCACTCCAGATAGCCCCGCCATTTCGCATCCCCCATGAAGTCGGCGCGGCAGGATTTGCATTCGACCACCCAGATCTCGCCCGTCGGGGTCAGGCCGATCAGATCGACGCGCAGACCGCGTGCGGGCACGAATTCCTCGAGCGTGACGATGCCATGGCCCAGCAGATGACGGGCGACACCACGGGCCAGAAGGCGGCCGTGCTGGGTCAGTGAGGGGATCGGATCGCTCATGCCGCCAGATTTGAACAGAACAGGAACATTTGCAACCCCTTGCCGAAGGGGGGCAGAGTGCCTAACTGTTGCTGTGGCGGGTGCTGCTCTTCACGTGAACGGTTACATTCCAGTGGCCTTAAACACTTCCGAGGGAGTTGGCTCTGATCTGACCCTGGTCTGATTACCTGACGCCCACCTGTACACACAGGCTCTCGGGAATGCGTCAACCACACGGCCGCTGCGGGCCCGCCACTTTCCTGCACTGATACAGACTGTTACCGTTTTTTTTCGGACCCTCTGCGGGAGATGAAAAAAGGGGCCGGAAGGCCCCTTCATCGCAGGATATCCGACAGGATCAGCGGCGCGGGCCGCGCCCAGCCTTGGCGGCGACACGCACGGGGATCATGCGGGACGTATCCACATGGATCGGACGACGGGGACCGCCGCGCGGTTCATCGTCGTCATCGTCCTTGATCCGCATCACCGAGATCGCGAATTGGACACCGCCGAAGACCACGCCATTCGAGACCCAAAGCACGAGAACCGCCAGAAAGCCCATGTCGGAATGGGTGACCAGATGCCACAGATTCGCGATGTTGAACCACAGCAGCATGCCGACGAAGACGCCTGCAAGGCCGAAGCCGATGGCGGCCTGGGTGATGTAAAGGCGTATGAGTTTGGGCATGATGACCTCGCTGTTCCGCTGTTCTTGAATGTAACCCGAATTGTCGCTCTCACAAGGGGGCATCTGGATAGCAGGCCGTTCACCGCCTGAAAATCACCCTCTTTGCCAGATCTTCTGCACCTTCACGGGCGTGTCATGGGGCATCGGCGCGAAATAATCGCCCTTCCGCCTTGTGATCCGACCCGTCTGCGATAGAATCGTTCACGACAGATCCAACGGGTGAAAGCGCGCGAGATGGCCACGGCACATGATATCGAGGACCTGATCGCCCGCGTGGCCTTGGGCGACAGAGCGGCCTTTTCAAAGCTTTATGACAATACGAGCGCGAAACTCTTTGGTGTGGTCCTGCGTGTCTTGAATGACAGGGCCAGCGCGGAGGATGCCGTGCAGGATGCCTATATGAAGATATGGCGCCATGCCGGACGGTATAGCGCGAATGGAATGAGTCCCATGACCTGGATGATCACGATCGCCCGCAACACCGCCATCGACCGGCTGCGCCAGACCCGCGCCACAGTCGATCTGGACCATGTGGCCGAACATCTGACCGCCCCCGGCCCCAACCCCGAGCAAAGCGCGGTTGCGGCCGGCGAGGCGCGGCGCATCGCCGCCTGTCTGGACGAGCTGGAACAGGATCGCGGGGCCGCCGTGCGCGGGGCCTATCTGGAGGGGCAGAGCTATGCCGATCTGGCCGCGCGGTTCAACGTGCCGCTGAACACGATGCGGACATGGCTGCGGCGCAGTCTGCAATCCTTGCAGGAGTGCATGGCGCGATGAGCGAAGTGACCCCCGACACCCCGCGCGAGGATGACAGCCTGCTGGCGGCGGAATATGTGCTGCGTCTGCTTGACCCGGCAGAAGAGGCGCGCGTGGCCGCGCGTCTGGCGCGCGAGCCCGCTTTGGCCGCGGCGGTGGCGGCATGGACCGCACGGCTGTCCGGTCTGGATGCGGAGGTGGTCGAGGCGACGCCCCGAGCCGCCGTGAAGGTCGATCTGGAACGCAGGTTGTTCGGTCTGCCGCAGCGCGCGCCATTCTGGCAGCGGGCGGGGCTGTGGCAGGCGGTGAGCCTCGCCTCGTTGGCGGTGGCGGGTTTCCTTGCGGTGCAATCGCTGCAACTGCCCGAAGGCCCCGCCCGCGCGCCGCTCTTTGTCAGTGAGATCGCGGCCGAGGATCAGAGCCTGCGTCTGCTGGCGGTCTATGACAGCGCGGCGGCCGAGTTGCGCGTGACCCGCACGGCGGGAGATGCGGCGGAGGGTCGGGTGTTGCAACTCTGGGCGATTGCCGGGGATGCGCCCCCCGTGTCGCTGGGCGTGCTGCCGTCGGACGCGACGACGGCCGTGATCCTGCCCGATGCGCTGCGCGCCGGGGTGGCTGATCTGGTGCTGGCGGTATCGGACGAGCCGCCGGGCGGGTCGCCCACCGGCTTGCCGACCGGAGCGGTGCTGGCGGTCGGACAGGTGAACGCGCTGTAAGGGCGTGTTGCCGCTTTTTGCGGCATGGTGCGGGGTGGCGGGGTAGAGCAGCCACCTGCCCCATTGACGCCAAGGCCCCGCGCGGTCCTTGTGGCAGGGTTGCCCTGACAGGAGGATCCGCCATGCCTTTGCCCATGTTCCATATGATCGACGCCGCGCCGCAGCCCGTGGCGACCTTTTCCCATGCCACCGAGATCGACGGCTGGGTCTTTCTGACCGGGCAGATGCCCACATGGCCGGGCGAGCCGGACCGCCCCCTGCCCGACGGGGTCGAGGCGCAGACGGCCCGCGTGATGGACAATCTGGTGCTGGTGCTGGAGGGCCTGGGGCTTGGGCTGGCCCATGTGGTGCAGGCGCGGGTCTATCTGACACAATTCGAGCGCGACTATGCGCCGATGAATGCGGTCTACAGATCCTATTTCGCGGAGGGCAAGCTGCCCGCGCGCACCTGTATAGGGGTGACCGCGCTGGCGGTGGGGGCCTTGGTCGAGATCGATCTGGTGGCGCGGCGCCCCTGAACGGGGCGGTTCAGCGCGCCAGAAGTGCCGCTGCCCCTTCTGCAAGGTGTCGGGTCAGTTCAGCCGCCGCCATCGGCTGGCACAACCCGGCGGATTGCCCCGACCAGAGCGGCATGAAGTCGCCCGATCCCTGCGGTTCCGTCGCGGCGCGCAGCGGGGCCAGCGCGCCACCGGCCAAGGGAAAGGCGGGGGCTGTGGGCGAGAGATAGGCCAGATCGCGCATCACGCGGTTGACCACGCTGCGCGCCGGGCGACCGGTGAAGATATTGGTAAGCGCGGTGTCCTGCGCCGCATCCTCGGACAGCGCCTTGCGGTGAGGCGGGCTGATCGTCGCCTCGGGGCAGAAGAGATAGGCAGTGCCGATCTGCACGGCGGAGGCCCCCAGCATGGCTGCCGCCGCAATGCCGCGCCAGTCGCCTATGCCGCCCGCCGCAATGATCGGGCAGCGCACCGCATCCACTATCTGTGGCACAAGCGACAGCGTGCCGATCTGGGTGGCCGTATCGTCGGTCAGGAACATGCCGCGATGGCCACCCGCCTCAAGCCCCTGCGCGATGATGGCGTCAACGCCGCGCGCCGCAAGCCAGCGCGCCTCGGACACGGTGGTGGCGGAGGAGAGGACACAGGCGCCTGTCGCCTTGACCCTCTCCAGCAGGTCAGGCATGGGCAGGCCGAAATGGAAGCTGACCACTTCGGGGCGCAGCTCTTCGACCAGCCCGCAGAGCGTGGCGTCAAAGGGGGCGCGGCTGGTGGGCGGCACAGGGAGGGCGGGATCAAGCCCCATCTCGCGGTAATAGGGCGCAAGCCGTGCCTGCCATGCGGCCAGACCGGCGGGATCGGGCACGGGTGCCGTGTGGCAGAAGAAATTCAGGTTCAAGGGCGCGTCGATCCGGGCGCGGAAGGCGGCGACCTCTTCGCGGATGCGGTCGGGCGTCAGCATGGCGCAGGGCAAGGCCCCCAGCCCACCGGCCTGCGCCACGGCCACGGCCAGACGGTGATCCCCGGCCCCGGCCATCGGCGCTTGCAGGATCGGCAGGGCGATGCCCAGCCTGGTCAGGAGTTTGTCATCCGCCCACATCCGCGCGCCCTTCCCGTTGCCGCTCTTGCTGCATCCTGACGGATTACATGGACAAGGGAAAGACCCGCAGGGATCGGGTCAGAACGCCTCGGGGCGCGCCTCGCGGGCCATGTGGTCCAGCACGGCATTGACGAAGCTGGGTTCTTTCGTTTCCGGAAAGAAGGCGCGGGCCACGTCCACATATTCGGTGATGATCACGCGGGGGGGCGTGTCGCTTTGCACCATTTCGGCCCCGGCCGCGCGGAACAGGGCGCGCAGGACCGGGTCGATGCGGGCGATTGGCCATTTCGCCACCAGCGCGCGGTCGGTCATCTGGTCGATCTTGGCCTGCCAGTTCACCGCATCCTCAAGGATCTTGCGGAACAGGTCGATATCGCCATCGACCATTTCCTCGCCTTCATAGGTGGCGCCGAAACGGTGGTCGAGGAATTCGCGCCGCACCACCTCGACCGTCTGGGCGGAATGTTCCATCTGGAACAGCGCCTGCACGGCATAGAGCCGCGAGGCCGAGCGCATCTTGCGTTTCTCGTTGCCCGAAAGGGTCCGGGGTTTGGCGGTGTCGTCGATCATGCGGAGGGTGTGCCTTTGGTGGAACCGGCCAGACGGTAATCATCCGAGGCGGGTTTGAACCCGACCCCTTTGCTGGCCGTGCCCCACTTACGGGCGAGCGCCACCAGATGCAAGGCCGCAGCGGCGGCGCCGCCGCCCTTGTTCTGACCGGCGGGATCGGCGCGCACTTCGGCCTGCGGGCGGTTCTCGACCGTCAGGATGCCGTTGCCGATGCACAGGCCCTGAAGCCCCAACAGGCTGATCGCGCGGCTGCTGTCATTGCAGACCGTGTCGTAATGGGTGGTTTCCCCCCGGATCACGCAGCCCAAGGCCACATAGCCGTCGAAATTGCTCAGGCGTTCCGCGATGCCGATGGCGGTGGGCAGTTCCAGCGCGCCGGGCACCTCGACCAGATCCCATGTGCCGCCTGCGGCCTCGATCTCGGCCTTGGCACCGGCCACGAGGTTGTCGGCGATGTCCTTGTAATAGGGGGCGACGACGATCAGGATCTTGACCGGCTTGTCGAATGCGGCGCGCGGCAGGGTGTAATGCGTCTCATGTCCGGCCATATCAGTGCCCTTCCGTGATCTTGCGGGTGCCGGTGATTTCCAGACCGTAAGCCTCAAGCCCGACGATCCGGGGCGTGGGAGAGTTGGTCAGAAGTTCCAGTCTGGACAGGCCCAAGGAGGAGAGGATCTGCGCACCAAGCCCGTATTGACGCAGGGTCTGGGGGCTGACCTCGGCCCCGGTCGCCAGCTTCATATGGGTGTCGCGCAGAAGGACCAGAACACCGCGCCCCTCGGCGGCGATGGTCTGCATGGAATTGGTGAACTCGAAGGCGCGCCCCTTGGGGCCCATGCCGACCATGTCCTTGAGCGGGTCCAGCGCATGCATCCGCACCAGAACCGGCGCCTCGCCAGTAATGTCGCCCTTGATCAGCACGATATGCTCGGCACCCTGGGTTTCATCCGTATAGATCCGCAGCGTCCAGTCGCCGCCGAATTCGGACTGGATCACCTCTTCCGACCGGACCTTGACCAGATTGTCATGGCGGCGGCGATAGGCGATCAGATCGCTGATCGTGCCGATCTTCAGCCCGTGTTTCTGCGCGAAACCCACCAGATCAGGCAGGCGCGCCATCGAGCCGTCCTCGTTCATGATCTCGCAGATCACGCCCGAGGGGTTGAGCCCCGCCAGACGCGCCACATCCACGGCGGCTTCGGTATGGCCCGCGCGGACCAGCACGCCGCCATCGCGGGCGCGCAGCGGAAAGACATGCCCCGGCGTGGCGATATCGGCGGCGGTTTTCCCTGCGTCGATGGCCACGGCGATGGTGCGCGCGCGGTCATGGGCGGAGATGCCGGTGCTGACGCCCTCGCGCGCCTCGATCGACACGGTAAAGGCGGTCTCGTGGCGCGACGAGTTGTAGGAGGCCATCAGCGGCAGGCCCAGCGCATCGACGCGGGCACCGGTCAGGGTCAGGCAGATCAGCCCGCGCCCATGGGTGGCCATGAAGTTCACGGCTTCGGGCGTGGCCATCTGCGCGGGGATGACCAGATCGCCCTCGTTCTCGCGGTCCTCGTGATCGACAAGGATGAACATGCGCCCGTTGCGGGCATCCTCGATGATATCCTCGATGGAACTGATCGCGTCGCGCCAGTTTTCCTCGACCGGGCCGGGTGTCTCGAAAGGGGCGCTGTCAGCCATGGGATGTCCTTTTCCTGTTGCCCCGCCAGATAGCGCAGCGCGCCCGTCTTGGCCAGAGGCAACGCGGCGACACAAGGGCGCGGGGGCCGTGCAGGGGCGCACAGCCCGCGCGCCCCGCGTGGTCAATCCGTCCGGGTCGTTCAGCCCTCAAACTGCCAGAGCGCGGGCAGGAAGCGCCAGCTGTCGCCTTCGCGCAGGACGTGGCCCACGCCCGGAAAGGGGAAATGATAGCCCAGAATGGCGATCCGGTCGGTCGCGGCCATATCCAGCAGGCGCATCCTTGTGGCGACGGTCTGTTCGCCATCGGCGTCAAAGCCGTTGAACCATTCGGGATGGGTGAAGTTGGTATAGGCATGGCTCATCGCATCGCCCAGCGCGATCACCTGCTTGCCGCCACTGTCCAGCATCACGCTCATATGCCCCGGCGTGTGGCCCGGCGTGGCGATCATCCGCACACCCGGCGTGACCTCGTCACCATCCTCCAGCAGGCGCCACTCCACCCCGTCCAGCGTCAGGGAGTTCACCGCGCCCAGCACGAATTGCTGATCCTCGGGCGCCACCTTGTTGACCAGATCGTCCTGCAGCCAATGGGCATGTTCCGCTGCACCGATGATGTATTCGGCATCGGGGAACAGCGGTTCGTCGAAATCGTCGCGGATGCCCCAGATGTGATCCGGATGGGCATGGGTGATCACCACATGGGTTACGCTGGCGGGGTCGATCCCGGCGGCTTGCATGTTGGCGATCAGGCGGCCTGTCGTGGGCATGAAGCGGCTGCCCGATCCCACATCGACCAGCACAACGGCCTCGCCTGTCTCGATCAGCAGGTGGTTGGTGTGGGAATAGCTTTCATCCGTAGGCAGGTAGTGACGTTCCAGAAAGGCGCTCACCTCGGCGGGATCGGCGTTCACCCCCAGCCCGGTGGGCGGGATCGAGAAATAGCCGTCCGACAGGATGGTCAGCCGCGCCTCGCCCAAAGTGAAGCGGAAATGCGTGGCATTGGCGCCAGCGGGCGCGCCCAGTTGCGCGCGCGCCCCTGTGGCCGCGCCCAAGGCGGGCAGCGCGAAGGCCGGGGCCATCGCGGCCAGTTTCATCATCTCACGGCGGCTTGGTTTGAAAACGGTCATGTCGGGTCCTCCCATGTTGCCGGGCAGGATAGTGACGCGTCCGGTCAACGCAACCGGTTTTGTGAATATGATCTGTGGCTTCTTCTTGCCGCAAATATCCCCGCCGGAGGCATCGCCGCCGCGACCGGGCGCGCCGGGTCAGGACATCTCGGCCAGCCGCGCCACATAGCGGGCCAGCGTGTCGATCTCGAGGTTGACGCTATCGCCCAGCGCCACATCGCCCCATGTGGTCATCTGCTTGGTGTGGGGGATGAAATTGATGCCGAAATCGCAATCCTCGACCTCGTTCACCGTCAGCGAGGTGCCGTTGAGCGCGACAGATCCCTTGGGCGCGATGAAGCGCGCCAGCGCCCTGGGCGCGCGCAGGGTGACGCGGGTGCTGTCCCCGTCGTCACGGATCGCCACCACTTCGGCCAGCCCGTCCACATGGCCTGACACGATATGCCCGCCCAACTCGTCGCCCACTTTCAGCGCGCGTTCCAGATTGACGCGTTTGCCGGGGGTCCAGCCGGACAGGTTGGTCTTGGAGACGGTTTCGGCCGAGATATCCACGTCGAACCAGCCGCCCTGATCATCCGTCCCCTTGGCCACCACCGTCAGGCAGACGCCGTCGCAGGCGATGGAGGCGCCCAGATCAATCCCGTCAACCCGGTAACCGGTGCCGATGCGCGCGCGCAGGTCGCCGCGCTGTTCGACCATCCGCAGGGTGCCGATATCGGTGATGATGCCTGTGAACATGGCGGTTTCCCTTCGTTGCGCCGCGCTGTGGCGCATTCTGCCTGACTTGCGCCGGATCACGGCAGGCTTGACCTTTGGCCGTCCCGCAGTGTTCCTGTTGCGTGACAGCAGACCTAGCCCCTGCCCGCCCCGGAGACAAGATGCCCCGCGAGACAGCCATAATTTTGCCGCGACGGCAGGATAGGTAGAGGGACGCTGTAATGGTAAAACTGGTTGTAACGGATATGAGTGCAAACCCTTCGCCCCCGCCTGGTGATCGTGTTTTCCTGTTTCTTCAAGGGCCCCACGGGCCGTTCTTTCATGCCTTGGCGCGCATGTTGCGCGAGGCGGGCTCCACCGTCTGGCGTGTGGGCTTCAACGCAGGCGACCGGGCCTTCTGGTTCGACAGCCGCAGCTATATCCCCTTCCGTGACCGCCCCGAGGACTGGCCCGCCCGCGTCAGGGCGTTGATCGCCGAGAAAGGCGCCACTGATCTGGTGCTCTATGGCGATACGCGCCAGATCCACGCCGAGGCGATTGACGCCGCCCGCGCTGCGGGACTGCGGGTGCATGTGTTCGAGGAAGGCTATATCCGCCCCTATTGGGTCACCTATGAGCGCGGCGGGTCGAATGGTCATTCGCGGCTGATGCAGACCTCTGTGGCCGAGATGCGCGCGGCGCTGGCCACGTCGGACATGGACGCACCCGAGCCGCCTGCCCGCTGGGGCGAGATGCGCCAGCATGTCTTTTATGGCGCGCTCTATCATTGGTTCGTGATGTTCCTGAATGGACAGTATCGCAACTTCCGGCCGCATCGGGATCTGGGGGTGCGGCAGGAATTCATGTTGTATCTGCGCCGCCTGATCGCCCTGCCCTGGCGCACGGTCGAGCGGCGCGTGGCACAGTGGCGCATCCGGCATGGCGGCTTTCCCTATCATTTGGTGCTGCTGCAACTGGAACATGACGCCAGCTTCCGCAAACACTCGCCCTTCTCCAGCATGACCGAGTTTCTGGAAGTGGTGATCCGTGGCTTTGCCCAGGGCGCGCCCGCCCATCACCGGCTGGTCATCAAGGCCCATCCTCTGGAAGATGGGCGCGTGCCGCTGGCGCGGGAGGTCCGGCGCATCGCCGGTGAGGCAGGTGTCGCAAAGCGGGTGCATTTCGTCAGTGGCGGCAAGCTGGCGCAACTGCTGCATGCCGCCCGCACCGCCGTTACGGTCAATTCGACGGCGGCGCAGCAGGTGCTCTGGCGCGGAATTCCGCTCAAGGTTTTCGGGCAGGCGGTTTACGCCAAACCCGAGTTCGTGTCATCGCAGCCGCTGCCCGAGTTCTTTGCCGGGGCAACCCGCCCTGACCGCCGCGCCTATCAGGATTATCGCCGCTATCTGCTGGAAACCAGCCAGGTTCCGGGCGGTTTCTATGCCAGCCGCGGACGGCGGCAATTGCTGCGGCAGGTGGTCGATATGCTGTTGGCGCATGAGGATCCCTATGATGCGCTGCGCTCGGGCACCGCGGCACCACGGCAACAGTTGCGGGTGGTGACCTGACAGGCTTGCGTCGAAACGCTGGATTTACGGGGCACTTCGCGCTAACCTCGACATAATGCACAAACTTCGGCGGACAAACCGCCGTTGGACAACAAAAAATGTGTTCCTGAGGCAGTAAAAAAACAGGTCGAGGAGACCGGGCAGTGAAACCCCTAGCAAATCCCTGGGCGAAGTGTGTCGCCCTTGTTGTCGTTGTGTCGCTTGTGGCGTCCTGCGGTCTGCCCCGTGTGGGGCCCAACAAGCGCGAGATCTTCGCGGGCTCGGTCCAGAAGGAAGGCGACGCCTTCATCGTGACGGTCAATGACCGGGTGACCCGCGCCACCGCCGTGGTCCCCGCGCTTGGCTTTTCCGACGCTTTCATCAATGCGGGCGTGGTCGGGTCGGATACGATCTCGTCCGGTGACACGCTTGGCCTGACGATCTGGGAAAACGTGGATGATGGTCTGCTGGCCAGTTCGGGGGCGAATTCGACCGTCCTGGAAGAGGTCCAGGTTGATGGTGCGGGGTTCATCTTCGTGCCCTATGCCGGCCGGGTGAAGGCATCTGGAAACACGCCCGAGGCGCTGCGCCGGATCATCACCGAACGTCTGAAAGACCAGACCCCGGACCCGCAGGTGCAGGTGCGCCGTCTGGCCGGTGACGGGGCGACCGTGTCCCTGGTGGGGGCCATCGGCGGTCAGGGCGTCTATCCGATCGAGCGTCCGACCCGCACCCTGTCGGCCATGCTGGCTCAGGCAGGAGGTGTCACCATCGAGCCCGAGATCGCGCAGGTCACGGTGATCCGGGGCGGCCATACCGGCAAGGTCTGGTTCCAGGACCTGTTCCGCCATCCGCGCTATGACATCGCCCTGCGCGGTGGCGACCGTATCCTTGTGGAAGGCGATACACGTTCCTTCACCGCCCTTGGTGCGACCGGATCGCAGTCGCGCGTGCCCTTTGAAAGCCAGACCCTGTCCGGGGTCGAGGCGCTGGCGCAGGTCGGTGGTCTGATGAGCAGCACAGCAGACCCGACGGGTGTGTTCATCCTGCGCAATGAGCCGGCCGACATCGCCAATGCGGTGCTGGGGCGCAACGATCTGCAGGGCGAGCAGCGCATGGTCTATGTGCTGGACCTGACGCAGCCCAATGCGCTGTTCATGGCACGGGATTTCTCGGTGCGCGATGGCGACACGCTTTATGTGACCGAGGCACCGTTCACCCAGTGGAGCCGCGCGATTTCCGCGCTGACAGGATCGCTGACCGCCGTGGACACGCTGACGACGGCACCGGCGGGCCTTTGATCCACCGTGCCCGACCGCCTGCCTGAAACGGCCAGACATGACGCCGCCGGGGGACCTACCTCCCGGCGGCTTTTCTATTACAACGCCGGTTTTCTGACCCAGCCGCGCATCCGGCGCATTCTGGACCTGGCGGGGCATGAGCTGCGCCTGGGTGTGCCGGGTCCGCAGGATCGCATCGCGGTCTGGGGCCATTCACCCTATGCCGCGCGGGGCGAGGCGATGGCGCGGCAGACCGGGGCGACGCTGGTGCGGATCGAGGATGCCTTTCTGCGCTCGGTCCATCCGGGGCGGGACGGAGAGCCGCCATTGGGACTGGTGATCGACAGCCGGGGCATGCATTACGACCCCGCCCAGCCTTCGGACCTTGAGGTGCTGCTGGCCACCCATCCGCTGGATGACACCGCCCTGCTGGATGCGGCGCGCGGGGCCATGGCGCGGCTGGCCGAGGCTGATCTGAGCAAGTACAACGCCCATGATCCGCAGGCCCCCCTGCCCGCGCCGGGCTATGTGCTGATCATCGACCAGACGCGGGGCGATGCCGCCGTCACGCAGGGACGGGCGGATAGCAACACCTTCCGCGAAATGCTGTTCCATGCCACGCAGGATAATCCGGGCGCGCGGATCGTGATCAAGACACATCCCGAAACCGTTGCAGGCCACCGTGCGGGCTATTTCGATGCCGACACGCTGGCGCTGGCACCGGGTGCGGATATCACGCTGCTGTCGGCCCCCGTCAGCCCGCGCGCACTGTTGGAGGGCGCTGTGGCGGTCTATACCGTTTCCTCGCAAATGGGGTTCGAGGCCATTCTGGCGGGGCATCGCCCGCATGTCTTTGGCCAGCCCTTCTATGCCGGATGGGGGTTGAGCGAAGATTTCACCCCCGTCACCCGCCGCCAGCGCCGCCTGACGCGGGCGCAATTGTTCGCTGCCGCCATGATCCTCTATCCGGTCTGGTATGACCCTTGCCGCGACCGTCTGTGTCCGCTGGATGAGGCGATCTCGGCGCTGGAGGCACAGGTGCGGGCCTGGCGCGAGGATCGCCACGGCTGGCAGGCCAACGGCATGCGGCTGTGGAAGCGCGGAGCGATCAACGGGTTTTTCGGCGGGGTGACGCCGGTGCGGTTCCGCGACGGCCCGGCGCGGGACGGGCGGCGCGCGATGGTCTGGGCGGCCAAGGCGGATACGGCCCCTGATGGCGCGGTGCGGGTCGAGGATGGCTTTCTGCGCTCGCGCGGGCTTGGGGCGGATCTGGTGCCGCCGCTGTCCTTGGTCTGTGACGATCTGGGCATCTATTACGATCCTTCACGGGATAGCCGATTGGAGCGGATGATCGCCGCGCGCGCCGCGTTGCGGCCCGATCAGGCGGCGCGGGCGCGCGCGCTGATGGCGGCGCTGGTGGCGCGCGGGTTGAGCAAGTACAATCTGGGGCAGGACGCGCCCGACCTTCGGGCACTGGCCGCAGGGCGGCGCGTCCTGCTGGTGCCGGGGCAGGTGGAGGATGACGCCTCGATCCGTCTGGGTGCAGGCGATGTGCGGACCAATGCAGCCCTTCTGGCGGCGGCGCGGGCGGGCAATCCGGACGCGTTTGTGGTCTACAAACCCCACCCGGATGTCGAGGCAGGCTTGCGGCCCGGTGCCTTGCCGGAGGCCGAGGGGATCGCCGATCTGGTGGTGACGGGCGCCGATCCTGCCGCGTTGATGTCACAGGTGGATGCAGTGTGGACCATGACCTCGCTTCTGGGGTTCGAGGCACTGATCCGGGGGCGGCAGGTCGTGACTCTGGGCGCGCCCTTCTATGCCGGTTGGGGGCTGACCGATCATCGTGGTCCCGCCCTGCCCCGGCGGCAGGCGCATGTGACGCTTGAAGGATTGGTTCATGCGGCCTTGATCGACTATCCACGCTATCGCGATCCGGTGAGCGGCTTGCCCTGCCCGGTCGAGGTGGCGGTGGAACGATTGGCGGCAGGCGCGGTGGCGCGCGGTGGGCTGGCCAACCGGCTGCTGGCGAAGCTGCAGGGAGTTTTCGCGGGGCACGCCCATTTGTGGCGGCGCGGCTGAGGCGGGCGTTGTCCTTGGATATTTGAGGCAAGAAGAAGCAGGCCGCGTCAGCCCTGTGGCACCCAGCGGTGCAGGATGTCGGGGCCGATGGCGCGGCTCTCGATCAGATCGAAGCGCGGGGCGCTTGCCAGATGCGAGAGGCCAAGCGCGCCCAGCGCGGGCTGACCCTCGGCGCCGATCATCACGCCTGCGGTGAAGCCGATCAGCTCGTCCACAAAACCGGCAGAGAGCAGCGAGGCCGCGAGCGCACCGCCCCCTTCGCAGAAGACCGAGGTCAGACCCGCCTGTCCGAGTTCCTGCAAAAGGGCGGAGGCGTCGATCTGCCCGGCCGTGGTGGCGCAGGGGATGAGGCGCGCGCCAAGACCAGACCACGCCTCGATCAGGCGGGGATCGGCGTCGGGGCCGTGGCAGAGCCAGAGCGGGACATCGGCGGCGGATTGGGCAAGGTTGCCGCTGAGCGGCAGATCGAGCCTGCGCGACACGACGATGCGGACCGGCTGGCGCGTGATGCCAAGGCCGCGCACGGTCAGCGTGGGATCATCGGCGCGCGCGGTGCCCGCCCCCACCATCACCGCATCGTGGCGCGCGCGCATCGCATGGACCGCGCGGCGCGCCGCGGGCCCGGTGATCCACTGGCTGTCGCCTGTCGCGGTCGCGATGCGCCCGTCGAAACTGGAGGCAAGCTTGAGCGTCACGCGTGGCCGCCCCTCGCGGATGCGCAGGAAGAACCCGGCCAGATCGCGGGCGGCCTGGTCGGCCATCACGCCTGTGGTGACCTCGACCCCGGCGGCGCGCAGCATGGCGAAGCCCCGCCCGGACACCCGCGGGTCACTGTCCTGGAGGGGAGCGACGACGCGGCTGATGCCTGCCTTGATCAGTGTGTCGGCGCAGGGGGGCGTCTTGCCATGATGGGCACAAGGCTCGAGGCTGACATAGGCGGTGGCCCCGCGCGCCGCCTCCCCGGCGCGGGCCAGCGCCTGCGGCTCGGCATGGGGCCGGCCACCGGGGGCAGTCCAACCGCGCCCGATGATGCGGCCATCCCTGACGATCACGCAGCCCACGGCGGGGTTGGGCCAGGTCTGACCCTGGCCGCGCCGCCCCAGTGACAGGGCGAGCGCCATGTAGGTTTGGTCGGACCAGCGCACGGCCCGCGTCACGTTTCAGGGGCGGTGTCGGGACGCAGCTCGGAGACGAATTTGTCGAAATCGTCGGCAGCCTGGAAGTTCTTGTAGACGCTGGCGAAACGGACATAGGCGACGGTGTCGATACGGGCTAGCGCCTCCATCACGATCTCGCCGATCACCTTGGAGGGGATATCCGTCTCGCCCATGCTTTCCAGCCGCCGGACGATGCCGGAGACCATCTGGTCCATCCGCTCGGGCTCGACGGGCCGCTTTTGCAGCGAGATGCGGATCGAGCGTTCCAGCTTGTCGCGGTCGAATTCCTCGCGCCGTCCATTCGATTTGATGACGACCAGATCACGCAGCTGCACCCGCTCGTAGGTGGTGAAGCGCCCGCCACAGGCCGGGCAGAACCGCCGCCGCCGGATCGAAACGTGATCTTCGGCCGGGCGCGAGTCCTTCACCTGGGTGTCGATATTTCCGCAAAACGGACAGCGCATGGCTGGCCCCCTTTATCTTGTCTCTGCCTCTGACTGTGGGGTTCGCCCCCCACTTATCCACAGGCACTATAGGACAGCCTCAAGGTTTTGGGTAGCGGGAAAATCTGGCCCCAAGATGAAGCGTTGCCTTTTCGCCATAGCATCAAAAGGGCGGGATAAAATATTGATTGAAATGACTTTTCATGCCAGTGCGCCCAGCGGTCAGAACCGGTCGAAAAGATCCTCGATCCGGTCGTCGCAATAGGATTGCGCGTGGCCGATGGAGAGCGAGAAACCGACATCGCGCAGCGACACGGAATAGGTGCTGTCCTGCTTGGGCGCGATGGGTTCGACCGGGTCCGGGCTGAAGCGGACCGAGATGCGACCGGGGGCCAGTTGGCTGGGACCGCGCCCGCGCGCGATGTAAAGGCGGGTGGCGGTGGGCAGGCGCAGCACGTCGCGTCCATGCTCGGCGGCGGCGCACCAGATCTGGCGGGGACCTGCGGCATGTTCTTCGAGCACTTCGAATTCGCGGCTGTCGGGGGCCTGAATGACGGTCAGGGGAAACTGCGGGCGAAAGGCCTGCGCCTGCTGCGGGGCGAGCAGCCCCATCAGGATCAGGATGGCGAGCGCTGTTCCAATCGGGCGATGGGCCATGTCATGCTGTCCTTTCCGGGCGCGATCCGCAGCGATCGCGGTTTCAGGGCATTTCGATGTGATCAGAGCAATATTGCAGCGCCTGGATGACGCTCATGGTTGCGCCATCGCTGCGCACCGACAACAGCGCACCGCCCAGCATGCCGGGAGTCACGCTGTTGGTGGTGGCCGCATCCGGCGGGGTCAGGGTGAAGGTCACGGCCTTGCTGCCCTGTTTGGTCTGGCTGGCACCGAGCGGGGCGACCACGGTCAGACGCTGGGTGCCGGTCGCGTTCAAGCTGTGACGCGCGTGATCGGCGGCGACGCACCAGATATGCGAGGGGCCGGCGCCGCGGCTTTCGATCACCTCGAAGGTGCCGGGCGTGCCGGTGGGGCGGACATCCAGCGGGATCAACGGCTGGAAGGCCATTGCCGGGCCGGAGAGCGCCGCGACGAGGGCAAGGGACAGAGCGGACAGACGGGGCATCGGATGTCTCCAGCGTGATCAACCTGAAGGCGATGGTAGGGCATCGGGGGTGGTGAGTAAAACACCGCAGCGACACAGATGCGTGATCATGCAAAAAGGGCGGCAGATGATCCGCCGCCCCTTGCACGTTGCGATCACGCCTGTCTCAACCGTCGAGGAAGCTGCGCAGTTTGCGCGAGCGGCTGGGGTGCTTCAGCTTGCGCAGGGCCTTGGCCTCGATCTGGCGGATCCGTTCGCGGGTCACGCTGAACTGCTGGCCCACTTCCTCAAGCGTGTGGTCGGTGTTCATGCCGATGCCGAAGCGCATGCGCAGCACGCGTTCCTCGCGCGGGGTGAGGCTGGCAAGCACGCGGGTCGTGGTTTCCTTGAGGTTTTCCTGAATGGCGCTGTCGAGCGGCAGCACGGCATTCTTGTCCTCGATGAAATCGCCAAGCTGGCTGTCTTCCTCGTCCCCGATGGGGGTTTCGAGAGAGATCGGTTCCTTGGCGATCTTCATCACCTTGCGGACCTTTTCCAGCGGCATCTGCAGCTTTTCGGCCAGTTCTTCCGGCGTGGGTTCGCGGCCGATCTCGTGCAGCATCTGCCGGCCCGTGCGGACCAGTTTGTTGATCGTTTCGATCATGTGCACCGGGATACGGATGGTGCGCGCCTGATCCGCGATGGAGCGGGTGATGGCCTGCCGGATCCACCATGTGGCATAGGTCGAGAATTTGTAGCCGCGACGATATTCGAACTTATCGACCGCCTTCATCAGGCCGATATTGCCTTCCTGAATGAGATCAAGGAATTGCAGCCCTCGGTTGGTGTATTTCTTGGCGATCGAGATTACGAGGCGCAGGTTTGCCTCGACCATTTCCTTCTTGGCCTGACGGGCTTCTTTCTCGCCCTTCTGGACCTGGTTCACGATGCGGCGGAATTCGCTGATGTCGAGGCCGACATACTGGCCGACCTGCGCCATGTCGGCGCGCAGTTCCTCGACCTTGTCGGCGGAGCGTTCGATTAGCGCCTGCCAACCCCGGCCCGGTTTCTGGGCCATGCGGTCCAGCCAGTTCGGGTCCAGCTCGTAGCCGCGATATTCATCGACGAATTCGCGCCGGTTGATCCGCGCCTGATCGGCCAGTTTCACCAAGGCCGAGTCGATCTGCATCACACGGCGGTTGATGCCGTAAAGCTGGTCGATCAGCGCCTCGATGCGGTTGTTGTGCAGGTGCAGTTCGTTCACCAGAAGCACGATTTCCGCGCGCAGCGTCTGATAGGTGCCCTCGTCATCCGCCGAGAAGCTGGAATCCTCGTTCAGCGTGGCCGAGATGCGGCTGTCCTGCATTTCCGACAGGCGAGCGTAGTCATCCGCGATCCGGTCCAGCGTCTCCAGCACGCGCGGCTTTAGCGCGGCTTCCATGGCGGCAAGGCTCATGTTGGCCTGCTCATCCTCGTCCTCGTCATCCTCGCGGCTGATCGGATTGCCGTCGGCGTCCAGTTCCTGCTCATCCTCGCCGATGGCGGGGCGGGGCGCGCGGCTGACATTGGCGGGGGCGGCCACGGGGCCGTCGCCCAGATCGCCGTCTTCGCCCAGTTGCGTGCCGAAGGTGGCTTCAAGGTCGATCACATCGCGCAGCAGGATGTCTTCGGACAAAAGTTCGTCACGCCAGATCGTGATGGCCTGAAAGGTCAGCGGGCTTTCGCACAGCCCGGCGATCATCGTGTTGCGGCCAGCCTCGATCCGCTTGGCGATGGCAATCTCGCCCTCGCGGGACAGCAACTCGACGCTGCCCATTTCGCGCAGATACATGCGGACCGGATCATCGGTGCGGTCCAGCTTTTCCGACGTGCCCGAGGCCAGCGCGAGATCGCGGTTCGAGGAGATATCGACGACGGCGGTGGACTTGGCCTCCTCGTCATCGACCTCATCATCCTCGATGATGTTGATGCCCATTTCGGACAGCATCGACATCACATCCTCGATCTGCTCGGACGAGACCTGATCAGGCGGGAGAACCTGATTCAGCTGATCATAGGTGATGTAACCCCGGTCGCGCGCTTCGGCGATCATCTTCTTGACCGCGGCCTGGCTCATGTCGAGGGAGACTTCGGTGTCCTGATCGTCCTGCGGCGTGTCGTCGGTGTCTTTTGCGGCCATGAAATGCTCCTGCATTGGCGGGCGGTCTGTCGCGGTCGATCTGCGGCACATGGGGTGGTGCGTGACGGCCGTCTGATTCGCTATCCGAATCAACCTTGATTCGCAGTGATTCGCAAACCGTTTACCCTCATTTATTTACCAATTCGCTCTTAAAACCACTATCTGCCCCGTTTGGTGAAGGTAATCTTGTCCATCAGTGCATCAAGTGCGCTGCGTTCATCGCGGTTGATTCGTGCCCCGTTGGGGCCGGTATCGTATTCGGTGCGGTCCTGCTGCTGGCTGCGCAGGGCGCGGTTGCGGGCCTCGGCGGCCTGACTGAGCCGCCATGTCACCGCCTCGTCGGCAAGCCCCTCAAGATCTTCCTCCGCCTCGGCGATTTCCGAGATGAGGCCGCGCTGACAGGTCAGCTTGGCCAGTTCCTCGGCCACCGTCATGCGGGCCATCTCGGTATTGCCGGGCTGGCGCACGGGGGGCACGATACGGACATGGGGAAGCGCGAAGAGGCTTTCAAGAAGCTGCGCGCCAACTTCCTGCTCCAGAGAAGCGCGCAGCGCATCGGGATCGTGCCCATGGGACATCGCCGTGCGCAAGAGCGCATCGCGCAGGGCGGCATGGCCTGCGCCCTGACAGTCCATCTGTTCGATCTGGCCCTCGAATTCCTCGATCACGGCGGGGGTGGTGATGAGCGTGGCGAAGATCACCGCCTCGCGCAGATGATCCTCGACCCCGTCCCCGGCCTGCGCCAGCAGCGAGGATTTGGTGCTGCTCTGCGGCACGGGGGCGGGTTGCCAGCGCGGGCTGCCGGGCGTCCATGCGGGACGGGCGGCGCGGGCTGCGGTATTGGCGCGGCGGCGGGTGCCGAACAGTTCCCAGCGCATTTCCTTGAGCGCCTCGCCATAATGGGCGCGGATCGAGGGGTCCTTGATCAGCTTGATCTTTTCGCGCAGCGCCTTGTCGAGCGTGGCGCGGCGTTCGGGGCTGTCGAAGACCTGTCCTTCGGTTTCACGCCGCCAGAGCAGATCGACCATTGGCACCGCCTGATCCAGCAGCGCCTGCATCGCCCCTGCCCCGCTGGCGCGGATCAGATCGTCGGGGTCCTTGCCTTCGGGCATGACGGCAAAGCGCAGGGATTGGCCCGCCTCAAGCAGCGGCAGGGCAAGGTCGATCACCCGCAGCGCGGCGCGGATGCCTGCGGAATCGCCGTCCAGCGCAATGATCGGTTCTGGCGCAATGCGCCACATCAGTTGAAGCTGGGTATCGGTGACGGCGGTACCCAGAGGGGCCACGGCGGCGGTGAATCCGGCTTCGGACAGGGCGATCACGTCCATATAGCCTTCGGCCACGATCAGCGGTTTGCCCTTGCCCGCCGCCTCGCGCGCGGCGGCGAAGTTATAGAGGTTGCGGCCCTTGTCGAAAAGCTCCGTATCCGGCGAGTTCAGGTATTTCGCATTGTCATTGGGGTCCATCGCGCGACCGCCAAAAGCGATGCAGCGCCCGCGCGCGTCGCGAATGGGGAACATGATGCGGTTGCGGAATACGTCATAGGGCCGTTTGCCGGTGTTCGAGGGTTTGGCAAGGCCCGCGGCAAGGATCAGATCCTCAGGCACGTTCTTGGCGGTCAGGTGATCCCACAGACCCTGCCAGCCATCGGGGGCAAACCCGATCCCGAACCGTTCCAGCGCGTCGGCTTTCAAACCGCGTTTGGCAAGGTAATCGCGCGCCGGTCCCGCGGCCCCTGTCCGCAGTTGCAGGGCGAAGAACTGCGCCGCCTGTTCCATCACCTCGACAAGCTGGGTGCGGCGGTCGGCCTTTTGCTGGGCCTGCGGGTCGCGGGCGGGCATTTGCATCCCGGCTTCGCGGGCCAGAATCTCGACCGCTTCCATGAAGCCCACGTTTTCCGTCTCGCGCACGAAGGAGAGCGCGTCGCCCTTGGCGTGGCAGCCGAAGCAATAGTAATAGCCTTTGCGGTCATCCACATGGAAAGACGCGCTTTTTTCCTGATGGAAGGGGCAAGGTGCCCACATGTCGCCCTTGCCCTGATTGGACTTGCGCATGTCCCACATGACCTTGCGCCCCACCACCTGAGACAGGCTGATGCGGGTGCGCAATTCATCAAGGAAACCGGGTGGCAGACTCATGCCCGTGACTATAGGGGCTGCATCCCGGCTTTGCTATGGCCGGACGCGCGATGAACTGTGGAAAACCGAAAGGAACGCCGGACGCGGATCAGGGCTTGTAGCCGAGGCACTGCGTCTCGAACGCGGTCGCGACCTCGGCCGTCATCTGCTCGGGCGGCAGCGTGTAGATCCAGCCTACAAGCACCGAGACGGAGGGCGCGTATTTCGGGTCGATCCCGCTGTCGCTGGCTTCGAGCCGGGACGTTGTCCCCGCCTCGTCAGTGCCACCGGCGCGCAGGTCCACGGCCTGCGCCACGATCTGCGCCTGACCGGCACAACGGGCCGCACGCTCGGCATCGGTTTCGGCAATCGCGACGGTGCCGGTCACGACCAGCAGGCTGGCGGTGATCAGGGCAAAGGGACGCATCAGGGCGGGGCGCATCATGTTGGACAACCTTGGGGTGACAATACCTGCTCTAAAATGTCAGTCCCCGGCGCGGGCCGCAACCCCCTCCATCGCTGTCTTGAGGTCATGCACCAGCGTCTGCGCCATGGAGCGGAACACCATGATGAGAAACGCCTCATCGCCCAGCCGCGTGATCGAGGACTGCATGTGGAACAGTTCGGTGCGCGCCGTGTGGCCGGGCTGGAACACATGGGCGCGCAGGTCGATGGGGGTGAGACGCGCCAGAACCTGCGTGGCACCGGCCCCGTCCAGCCGCACTACCGCCCAGCCGTCGCTGATATCGGTCAGGGCCGCATGTTCCGCCAATGCCGGATCGGGGGCTGGCCCCATCAGCAGCACATGCGCGCGCCCGAACCAGATCGCGCGGGCAGTGTCACTGCCGGTCGCCTGTCCGGGTCCGGGCAGGTCAAGGCCATGCGCGGTCTTGAGTGCGGCGCCAAGCCCTTTTGCGGGGGCGAGCGCCGTCAGGTAGCCGGGATCAACCTCGGTCACGGTCACGGTGCCGATGGTCAAGGGCAGCATCCCCGCACAGGGGGTGGTTGCCGAAAGCGTCACGACAGGATCAGCCACGGGCGCGCCCTCCCTCGGGGTCGAGGAATACGGGATTGCAGACCTCGCACAGTGTTTCGATCTGGCGCAGGTGATCGACCATGCGGATCACCTCGCCCTGTCTGGAACGGCCCTGCTTGAGGAAGGCCAGACCGAGGACGGACTCCAGCGTGGGCGAGAAGCCGACCGAGGTGACATAACCTTGATCATTCTCGCGCGTGGCGGGGGCGTCGCGGTCAAAAAGATGCGCGCCTGCGGTCAGTTGCTTGACCGCGCCCACGGGTTTCAGCCCCACCAGTTGTTCGCGATCCGGATCGACCAGACCGGGCCGGGCGGCAGCGGCTTTGCCGATGAAATCCTTTTTCGGGGACATCATCTTTTCCAGTCCGATATCGAAGGCGGTCGTGCGTCCGTGGATTTCGGCATGGGTGATGAAGCCCTTCTCAATCCGCAGCACATTGAGCGCCTCAAGCCCGTAGGCCCCGCCGCCCATGGTTTCGGCCAGACCGACCAAAAGCTTGAACAGGCTTTCGCCATAGCGGGCGGGCACCGCGATCTCATAGGCATGTTCGCCCGAGAAGGAGATGCGGAACAACCGCCCGGCGACGCCCTGCACCGCCACGTCGCCACAGGCCATGAAGGGGAATGACTCGTTGTCGATAGGCGTGTCGAGCAGCTTGTTCAGCAGATCGCGCGACTGTGGCCCCGCCACGGCGAACTGGGCCCAATGTTCGGTGACCGAACAGAAGCTGACATCCAGATCGGGGCGCAAGGCCTGGTGCACGAAATCCAGATGGCGCATCACCTGCCCTGCGGCGGCGGTGGTGGTGGTCATCACATAGTGATCCGGGCCCAGCCGCGCGGTGGTGCCGTCATCCATGACATGCCCATCCTCGCGCAGCATCAACCCGTAACGCACGCGGCCCACGGGCAGGGTCGAGAACATGTTGGTATAGACGAAATCCAGCAAAGCGCCTGCGCCCGGCCCCTTGATGTCGATCTTGCCAAGGGTCGAGACATCACAGATGCCCACGGCATTTCGCACCATCATGACTTCACGGTCGCAGGCTTGCCGCCATGTCGTCTCACCCGCTTTGGGGAAATAGCTGGGGCGATACCAGAGCCCTGCCTCGATCATCGGGGCACCTGCGGCGAGGCTGGCGCGGTGCGAGGTGGTGAAGCGTTGCGGCGCGAAGCCCGCGCCCTGCCCGCCCGCGCCCATGGCGGCGATGGTGACGGGGGCGTAAGGTGGACGGAAGGTGGTGGTGCCTGTCTCGGGGATGCCGCGCCCGGTGGCGTCGGCCAGCACGGCCAAGGATGCGACGTTGGAATTCTTGCCCTGATCGGTCGCCATGCCTTGGGTGGTATAGCGCTTCATGTGCTCGACCGAGCGGAAGTTTTCCAGCGCCGCCTGTTTCACATCCTTGACCGTCACGTCGTTCTGGAAATCCAGCCAAGCGCGCCCCTTGCCCGGCACGGTCCAGAGGGGCGTGATGCGATAGGGCGTATCCTCGGCCGCGGGGATCGTGGCCTCGGCGGCTGTCAAACCCAGATCGGCAAGGGTTTGGGCGGCGACGCGCGCGCCCTCGGCCAGACAGCCGTGGGTGGACATGGTGCCGTTGCAAGCGCCCGCCGCGACCAGACCGGGAATGGCACCGGGTGTAGGGGTGAAGCTGGCAAGCGTATCGTTCCAGGTGGGCCGACCGTTCATATGGCAGGTCAGATGCACCGTCGGGTTCCAGCCGCCCGACATGGCAAGGCAATCGGTGCGCAGCTTGTCGATGCCCGAGGTAGTGGCGATGCTGACCGCCTCCAGCCGTTTGCGGCCATGCGCCTCAATGACCTGCGCGCCTTTGTAGAAGGGGATATCCAGCGTCGTGGTGGCCTCCGGGCGGTTGTCGATCAGAGCGGTGACATGCACGCCTGCGGCCAAGAGATCGGCGGCGGTGCGGTGGGCGTTGTCGTTGTTGCCGAACACCGTCACGGCCTGACCGGGGCTGACGGCCCAGCGGTTGATATAGGCGCGCACGGCCCCCGCCATCATCACGCCGGGGCGGTCATTGTTGCGGAAGGCGATGGGGCGTTCCAGCGCCCCTGCAGCCAGCACGGCGCGACGCGCCACGATGTTCCAGAAGGTTTCCTTCGCAGCCCCCGGCCTCGCTGCCTCGGCGGGGCTTGCGCGTTCCAGCGCACCATAGGTGCCCTGATCGTATGCGCCTGTCACCGTGGTGCGGGTCATGATCCGCACATTGGGCATGGCGGCCAGGTCCGCCGTCACGGCGGCGGCCCAGTCGGCTCCGGGCTGGTCGCCGACCGAGAGCGTTTCCGCGTTCAGGCGGCCCCCGGTGCGGGTGTCTTCATCACACAGGATCACATCGGCCCCGGCACGGGCGGCGGTCAGCGCCGCCATCAGGCCCGCAGGCCCCGCCCCGATCACCAGAAGATCGCAATGGGCAAAGGCGCGGGCGTAGCGGTCGGTATTGGCCTGGCCCGACAGCGCGCCAAGGCCAGCCGCGCGGCGGATCAGCGGCTCGTAGAGCTTTTCCCAGAAGGCACGCGGCCACATGAAGGTCTTGTAATAGAAACCTGCCGACAGGAAGGGTGCGGCAAGATCGTTCACCGCCAGAAGGTCGAGGTCGAGCGAGGGCCATGCGTTCTGCGACCGCGCCTCCAGCCCGTAATGGAGTTCCAGCGTCGTCGCGCGCAGGTTCGGCTCTTGCGCGGCGCCCTGCCCCAGCGTGACCAGCGCGTTCGGCTCTTCCGATCCGGCGGTCAGCACGCCGCGCGGACGGTGGTACTTGAAGGACCGGCCCATCAGCCGGATGTCATTGGCCAGCAGCGCCGAGGCGAGCGTGTCGCCCACGCAGCCCTCGTAACGGTGCCCGTCAAAGCGAAAGCTGATCCGCTGTCCCCGGTCGATCTGTCCGCCCTTGCCCAGCCTCATGCGGCACCTGTGCCATGATCGGAGGCGAGCGCTGTGCCCAGCACCTCATGGGTGACGGTGTTGCGGGTCACGACCAGCCACGCGCCGCAGCCGGTTTCATGATACCACAGGTCACGGGTCACCCCGGCGGGGTTGTCGCGCAGATGCAGATAGGCGTCCCATTCTTCGGGCGTGTCATCTGCGTCGGGACGGCGCAGGGCGATGGCGTCGCCCTGGTAATAGAATTCGCGCCGGTCCCTTTCGCCGCAGATCGGGCAGGTGATCCTCATTCTTCGTCCGTCCTTGCGGGGTCTGGCCCCGGTCCTGGTGTTGTGGGTGCGCGCACCTTCAGTGAAGATTGTGCTGCGACCCGGTCCCTTCTTCGTCCATAAGCCCGCGCCCTGTGCGGAAGCGGTCCAGCCGGAAGCGTGCGGCGGGGGCGTGATGCGTGTCGGTCGCGATCAGATGGGCAAAGGAGAAGCCCGACCCCGGAACAGCCTTGAACCCACCATAGCACCAGCCGCAGTTGAGATAGAGGCCGTCGACAGGGGTCTTGTCGATGATCGGGCTGCCATCGGGCGTCATGTCCATGATCCCGCCCCACGAACGCAGCACCTTTGCCTTGCCGATCATCGGCATCAGGGTCATGCCCGCCTCCATCACATGCTCAACCATGGGCAGATTACCCCGGCTGGCATAAGAGGCGTAGAAGTCCAGATCCCCACCAAAGACCAAGCCGCCCTTGTCGGACTGGCTGATGTAGAAATGGCCCATCCCGAAGCTGATGACATGGTCGATCACGGGTTTCAGCCCTTCGGTCACGAAGGCCTGCAAGACATGGCTTTCGATCGGCAGGCGCATGCCCGCCATGGCCGCGACCTGACCCGAGCGGCCTGCGACGACGATGCCAACCTTCTTCGCGCGGATTGCACCGCGCGTTGTCTGCACACCTTTGACGACGCCGTTTTCGATGTCGATGCCGGTGACTTCGCAATTCTGGATCAAGTCGACGCCGCGCTGGTCGGCGCCGCGCGCATAGCCCCAGGCCACCGCATCATGGCGCGCGGTGCCGCCGCGCGGGTGCAGCAACCCGCCATAGATCGGAAAGCGGGTATTGTCGAAATCGAGATAGGGCAGGTGTTTGCGCACGCCGTCGCGATCCAGCAGCACGGCATCATCGCCCTGATTGATCATCGCATTGCCGCGCCGGGCAAAGGCATCGCGCTGCCCGTCGGAATGGAACAGGTTGATCAGGCCGCGTTGCGAATGCATGACGTTGTAGTTCAGATCGGCCTCCAGCCCCTCCCACAGTTTCAGGGAATGGCTGTAGAATTCGGAATTGCCAGGCAGGAAGTAGTTGGCGCGCACGATGGTGGTGTTGCGCCCGATATTGCCGCTGCCGATATAGCCCTTTTCCAGCACGGCGATATTGGTCAGCCCATGTTCCCGCGCCAGATAATAGGCGGTGGACAGGCCGTGCCCGCCCCCGCCGATGATGATGATGTCATAGTCGGATTTCGGTGCGGGGTCACGCCAGTGCGGCCCCCAGCCCCGGTTGCCCGTGAGACCCTCTGTCAGCACCCGAAGGCCCGAAAAGCGCATCTTGCCTGTCCCCTCTGTTCCGGTCAGTGAACCGGTTCGGGGCGGAGTTTTCAACAGGCAATCGGAAAAGCCTTGCCCGTTCGCGACAGAGTTCGTCGCATATCGCGCGCCTGTTGCGGTTGCGGGGTGGTCGCCCCCTTGTCCGGTCCGGACAACAAGGGGCGACCTGCTTCAGATGCCTTTGGCCCGGTAGCTGGCGGCCACCTTGCCGATGGAGACGATATAGGCCGCCGTGCGCAGGTCCTTGACGTCGCCGCGCGCGTGCCAGACTTCGCGCATCGACTGATAGGCAATCCGCATCGTGTCATCCAGGCCCGAGCGCACCAGTTCCAGCTCGTCCGAGCCGCGCAGGTATTTTTCCTTGAACGCAGGACGCAAGGCCCAGGCATCGCCAAGGTAGCGGTCCAGACGTTCCAATTCGTCCACCAGAAGCTGCGTGCGCGCCTCCTCGGCGCGGCGCTGCATCCGGCCAAAGCGGATATGGCTGAGGTTCTTGACCCATTCGAAATATGACACCGTGACCCCGCCCGCATTGGCATACATGTCGGGGATGATGACGGTGCCCTTGTCGCGCAGGATGTCATCGGCCCCGGCCGTGATCGGACCATTGGCAGCTTCGATGATCAGAGGCGCCTTGATCCTGTCCGCGTTGCCGCGATGGATCACGCCTTCCAGCGCGGCCGGGATCAGGATATCGCAATCCTCTTCCAGCACGAGGGCGCCGTTCTCGACATATTCGGCACCGGGAAAGCCCTTGACGCCCTGATGCTTGGCGATCCAGTCGCGGACAGCGTTCACGTCCAGACCCCGCGCATCGACCAGCGCACCGTCACGCTCGATGATGCCAGTGATCTTGCACCCATCCTCGTCCCGCAGGAAGCTGGCCGCGTGATAGCCCACATTGCCGAGGCCCTGCACGATCACCCGCTTGCCATCCAGCGTGCCGGTCAGGCCGGCGGCGGCCATATCCTCGGGGTGGCGGAAGAATTCGCGCAGCGCGTATTGCACACCCCTGCCCGTCGCCTCGACCCGTCCGGCAATGCCGCCCGCGTTCAGCGGCTTGCCGGTCACGCAGGCGCGGGCGTTGATATCGGTGGTGTTCATCCGGGCATATTGATCGGCAATCCAAGCCATCTCACGCTCGCCGGTGCCCATGTCGGGGGCGGGCACGTTCTGGGCCGGGTCGATCAGGTCGCGTTTGATCAACTCATAGGCGAAGCGGCGGGTGATCAGCTCCAGCTCATGCTCGTCATATTCGCGCGGATCAATCCTGAGACCGCCCTTGGAACCGCCAAAAGGCGCCTCGACCAGAGCGCATTTGTAGGTCATCAGGGCGGCCAGCGCCTCGACCTCGTCCTGATTGACGCCCATCGCATAGCGGATGCCGCCTTTTACCGGCTCCATATGTTCGGAATGGACCGAGCGATATCCGGTAAATGTGTGAATTTGTCCACGCAGACGAACACCGAAACGGACCGTATAGGTTGAGTTGCAGACGCGGATCTTTTCTTCCAACCCCGGCGGCAGGTCCATCAGCGCGACGGCGCGGTTGAACATCAGATCGACGCTTTCGCGGAAGCTGGTTTCCTTGGGTTCGGTCATGCGCATCACTCCCTCTGTCCTGCGGGGCCCCGAGGTCCGCCAGCGCCACAATCGCTGCAACCTCTGAACCAAGGGTTACCAGTTGCCTCGTTTTTGTGCACCTTTTTATCAACCTTGGCGAACAGAACAGGCCAGATGCCCGATCTGCCCGGGACCAGCAGGACGCGGGCCTGCCGGAGGGGCCAGTTTCAGGCCGCACATGAAGGACAGAAGAAAGACTGATCCCCGCCATCCTGTTTCCCTGCGCGCAACAATCCGCCGAAAAACCAAGGATAAATTCCACAACATCATGTAAATGAACGGAAATTTTTGCAGAGCAGCCAAATTTCAGCCATAGTCCTTGGGCATTTATTACCAGTAGCAGAATTTCCTGCACCCCTGCCCCGTTAATTCTTCGGCAGGTTGATTCGAGGTCTAGTGGTTCATCCGATGGCAGATACTTCCTGGAAGATTCGGCCGTCCATGATGCATTATGTGCATCATGCGGCACCAGCCTCTCGTCCGGCCGCCCCTCGCGGGCGCTGGAGCCTTGGCCGTTTTCAACGGGCCGAGGATGGCAGCCTTGTGGTCTTTTCGGTATTCATGTTTCTGATCATACTCTTTCTGGGCGCGTTGGGCGTGGACCTGATGCGCTTCGAAATGGAACGCGCCAAGTTGCAAAGCACTCTGGACCGCGCCGTTCTGGCCGCGGCGGACATAGACCAGAGCCTTGATCCCGCAATGGTGGTGAACGACTACTTTACCAAGTCCGGGCTTGGGGGGTCGGTCACCGGTGTGACCGTGACCCAGGGGTTGGGCTACCGCTCGGTCAGTGCGACCGCGCGCAAATCGGTCAGCACGCAGCTTGTCCACATGCTGGGCATCGAGTCGATGAGCGCTCCCGCCTCTGGTGCGGCGGAAGAACGCGTAGACAACGTGGAAATCTCGCTGGTCCTTGATATTTCGGGCTCGATGGGCAGCAACAACCGCATGACCAACCTGCGCAGTGCCGGGCATGAGTTCATCGACGCGATCTTCGACAACAGCGCGGCCAACAAGGTATCCCTGTCGATCGTGCCCTACAATGGACAGGTCAATATCGGCCCCGACCTGATTGACAAATACAATATCACGCACAGGCACACGAACACCTATTGCGTGGACCTGCCGTCGTCCGTCTACAACACGGCGGCCCTGTCGCCCATTCTGCCGATGCCGCAGCACGTGTTCGCGGATACCTATAACAGTTCGAATACCAGCGGCAGTTACAGCACGACCAATATGACGCCATCGACTGTGAACCGCTGGTGCGATCCTAACCCGGTGAACCGCGTCCGTGTTCACAGCAACAACGTGACGGCCCTCAAGAACCACATCACCGCCCTTCAGCCGGTGGGCGCGACCTCGATTGACGCGGGCGTGCGTTGGGGATCGGCGCTGCTGGATCCGAGTGCGCGCAGCGTTGTCACCGAACTGGTGAACGAAGGCGTGGTGATCGCCCCCTTCGCGGGACGACCCCTTGCCTATGACGACCCTGAGGTTCTGAAGGTTCTGGTTCTGATGACGGACGGCGAACACTGGCCGAATGAATACATAAACGATCCGTTCCGGTCCGGTCCCTCTCCGGTCTGGCGTAACACCAGCAACAACCGCCTGTCGATCCGCCATGACCGCGCCAGCAATCCGTTCTATTGGCCGTCCAACAACAGCTGGAACAACCGCCCCGAAGGTGCTTCGAGCGCCACCAACATGGGCACGGCGGTGCAACTGACATGGGAAGAGGTCTGGCAGCGGGCGCGTGTCGCCTGGGTCGCGCATCACCTATACGTGCGCCCCTTGGGCGGAACGTTGGCCAGCCGGATGGACTTGCTGCGCACCCGCACAGGTACGGTGATCGGTTCCGGCCCGCACGAGGTGTCGGTGATGAACAACCGCCTTTTGAACCTGTGTTCGCGGGTCAAGGAGCAAGGCGTCGTCATCTACACCGTGGCCTTCGAGGCGCCGACGGCGGGCCGCAATCTGCTGAACAGCTGCGCCAGTTCGGCCAACCATGCCTTCGACGTCGACGGTCTTGAGATCCGAAGCGCGTTCTCCTCGATCGCCACTTCGATCCGCAAATTGAGGCTGACACAATGATCCGGTCTTTCTCTGATCACGCCACCCGCCGCCACGGGCGCCTCCGGCAACTGCGCCGCCGCATGGGCCGCGAGGATGGCAACGCCACGATCGAATTCGTGATCCTGTTCCCGATGTTCATCTTTCTTCTGGTGTCGGCGGTGGAAGTGGGCTTCATCACGATCCGTCACACCATGCTGGACCGCGCAGTCGATCTGACCGTCCGTGACATCCGTCTGGGCACCGGCAATGCGCCGCAATATGCCGAGATCCGCGATGCGATCTGCGAACGCGCGCCGGTGATCCCCGATTGCGAGGACAATGTGAAGATCGAGATGATCCGCATGGACCTGCGCGCCTGGACGCCGCCACCCGCCGATTACGACTGCGTCAACCATGCCGAGGAAGTGCAGCCCGTCCGCACCTTCACCAACGGCATGGCAAACGAGATGATGCTGCTGCGGATCTGCGCGATGTTCGAGCCAATCTTTCCGTTGTCGGGACTGGGCCGCGACCTGGCGGCCAATAGCGACACGGGATACACCGCCATGGTCACCGCGACCGCTTTCGTGCAGGAGCCGATATGACACCCCTGTTGATCCACAGATTGCAGACCTGCCTGCGCGACTTTGCCCGCGACATACGGGGCTCCCTGACCGTCGAGGCGGTCGTCATGTTCCCGATGCTCTTCTGGGCCATGCTCTCGATGCTGGTGTTCTTTGATGCCTATCGGCAGAACAGTCTGAACGTGAAAGCGGCCTTCACCATCGGTGACATGATCTCGCGCGAGGTGGATCCGATCAACGCGGCCTATCTGGACGGGGCGGTGCTGTTGTTCGACGAACTGGCACGGACCGCCACGCCCCCGCGGATGCGTGTGACCGTGGTCTATTACAATGCCGCGCAGAAACGCTTCTATCGCGATTGGTCCCATCAGCGCGGGGGTGTCCCTGTCCTGACAAATACCGATATTCTGGCGATCCAGAACAAGCTGCCCGCCGTTCCCAACAACGAACGGCTGATCCTGGTCGAGACATGGTCGGATTACTCGCCGCCGTTCAACGTCGGTATCGAGAGGCAGGACCTTTACAATTTCGTCTTTACCCGTCCGCGTTTCGCGCCGCAGGTGAAATTCGCAGTCTGAATGCTTTGGATCAGGGCTGATCCGTCAGCCCTGATCCTTGCGGCGGTCGTCCAGAAGGGTCTGGATCATCTCGGCCATGAACTTGGTTTGAGCGGCTGGCGTCACGCCGCCGACCCCGACGCGGCGGCCGACACGCCACCACAGGCCCGGGTTCCAGTGCCGCTCCTGCGCGTCGCGGGTGGTCAGCACAAAACCGTTTGACGGCTTGAAGGCAAAGACACCCCGGTTCACGGTCTCGATCTGGTCCAGCCGCGCCAGCACGCGGCCTTCGGTGTCGCGCAATCCCTCGCGCGTCAGCTCCAGCGTCATGACGCTGGCCCGGCGCATCCGTTCTGTCAGAAACAGGGTGATCCCGCCTGCCGCCAGCAGAAAAAGCTGCCAGCCCAGAGAGGCGGGCGGCTGGGCAAGACCGGCATAGATCAGCAGGCCGCCCAAGGCCGCCAGAACGATGATTCCCATCATGCGCCGTGGGGCCGAGGCCGAGACTGTGGCCAGAATTTCCGGTTCGCTCTGCTGTGGCATCTGTGCTGCTATCCCGATGGTGCCCGACTGCCGATCCTCTAGCGCGGTTCGGCCCCTGATGCGAGAGGGGAATGCCATTTGGCAGGCCAGAGTCAGGCCGCGACCGCCTTGCGCACCATGTCCCAATAGATCGTCTCGACCTGTGCCACGCTCAGCCGTCCCTCGGCGCGATACCATGTGGTGACGCCCGTCAGCATGGCGATCACGGCCAGCGTTGCGATCTTGGTATCGGTCACATCGAAAAGACCTGCCCCCACCCCGGCACGCAGGATGGCCTCCAGATCGTCCTCATAGCGGCGGCGCAACCCTTCGATCACCGCGAAATTCGCGGGCGTCAGATTGCGCAGCTCCATGTAGGACACAAAGACGGCGTCGGGCCGTTCCAGATGGAAACGGATGTGGAAGCGGGTGAAATCCTCAAGCCGCGCCAATGGCCCATCCGGCTGCAGGAGGGCCGCGCGCGCCGCCAGCAGTTCGTCCATATGGCCGCGCATCAGATCGAACAGAAGGCTTTGTTTGTCGGGCGTGTAGTTGTAAAGCGCGCCCGCCTGCACGCCCACCTCGGCCGCTATCTGGCGCATGGACACGGCCGCATAGCCATGCCGTGCGAAAAGTTGCAGCGCCGCCTGAGCGACGCGCGGACCGGTGATGTCGGAATGGGACCCTGCGGTGCGTGCCATGACATACCCATAACTGAACATCCGTTCAGATCAAAGCCTGCCGTGCGGCCTCGCCCGGCAACGCCCACCTTGCGAAACCTGCGGCGCTGTTGCATGACAGGACAGCCTTTGGAAGGGCCTGCCCGCATGTCTGCACCCGCCATCCCCTGCCCGCCACATCGGCGCGGACCCCGCCTTGCCCAAGGGGGCGGGCTGCTGCGCGTCGCACTGGCGGGCATGCTGATACTCGCGGGCTGCACGGATTTTCCGGACATGACCGGCCGGCTGACCGATGCGGATACCGGACAGGGCTATCCCGCGCTTGTCCCGGCCGAGGAACTGCTGGCCGGCACGCAGGAACAGGTGATCGCGCCGGACACGCAGACCAGCCTCGAGGACCGGGTGGCCGCGCTGGAGCGCCGGGCCACGGCGCTGCGCGCCACCACGTTCGATGCCGAGACGCGCGACCGGATGGAAACCGGCGTGACCGCAGAGCAGCCCTGAACGCGCCTGCGTCGCAAAAGCCGCGCCCTGCCGTTGCAAGGATGATCCGAACCCGATACATCGCGGCTGATCACAGCAGTTCATTCCACCCACGGAGGCCCCGATGACCCAACCCCTGCGCCTAGGTATTGCCGGACTGGGCACCGTCGGCATCGGTGTCGTGAAGATCGTCAAGCAGCAGGCCGACCTTCTGGCCGCGCGGACCGGGCGCAAGATCGAGATCTCGGCCATCTCGGCGCGGACGCGCGACAAGGATCGCGGCGTCTCGCTCAAGGGTTTCGCCTGGGAGGACGATCCCGTGGCCTTGGCGACGCGCAGTGATGTGGATGTTTTTGTCGAGTTGATGGGCGGATCGGACGGCCCGGCCAAGGCCGCGACAGAGGCGGCGATTGCGGCGGGCAAGGACGTGGTTACGGCCAACAAGGCGATGCTGGCGATCCACGGGCAGGCGCTGGCCGAGGCCGCAGAGGCCGCGGGCAGCGTGATCCGTTACGAGGCGGCGGTCGCAGGCGGCATCCCTGTCATCAAGACCCTGACCGAGGGGCTGGCCGCCAACCGCATCACCCGCGTGATGGGGGTGATGAACGGCACCTGCAACTATATCCTGACCCGGATGGAGGCGACCGGACAAGGCTATAACACCCTGTTCGAAGAGGCGCACAAGCTGGGCTATCTTGAGGCCGATCCCAATCTGGACGTGGGCGGCATCGACGCAGGTCACAAACTGGCGCTCCTGTCCTCGATCGCATTCGGCACGCAGGTGGATTTCGACGGGATCGAGCTGGAAGGGATCCAGCGCGTCAGTCTGGACGATATCCGGCAAGCCGCCGACATGGGCTACAAGATCAAGCTGCTGGGTGTGGCGCAGATGACCGGGCGCGGACTGGAACAGCGCATGTCGCCCTGCCTCGTGCCTGCGGCCAGCCCGCTGGGGCAGTTGGATGGCGGCACCAACATGGTGGTGATCGAGGGCGATGCCGTGGGCCAGATCGTGCTGCGGGGTGCCGGTGCGGGTGAAGGCCCGACGGCCAGCGCCGTGATGGGGGATGTCTGCGATATCGCGCGCGGCTTCCGTTTGGCCGTCTTTGGGCAGCCCGCCACCAGCCTGACCCGCGCCACCCGCGCGCAATCGGTTCTGCCTGCGCCTTATTACCTGCGCATGACCCTGCGCGACAAACCCGGTGCTCTGGCCAAGGTGGCGGCGATTCTTGGCAATGCGGGCGTGTCGATCCACCGGATGCGCCAGTATGACCATGTGGACGACAAGGCCCCCGTGCTGATCGTGACGCACAAGACCACCCGCACCGCGCTGGACGAGGCTTTGGCCGCGATCGCGACGACGGATGTCGTCACCGAGGCGCCCGTCGCCCTCAGGATCGAGACGGTGTGAGGGTTGAAGCCCTGATCAGGGGGGGCTGTCCGCCCCCATCGTCGAACTGCGTTCGACGATTCCCCCGAGAGTATTTCGGGCAAGATGAAATGGGCGCGCCGTGATGCATTTTCTGGGCGTGGATCATTCGCTGGCCGGGCGGCGCTGGGTGGGGCCGGATACCGAGGTGGCGCGACAGGCCGAGGCCCTCGCGCAGGAGACAGGGCTGCCCGATGCGCTTTGTCTGGTGCTGGCGCGGCGCGGCGTGACGGCGGCCGAGGCGGCAGGGTTTCTGGAGCCGCAGTTGCGCGACCTGCTGCCCGATCCACGCAGCTTGCGCGACATGGAAAAAGCGGCTGCGCGATTCGTGGCAGCGGTGTCTGCGCGCCAGCGGATCGCGGTTTTCGCCGATTACGATGTGGATGGCGGCAGTTCGGCAGCACTTCTGATCCTGTGGCTACGACAGATGGGGTTGCCCGCCACGCTCTATGTGCCTGACCGCATCGACGAGGGATATGGGCCGAACGAGCCCGCCATGGCGGCGCTGGCCCGTGATCATGACCTGATCCTCTGCGTCGATTGCGGCACGCTGTCTCATGGACCCATCGCGGCGGCGCAGGGCGCGGATGTGGTGGTGCTGGATCATCACCTTGGCGGCGAGACGCTTCCCCCCGCATTGGCTGTGGTGAACCCGAACCGGCAGGATGAGAGCGGGGACCTCGCGCATCTTTGCGCGGCGGCAGTGGTGTTCCTGATGCTGGTCGAGGCGAACCGGCAGCTGCGCGTGGCCGGACGGCAGGGGCCGGACCTGATGGCGCTGCTGGATCTGGTTGCACTGGCCACGGTGGCGGATGTGGCCCCGCTGGTGGGCGTGAACCGCGCGCTGGTGCGGCAGGGCCTGCGCGTCATGGCGCGGCGTGAGCGGCCCGGTCTGGTTGCGCTGGCCGATGTGGCGCGGATGGATGGCCCACCCTCGACCTATCACCTTGGGTTCCTGCTGGGCCCGCGCGTCAATGCCGGCGGGCGGATCGGCAAGGCCGATCTGGGGGCGCGATTGCTGGCCTGTGACAACCCCGCCGAGGCGCAGCGGATGGCGGCCGAGCTGGACCAACTGAACACCGAGCGCCGCGAGATCGAGGCCGCGGTGCGCGCCTCTGCCCTTGCACAGGCCGAGGGACGGGGGCTGGACGGCCCTTTGGTCTGGGCGGCGGGTGAGGGCTGGCATCCCGGCGTCGTGGGCATCGTGGCGGCGCGCCTGAAGGAGGCGACGGGTCGCCCCGCCGTGGTGATCGGACTGGACGGGGCCGAGGGCAAGGGATCGGGGCGATCGGTGTCGGGCGTGGATCTGGGCGCGGCCATCCAGCGCGTCGCGGCCGAGGGTCTGCTGATCAAGGGCGGCGGGCACAAGATGGCCGCAGGCCTGACGGTGGCGCGTGACCAGCTGGAACCCGCGATGGCGCGGCTGGGTGAGTTGTTGGCAAAGCAAGGGGCGGGGTCAGGCGGGCCGTCAGATCTGCGGCTGGACGGCATGCTGATGCCGGGTGCGGCCACTGTCGAGTTGATCGAGCGGATCGAGGCGGCGGGACCTTTCGGGGCCGGTGCCCCTGCCCCGCGCTTTGCCTTTGCCGATGTGGTGATCCATTTCGCCAAGCGGCTGGGCGAGAGCCATCTGAAGCTGAGCTTTGGCGACGGTCTGGGTGCCCGGCTGGAGGCGATCATGTTCGGCGCCTATGACACCCCCCTCGGCCCCGCGCTGGAGGCGCATGGCGGCGCGCGCTTTCATTTGGCAGGGCGGTTGGAGATCAACCGCTGGGGTGGACGCCAAAGCGTGCAACTGCGCCTTGAGGATGCAGCGCCCGCCCGGCCCTGACCCTCGGAACCGCCCGCGCGTCGTAAGGCCGGCACGGGTTTAAAGACCGCCATCACGGGATTGCAAAG
Organism: Seohaeicola sp. 4SK31; assembly: GCF_028802875.1. NCBI lineage: Bacteria > Pseudomonadati > Pseudomonadota > Alphaproteobacteria > Rhodobacterales > Roseobacteraceae > Seohaeicola > Seohaeicola sp. 4SK31. The sequence goes on along the minus strand of NZ_JARAMP010000009.1, from coordinate 2,254 downwards.
AATCTGACAAGTGGCGGAAATTTCTACTTGCACCCGCCAGTCGCTTTGCCTAAAAGCCGCCTCACGCCAAGGCTTGGCCCGTTCGTCTATCGGTTAGGACGTCAGGTTTTCAACCTGAAAAGAGGGGTTCGACTCCCCTACGGGCTGCCAACTTTCCCAAAAAACCACTATTTAAATCGTGTTGCCCGATAATCTGGACCACGATTTCTGGGCCGTGGTCCACATCGGGTCTATACTACCTTCTTTCCGTGGCGCGGGACACTTCATTGGTTCGTGACGCTTGCGGATCCTGCGCGGCTTCGACGGCATCCTGCAACTCGACGGCTACCAGGGTTACAACCGCCTGACGCGCCCCTCCCGCAAGGGTGGCGATCCGATCCACGTGGCACATTTTTGGGTCCACGCGTCACATCACAAAGAAGGCAACCGTCATCGCGGCTCCGACCAGGGTGATGAAACCGCGCAAGAGGTCGGTGCGTACGATCCTTCGGGTCAGGCGTGCTCCGACATAGCCGCCGGCGGTTGCGCTTGCGGCCATGACGAGCGCCTGTTCCCAGGCGATCAATCCTGCCCAGCTAAAGGCAGCGGCGGAGATGAACGAAAGAACTGCCGAGAGCACGCATTTGAGCCCGTTCATGCCGTGCAAGTCGAGATGGCCCAAGAGGCCGAAGGTTGCCAGCAGCATGATGCCAAGCCCGCCGTTGAAATAGCCGCCATAGACCGACACGGCGAGGATGGCAGCACCAGAGGTGACCGGACCAGCCACACCTATCCCGCGTTCGCGCAGGATCCTGAGCAAGGCGGGGCCGAACGCGAAGAGTGCGGTTGCAAACATCAAAAGCCATGGCACGACCCAGAGGAAGGTATCGCCCGGAGTCACGATCAGAAGAAGGGCTCCTATGATACTGCCGAGGACAGCAAGGCCAAAGATCATGCGGAACCCCAGCGCACCCTCTGCGCGCATGTCGCCGCGGAAGCCCCAGGCGCTGCTCATGTATCCGGGAAGCGCACTGAGCGTTGCCGTCGCATTTGCAGCGACCGGCGGCACGCCCACGTAAATCAGGGCGGGCAGGCTGAGGAACGTGCCCCCGCCCGCAACCGAGTTGAGCAACCCTGCCGCAGCGCCGGCAAGGCAGAGCAGAATCAGATCGGTCAGCATGGTCCATCATCCTTTCAGTCTACGCCCCCCTTGCACTTTGATAGATTGGTCTGCAAATTGGTCTGTTGAGGGTGGTGTGATGCCAAGACGATCCACAGCAGACATCTATCTCGAGTTGGTTGAGATACTCGACGAACTGACACCCGGCGCGCGGTTGCCAGCTGAACGGATCCTTGCCGGGCGGCTGGGTTGTTCACGGCAAGGCCTCAGGACATGTCTTGCCGCGCTGGAGAAGGATGGAAAGATTTGGCGGCATGTCGGCCAAGGTACGTTCCGAGGCGTGCGGCCCCGCCATCTCCCTGTCCGTGAAACACTACTCATCGAAGGTGCAACACCGCCGGACATCATGCAGGCGCGGATGTTGCTGGAGCCAATGGTCGCCGCCGAAGCCGCTCGTCTGGCCTGTGACCAGGATGTTGCTCTTCTGCGTGAGAAAGTTGCTGCCGGTCGAAGGGCACGCGACCGCGCCGCCTGCGAACAGGCTGACGACGCATTTCACCGGGCGTTGGCGCATATCTCGCGCAATCCAATACTGTCAGGGTTTCTGAACTATCTTTCGGGGGTTCGCCGCCGAGCTGCATGGCAACGGGAATGGGAAAGAACCTATCGCCGCATCGGAACTCTGGCGTTTCAGACGCTGCACAGTGATCAACATCAACGCATTGTGGATGCGATCGCACGCGGTGATCCCGAGGCTGCTTCTGCCTGCATGACAGAGCATCTTGAGACAATCAGGAACGACATGTCCGACCCGGAGGCATAGGGACGGACTGTTCCCTGCACCTTCTACCGATGTCCGACCCAGCCGTGATCATCCGTGAAGGCGCGGCCCTGCGCGATCCGGACGGGTTTGTAGTCGTCGGGCAGACGGTCCAGCCTGTCCAGCGGTGTCATGGAGGCGGCCAGCACGACATTGGTGCGCCCTGCGTCTTCGACCGGGCCCTGTACAGCCTCTACATGCGGATAGATCTCGCGCAAGATGGCATGGACCCCGCGCACAAGGCGACCGTCCGGCAGGTCGATCAGGTTGACATAGACCGGACCATCCACAATCGCGGCAAGCCGGGCATAGGTTTCGCGTGTCGCCAGATGGGC
>NZ_JARAMP010000092.1:0-1036 GCF_028802875.1 Seohaeicola sp. 4SK31 | reverse complement strand
TAGGTTTCATTGTATAGACCATTATTAACACTACCATCGTCCATGTAATCAGCAGTTGTCAATAAAGTTTGACGAACCTGATCTGCTGTCATCCAAGGATAGTTAGACCATACCAATGCAGCCGTACCCGTTACTTGAGGCGCTGCGCCAGATGTTCCATGAAGTGAGTATAAATAGTCACTTAGAGCAGTGTTTGATAGGTTGCTGTTTACGTAATCAGCAGCAAGACACCATTTTGCAGCCACACCACATGCGTTAGCGCCAACACCTCTATCATCTCGGTATAGTTCCGTGTGATCTTCATTTAAACCAGTAACAACAAGCCATCCTTTTTCGATTTCAGCATTAAATTTAGGGAATAATGCTAAAGATGATGGCTCATTAAGCCCGTCATTACCCGAAGAGAAAACCAACAAGCCACCATTCTTAACTACGTCCAAGGCACCCGATTGATTGATAACAGCAATCATTTCTTCGTCAGTTCGGTTCCAGTTTGAACCAGAAGAAATATTGAATAACTTGACACCATTTTTCATCATTTGATCATTGGCGGCAAAAAAGAACGTTTTTGTATAAGAAGTACCAAGACCATTTTCGGATGTTTGAGCTGCATAAATTTCAGCTACACCGTTGGCAACTCCCTCGGCAGAACCATTTACACTTGATCCTGCAATTATAGTTGATACAAACGTGCCATGCATGCCATTGCCATTGTCCTGCAGATTAGCAGAAGCATTAGATAGATCAGTGACAGTAACTTCGCCGGTTGAAGTATTAAATGAATACTTTTTGATTGAGGAAATAGAACCCTTTAGGCTTTCTGTTTCAACAACACCACTATCAAGCACCCCAACTTTTACCTTAGCAACAGTCGTATTTGTATCAACTACTGATGGCTCTTTTTCAACTGGGGTAGTAGGATCGGTTGGTGTAGTGGGATCGGTTGGTGTAGTGGGATCAGTTGGATCGGTAGGCGTGGTTGGATCAGTTGGGTCGGTAGGCGTGGTTGGATTGGTCGGAGGTGTCGAAGTTGACG
>NZ_JARAMP010000091.1:0-1046 GCF_028802875.1 Seohaeicola sp. 4SK31 | reverse complement strand
CAATAATGCCATTTTCGATGGGCTTTGTTGCACAAAGATTTGAAATGCAAAGCGCCCCTAATTGAGCTAAATTTAAGGCGTAACTTGGGTAAGTGGTCGACCTAATTCCGTAAATCTGTTAAGGACTGCTACACGTGCATGGATTTCATTCACTTGGCTATCAAAACTCCTTGCACTGAGTTTATCTCCTAATAATTTGATGCAATGCATCTTAGTTTCAACCAAACTTCGCCGATGATAGCCTGACCATTTTTTCCATAGTGTCCTGCCTAAACGTTTAATTGTTCGAAGTAATTCATTTCGCTCTAGCGAGCTACTCTTTGTATCTTTCCATTGTTTCGCATTTTTTCTAGGTGGAATCACCGCATGCCCTTGCCGATCTGCAATGACCTGACGGCATTGCTTGGTGTCATAAGCTCCATCGGTATAAACAGAGTTAATCTGCTCATCTTGTGGAATCTGATTAAGTAAATCACCAAGCACCTGTGAATCACTGACATTATTGGTTGTAAGCTGAACTGCTCGTATTTGTAGGGTTTTAGCATCTATACCAATATGAAGTTTACGCCATTGGCGACGATATTCAGGTCCATGTTTCTTGCGTTTCCATTCGCCCTCACCTAGAAACTTCATGCCTGTAGAGTCCATGAGTAGATGCAGCCCATCGCTACTTTTTTGGTAGCTGATTACAATATCAATATGCTTTTGTCTTCTACAAAGCGTGGTGTAATCTGGAGCTATCCAATTTAATCCGCAAAGTTTAATCAGACTTTGCACAAAGCCAGTGACCATACGTAAAGACAGACGGAATAAGGATTTAATCATTAAGCAGCATTGGATGGCTGCGTCGGAGTAGGTTTGATTTCGCCCTTGTTTGCCTTTTGATGGCGCATACCATTGCGTAGCAGGATCAAACCAAATGGCAATATTTCCGCGACTCATGAGTGCTCGGTTATATGCGGGCCAATTGGTTGTGCGGTAGATTTTGTGTGTAGGCTTCTTCATTTGAAAATTATATCGCTGAAAAACCCTTTACAGATAGGTTT
>NZ_JARAMP010000090.1:0-1059 GCF_028802875.1 Seohaeicola sp. 4SK31 | reverse complement strand
TTAGAGCGTGTCGCGCCTGATCAGATTCTGGATTCCCATAGCGATCATCCTGTGATTCCATGTCTTGGAGGCAGATATGGGGGGCAGAGATGGGAAAACCGTATCCTGTTGAGTTGCGTGATCGTGCCGTGCGGCTTGTCGAGGAGGGCAGCACGCATACCGAGGCGGCGCGGCGGCTGTGTGTTTCGATCAAGTTCGTGAACGATATGGTGCGTCTCAAACGGGAGACCGGCTCGCTTGCGCCGAAGCGGCAGGGCAATCCCGGGCGCGGCAAGCTGACCGGTGTAAAGGGCTGGGTGGAGCGCCGGATCGCGGCGCAGCCCGATCTGACAATTGACGAATTGACGGCGGAACTGGCCGCAGAGCACGGGGTGAAGGTGCATCGTTCATCCATCGGCCGGCTGCTGCTCAGATTGGGGCTGTCACACAAAAAAAGACCTGCAAGCGCTTGAGCAGAAGCGCCAGGACGTGGCCGACCTGCGCCGCATCTGGATCGGCAAACGCCAGCCCTTCATGGCCAGGCATCTGGAAAGACTGGCATTTATTGACGAAACCTCGGTCAAGACCAACATGGCCAAGACCACCGGCTGGGCTCCGCGCGGGCAGCGCCTGGTCGATCACGCACCGTTCGGGCATTGGCGCACCCAGACGTTCATCGGTGCCCTGCGCCATGACCGGTTGGACGCGCCCTGGGTGATCGACGGAGCGATGAATGGCGAGATGTTCGACATTTATGTCGGGACCCAGCTGGTGCCTACATTGCGCGAGGGCGACGTGGTCATCCTCGACAACCTGTCGAGCCACAAGAGCCCCGGCGCGGCCAAAGCCATGCGCGACATCGGCGCGTGGTTCCTCTTCCTGCCGCCATACAGCCCCGACCTCAACCCGATCGAAATGGCCTTCTCGAAGCTCAAGGCGCTAATCCGAAAGGCCGCCGCCCGAACCTACCAGGAACTCTGGAAGGCCGTCGGCCATGTCTGCGACCTCTTCACCGACGAAGAATGCTACAACTTCTTCAAAGCCGCCGGATACAAAACCGATTAAACGCGACACGCTCTA
>NZ_JARAMP010000008.1:0-179420 GCF_028802875.1 Seohaeicola sp. 4SK31 | reverse complement strand
TGTCAAAGAGCGTCGGAGCCGTAACCCCAAGAGACAAAATCAAACCGAGTGCGCTCTAACTACAAGCGCAACCCGCTCAATCTATCCCCAAATTCTCACCCGGATCTCCCTCAGCAGCACCGCCGCCTCGTTCCGTCCGGTCCCCAGCGCCGCGTCTCTGCGTCGCCGTGAGGGGCTATTTAGGGATAAGCTGATCTGGCCGCAAGAGGAAAATTCACGAAAATCGAAAATGCTGTGCAACTCTTTGCCGGACTGCCTGCCAGAGCGGCACAAGGCCCTTGCCCTGTTGGCCCAGCCACCTGCGACCGCAGTCCGTTTCAACGCGCATCTCGCGGATCAGCGGACGGTGACAACCGATTCCCCGGTGCCCGCTCCGGCGAATCTGGCCCTGGATTCGCCGGCCAGCGGGCCAGATCCGGAATCGCAGCCCGAGTCGGGCCGCCGATTCACCTCCACCGCCCGGGTCACCCGCTCCCGTCACGGCGCGCGACCAGCAGTTTGTCGATCCGCCGCCCGTCCAGATCGACCACCTCGATCCGCCAGGCACCCTCTTCCAGCGTCTCGCCCACCTGCGGCAGACGGCCCATCCGGTCCAGCACCATCCCCGCCACGGTCTGATAGTCGCGGTCCGCCTCCAGTTGCAGGCCCAGCGCATCGGCGAACTCGTCCACCGGCATCCATCCCGCCACCAGCAGGCTGCCATCCTTCCGGGTCACCATCTTGGGCTCGGCCTCGCCATCCTCATGAAAATCGCCGGTGATCGCCTGCAACACGTCCATCGGGGTGATGATCCCCTCGAAGTGGCCGTATTCATCATAGACCAGAACCATATGCGCGGGCGCGCGCCGCAGGTTCTCGATCACATCCAGCGCGCCCTGCCCGTCCCGCACCACGGGGGCCTCGCGCAGCACGGCGCGCAGATCGAATCCGTCGCCCCCCCTGTCGGCGACCAGCAGGTCACGCGCCACCAGCACGCCCACGATATTGTCCGGCTCCCCCTCCCACACGGGCAGCTTGGACCGGGTCAGCCGGTCAAGCCGCTCCAGAAGCCCCGCCCGGTCCAGATCCAGGGGCAGCATCTCCACATCGCTGCGCGGCGTCATCAACCCACGGGCCGAACGATCGGCGATCCGCATCACCCCGGCGATCATCCGGGTCTCGGCAGGCTTCATCGCCCCCGCCGACTCGGCTTCCGAAATGATCAGACGCACTTCCTCATCGCTCACCTGCTGTGCCTGATCACCGGACTGCCCCAACAGGCGCAGCACCAGCTTGCCCGAGCGATCCAGCACCCAGATCAGCGGGGCGGCCACAGTCGCCACCAGCTGCATCATCGGCGCCACCCGCGCGGCCACCGCTTCGGGGGCACGCAACGCGATCTGCTTGGGTACCAGTTCCCCCACGATCAGCGACAGATAGGTGATCGCCACCACGACCGAGCCCACCCCCAGCGGCAGCGCCACACCGGACGAGACACCCTGCGCCAGCAGAAAATCCGACAGCCGCGCGCCCAGAGTCGCACCCGAGAAGGCCCCCGACAGCACGCCCACCAGCGTGATGCCGATCTGCACGCTGGACAGGAACCGCCCCGGATCCGCGGCAAGGCGAATGGCCGTCACTGCTCCCTTGCTGCCGCGATCCGCCATCAGTTGCAGCCGCGCGGTCCGGGCCGACACGATGGCCAGCTCCGACATCGCCAAAAGACCGTTGAGCAGGGTCAGGCACAGAACAATTCCGATCTCGATATACATATATGTCCTCAATGGGCGGCCATGACGCGGGCGCGACTGGTTCAGCGTTACAATATAGGTGACGTGACCGCGACGAACATCAACCGCGCAAGGCCCGCAGCAGACTGACCACAGCGTCCCAGACATCCACGACACGGGCCAGCGCATGCTCGTGCGCCGCAAAGCCCTTGCCCTGACCGTCCTCGACCTCCGCCGCCATGGCCGCGATCAGGCGTTCCAGTCGGCGTTGATGCAGACCAAGACGCGCCTGCACCGGATCGGCAAGGATACCGGCGAAAGCCGCCATGACCGCGCCCAGCATCACCAGCGCGACCACTACCCCAGTCATCAACCACGGCGACACGCCTACAGGAAATAGGCCATACCAGACCCCGCCCAAGGTCTGGCCCAAGGGAAAATCCGCAACCGCCGCGCCATGGGCGACCACACCGGCCAGATTTGGCGCCATCGAGATCATCCCCGGCGTCAGCGCCCGAAACACCAGCGCGCCCACCAACAGCAGGACCAGCGCCGTCGCAATCTCGGCCACGGCGGTCCGCGTGCCGGAATAGCCCGACACCATGCCCGCCAGCCGGCGGCCCTGCGCCGTGGCCTCTGCGGGATCTCCCTGCTGGCGCAGCACGGGGCGCAACTGCGGCGCCGACAGGATCGCTTGCAGCACCGCCGCATCATGATCCGGCGCAGGCTGCGGCCACGGCAGCCCCAGAAGCTCGGTCACCACCGCCCGCTCGACCCGCGCGCCCACGCGCGTGCGCAACAGGATGGACCGCCCGCGCAACCACGCTGCGACCCGCCTTGCGCCCAGCACAGCCGCCACCAGAGCCAGCAACCGGATCAGCGCATGGACCGGGGCCAGCACCAGATTGACGGGGGCGCGCAGGATATCACCGCCCAATGCCGCCCCATGCAGATGCAAGGTGCCGCGCAAGCGAAAATGACGGGCCACAAAGCCATCGACCAGCGCCGCACGCGCCCGGATCTGCTGCGCCGCCTGCGCCCGCACCGGATCGCCCCCTCTGGCTGACCGTGTCGGCGCGCCCGCCATGGGTCGCGTGATGATCCTGCTCATGACTTTCGTGTTCCGCTGCGATCCGCCGCGATCCGGCGGCATGCTACATATATATATATGCATGTCACAGGTTGGATGCAGCCGTCCCCGCGTCAAGATGTGATCCACCGATCAGGAAGGCAGGCGCGCGGAACAGGCGCAACCGTGACGGGTCGGAGTCACACAGCGGCAGGATTATTTTCAGGCGGGGGTTGCAGGCTTGAACCTTCATCTACACCTCACGCAACATGGCCGGACGACCCGGCGCAAAGGACCCTGATCTTGGACTATCTTTATCTGCTTGGTGGCATCGTCGGACTGTTTCTCGGCGGCGAAGCCCTCGTGCGCGGCAGCGTCGATATCGCCCGCCGCTTGGCCATCCCTCCCCTGCTGATCGGCCTGACCGTGGTCGGCTTCGGCACCTCAACCCCCGAACTGCTGGTCTCGGTCGATGCCGCCCTCCGCGGCGTGCCCGATATCGCGCTTGGCAATGTCGTGGGCTCCAACATCGCCAATATCCTGCTGATCGTGGGCCTGTCCGCGATGGTCTGGCCCATCCGCGTGCTGGGCGACACGCTGCGCCGCGACACCGCCGTGATGATGGCGGCAGCCGTGGCGCTGGTGCCGATCTTCGCCATGGGCGTGATGGGCCGCCCCGCCGGCGCCATGCTGGTGGCCGGCCTTGCCGCCTATCTGGTCTGGGCCTACCGCCAGTCCGGCTCCGCCCCCGAGGAAGAGGACGGCGCCAAGCCCCCCGCCACCATGCTGATCTCGCTGCTCTGGGTCGCGGGCGGTCTGGCCGCGCTGATGGTCGGTGCCCGGTTTCTGGTGGACGGGGCCGTGTCCATCGCCCGCGACTTCGGCGTGTCCGAGGCGTTCATCGGCCTGACCATCGTCGCAGTCGGCACCTCCCTGCCGGAACTGGCCACCTCGCTGATCGCCGCCTTCCGCCGTCAGTCTGAAATCGCCATCGGCAATATCGTCGGCTCCAACATCTTCAACATTCTGGGCATCCTCGGCGTCACCGCCCTGATCGCCCCGATCCCGGTCTCGACCCGCTTCCTGACCTTCGACGTGCCGATCATGATCGCGGTCTCGGCCGTGCTGACCTTTCTGCTGGTCACGCGCCCCAGCATCGGGCGCGGCATCGGTCTGATGATGCTGGTGGCCTATGTCGCCTATGTGGTAGCAGCACAGGGATGAAGATGCCCGCAACCCTGTTCAGAACCAGTGCCGCCGCGATCCTGTCGCGGCTGCTGCTGGTTCTGGGGTTGCTGCTGGGCGATCTGATCCCCGACCCGCGTGCCGCACAAGCCGCTGTCGCCCCCACCGGGGCGGCGGACCTCATGGCCGATGCGACGCCTGCGATCCTGCCCACGGACAGCGCGCGCCTGATCGCCGCCCTGCCGCAGGACGACACCCCCGATGCCGTGACGGCGCGGCCCTCGACCCTGCCACTGCAGCGCGCCACCGCGCAGACCATCGCCCCCGCGCTTCGCATCGCGACACCACCCCGCGCCGCCCATCTGCGCCCCTATCCCCACGGTCCCCCCGCGGTCTGAGCCTTCGACGCCAGACAACCGCAACACATCAAGGACCGTTTCCACATGAAAAGATCACCATGGGTCGTCATGACCTATGCCGTGCTGCTGCTGCTCGCAGTGGCCACGGCCATTCCCAACTTCCTGACCGACAGCCAACGCGCGCGCCTGCCCCAATGGGCCACGGCGCAGACCGTCTCGCTGGGTCTCGACCTGCAAGGCGGCGCGCATCTGCTGCTGGCGGTGGACCGCCCCGCGCTGTCCGAAGCGCGGCGCGACGACCTGCGCGCCCTCGTGGCCGAGGCGCTGCGCGACGCGGACCTGCCCCCGGCCCGGATCACCATGACCGACCAGGGCATCACCCTGCCCGCCTCACCCGCCGCGGAACAGACCATCGCCGCCGCCCTGTCGCAAGCCGCCATTCCCGGCGCGCCCATCGCGGTGACGCTGGACCGGACCGCTGACCAACTCACCCTCACGCTGACCGAGGCCGGGCTGGACCATGCCGCTACCGACGCCGCCGACCGCAGCCTCGAGGTGATCCGCCACCGCGTCGATCAGGTCGGCGTGTCCGAGCCGGTGATCAGCCGCGTCGGGGCCGACCGCATCCTTGTGCAGATGCCCGGCGTGGAAAACCCCGGCCAATTGCGCGACCTTCTGGGATCGACCGCGAAGATGAGCTTTCACATGGTCGCCCCCGCCACCGGACCGGGCGTCAGCGCCCTGCCGATGCGCGACGGCACGGGCACCCTGCCCGTCGAGGACCGCGTCGCCCTGTCCGGCGAAAGGCTGGACCGCGCTGCGCTGGCCTTCGACCAACAGACAAAACGCCCCGTCATCAGCTTCGGCTTCGACCGCGCCGGGGCCATCCGCTTTGGCGAGCTGACGGCCGAGAACGTGGGCCAGCGCTTTGCCGTGGTGCTGGACGGTCAGGTCCTGACCGCCCCGGTCATCCAGCAGGCCATCCCCGGCGGTCAGGGCCAGATCACCGGCGATTTCACCGTGGACGAGGCCCAGACCCTCGCGGTGCTGCTGAACTCCGGCGCCCTGCCTGCCTCGCTCGAAGTGATCGAGGAACGCAGCGTCGGGGCCGCCCTTGGCAGCGACTCCATCATCACCGGCCTGATCACCGGTGCGCTGGGTCTGGCGCTGGTCGTGGCGATCATGGTCACGCTTTATGGTGGCTGGGGCCTGCTCGCCAGCGCCGTGCTGGGGCTGAACGTGATGCTCACCCTCACGGCCTTGGGGATGCTGGGCGCGACCCTCACCCTGCCGGGCATCGCGGGCATCATCCTGTGCCTTGGCATCGCGGTGGACAGCAACATCCTCATCTTCAGCCGCATCCGCGAGGAAACCGCGGGCGGCGCGTCGGCCACCAAGGCGCTGCGCCTTGGCTACGAGCGCGCCTGGGCCACGATCCTCGACGCCAACCTGACGACGCTTCTGGCGATGCTTGTCCTGTTCTGGTTCGGCGCCGGTGCGATCCGGGGCTTTGCTGTGACAATGAGCCTGGGCATCGTGATCTCGATGTTCACCGCCATCGTGCTGATGCGGGCCATGATGGAGTCCATCCTGCACTGGCGCGCCATGCGGCGGCTCGACATCGCGCCCCTGATCGGCCGCGTCACCGCACCCGGCACCTTCGGCTTCATGCGGCAGGGCGCGCTGGCCCTGTCCGTCTCGGCGCTGCTGTCCCTCGGGGCCATCGGCGCGCTGGTCTGGCCCGGCCCCACGCTGGGCATCGACTTCACCGGCGGCGTGCAGATGGTGCTGCAATCCCCCACCCCCGTGCCTCTGGCCGAGATGCGCACCGCCCTGGCAACTGCCCTGCCGGGCGATGCCAGCCTGCAAGCCTTCGCCGATCCGACGCAAGTCTTGCTGCGCGTGCAGGGCGCGGCCGGACCCGACACCGTTCAGGCCGTCGAACAGGCCGCCGCCAGCGTCGTGCCGGGCATCAGCTTTCCGCAGATCGACCTTGTGGGCCCCAGTTTCAGCGCCGATCTGGCATGGGCGGGCGCGCTGGCCCTGTCCCTCGCGGTCTTTGCCATGCTCGCCTATATCTGGCTCCGGTTCGAGTGGCACTTCGCGCTGGGGGCCATCGCCGTCCTGTTTCTGGACGTGACCAAGACCTTCGGCCTCATCGCCCTGATGGGATGGGAAGTGAACTTGACCACCATCGTCGCCTTGCTCACGCTGATCGGCTATTCGGTCAATGACAAGGTCGTCGTCTATGACCGCATCCGCGAACATCTGCACGACGGCGGCGATCAGCCCCTGTCACAGGTGATCGACCGCAGCCTCAATCAGGTGCTGGGCCGCTGCCTCTTCACCTCGGGCACCACCATCGCCGCGCTTCTGCCGATGGCGCTCTGGGGTGGTCCGGCGGTGGCGGGCTTTGCCGCCCCGATGATCGCGGGCGTGGTGATCGCCACGGCCTCGTCGCTCTTCGTCGCAGGCCCGGTGCTGGCATGGCTGGCCCGCCACGGTCTGGCACAGCCCGCGCCCCTGCCCTATGGCGACAAGGTCGAGGGGATGGTGGCGCAGGCGGAACGCTAAGCCCCGCCCCCCCCAGCGCAGACAAAGGAAAACCCCGCCCGCAGCACGGCGGACGGGGTCAATCGCTCTCAGCGCAATCGGTTTACAGGACGACCAGCAAGGTCCCGATGATCGTCCCCGTGATCACCAGATGGATCAGGCAAAAGCCCATGATGTCCTTGGCCTTCAACCCGGCAACCCCCAGCATCGGCAGCGCCCAGAACGGTTGCAGCAGGTTCGTCCAGGAATCCCCCCAGGCCACCGCCATCACCACGCGCGAGATATCCGCGCCCAGCGCCTGCGCCGCCGGCAGGATCACCGGCGCCTGCACCGCCCATTGACCGCCGCCCGATGGCACGAACAGGTTCACGATCCCCGCGCTCAGAAAGGTCCAGAACGGCAGCGTGGCGGCGGTCGAAATGCTCACGAACCCTTCCGACAGGCTCTCCGCCAGACCCGACTGGGTCATGATCGCCATGATCCCCGCGTAAAACGGAAACTGGATCACGATACCCGCGCCGCCCTTGATGCCATCGTTCAGCGCATCCAGCAGATTGCGCGCCGTGCCATGCATCACGATCCCCAGAAACAGGAACATGAAGTTCACGATGTTCAGATTGATCGCGCCACCGCGCACAAACCAGTAGTGCCCCAGAAACAGCAACCCCGGCACCCCGATCAGCAGCATCAGCACCCGGCTGCTCTCAAGGTATTCCGCCGGTCGGGTCGGCGTGAAGACGGGCTTCTCATCCTCGCCCAACTGGTCGCGCGTGACATAGACGCTGTCCTGTTCGGTGGGCAGCATCAGCCGGTTGACCAACGGGATCACCACGAACAGCACCGCCACGATGATCAGGTTGAACCCGGCAAAGATCGTGTCACCCGTGCCGATCACGCCGATCTGGCCTTCGGTGAAATGCCCCGGCGTCGCCACCGTCAACGGGATCGACCCGGACACGCCCCCATGCCAGATCACGAAACCCGAATAGGCCGCTGCGATCAGCAAACGGTAATCCACGCGCACCTGACGTGCCAGTTCCTTGGCGAACAATGCGCCCACCACCAGACCGAATCCCCAGTTGATCCATGACGCCAGCAGCGACACAACCGAGACGAGCAGAATCGCCGCCCCGGGCGTCTTGGCCAGCCCGGCCAGCAGCGCGAGGACCTTCTTCACCGGCGGCGAGGAGGCCAGAATGAACCCCGTCACCAGCACCAGCAACATCTGCATCGAGAACGCCAGCAGCGCCCAGAACCCGTCGCCCCACATCTGCGCGACCGCGACCGGATGGGTGCCTTCGAACAGAATCGCCGCCGCAGCAGCGATCAGGGTCAGTAGCACCACGAAGATGAAAGGATCGGGCAGATACCGCTCCATCAGCTTTACGGCGGGTTGGGATAGGGCTCTCAGCATCCGGCTCTCCTATAGATGGTGTATTTGATAACGAAGCGCCCTATTGGTTGCGTAGCGCCCCGGTGTCAACCAATGCGCCCCGGAACGGACACCGCAGCCCCCCGCTCCACGGTCGCCCCGATGCCTCCATGCCGCCCCGCAGGATGCCTGATGCCCGCCTTTGCATCCGCAGCATCCGCTCTGCCCGAAAATTAGGCAGCACCCGAACGGCCCTATTGGCCCTTTCCCGCGCATATCGTTAGCGCAAGCGAAGCGGACTTGCGTTGCAGCCCCGCTAGCCCATATATGCGCAGAAACGGGTGCCGGCGTTCGGCGCCGGAAATGCTTGGGTTTAAACGCGAAATGTTCGTCTCTGCCGATCTGAAACCCGCACTCTCGCGCCGCCATTTCCTGGCCGCGACGGCGGCCATTGCCAGCACCTTTCCCCTGCGGCTTTCCGCACAGGAAAGCGGCACTCCCGCCGATGCTGCGCCGCAGCAATTTTCCTTCGACATCCTGTCCGAAGAGATGCGGCTTCTCTCGACCGAACCGCACCGCGTGCCCGAACCCGTGGGCGGCTTTCTGGCCGAACTGGATTACGACGACTACCGCCTCGTGCGCTTCCGCCCCGACCGCATGCGTTGGGCCTCCGAGACCAGCACGCTGGCGCTCGCTGCCTTCCCGATGGGCTGGCTCTTCAAGGAACCCGTCATCCTTTATGAAGTGGCAGGCGGCATGGCCACCGAGATGCGCTTCACGACCGAGGATTTCGAGTATCTGAACGATCTGGGCGACCGGATCCCGCCGATGACCGACATGCCCGGCGTCGCAGGCTTCCGCCTGCACCACCCGCTGAACCGCCCCGATGTGATGGACGAACTGGTGGCCTTTGTCGGCGCCAGCTATTTCCGCGCGCTCGGGCGCGGCTCGGCCTATGGTCTCTCGGCCCGCGGCCTTGCCCTGAACACCGCCACCGCCACGGGCGAGGAATTTCCCCGCTTCTCGCGCTTCTACATGGAACGCGGCACCGGCCCCGGCCTGATCACGATCTACGCCGCGCTGGAAAGCCCCAAGGTGACAGGGGCCTACCGCTTTGTCTTCTTCCCGGGCGCTACGACCACGATCGAAGTCACCGCGCGGCTTTTCTTCCGCGAGGATGTCGAAGAACTGGGCATCGCCCCGCTCACCTCGATGTATCTCTATTCGGAAAAGAACCACACCCAGTTCGACGACTTCCGCCCCAAGGTGCATGACAGCGACGGCCTGCGGATCCTGCGCGCCGATGGCGAGGCGATCTGGCGGCCGCTCAACAACCCGCCGCGCCTGTCGGGCAGCTATTTCCCCGAAACCGCCCCGCGCAGTTTCGGCCTGCACCAGCGCGAGCGGGATTTCGAACAGTTTCAGGACACCGAGGCGAATTACCACCGCCGCCCCTCGCTCGACATCGAACCGATGGGCGACTGGGGCAACGGGCATGTGCGTCTGGTCGAGATCCCCTCGGATCTGGAAGCCAATGACAATATCGTCGCCTATTGGGTGCCCGAAGCCCCGGCCCGTGCCGGAGACTCGCGTGAATTCGCCTATAGAATGCACTGGGGCGACCTGCCGCTTGATCCCGCCGACCCCATCGCCCATGTGGAAGTCACCCGCGCCGGTCATGGGGGTGTTGCGGGCGTCGAGATCGAAGACGGCCTGCGCAAATTCGTGATCGACTTCCGTGGCGGCTTCCTTGACCGCCTCGGAGCCGAGGCCGAAATTGCCCCGGTGGTGACCGTCGCCAATGGCGAGGTGATCAGCAACGTGTTGCAGCGGGTGCCGCAGAACGGTGTCTGGCGGTTGTTCATCGACGTGCGCGCCGAGGATGACGCGGTCGTGGAACTGTCAGCCCATCTCGCGGGTTACGGACGCAAATTGACGGAAAACTGGCTTTATCAGTGGATCAACGCAAGATGAATGACCTTTCAGGCATATTCCAGGCCGATCCCGACAGCCTGGCCCTGCAACAATCGACGCCGCCCGAGGCCCCCATGGCGATGCCGCCGCAAGTGCTGGAGCAGCGCCCGCGCAGCGTGCTGTCTTTCGTTCTGGCCGCGTTCCGCCCAGCCCGGCAACCCTCTCGCGGGGTCTGACCCATGTCCTTGCCCTCTGACCGGCGGGTATTCCTGATCCGCACCGGTCTGCTGATGGGCAGCGTGCTCATCGGATGGGGCGGGTTTCTGCTCTTCCTGCGCTATGGCGCGGCCGATGGGCTGGACGTCATGGATCTGGTGCGCGCCGCACTGATCCTGATTTCCACCTTCTGGCTGGCGTGGGGCGCATTGCAGGCATTCGCCGGTCTGACCACGCGCCCCCCCGCCGTGCCGCGCCATGACGGGCCGATCACATCGCGCTGCGTCATCCTCGTCCCCGTCTATAACGAGGACCCGGCCGCCACCTTTCCCCGCATCGCGGCGATGGACGCATCCCTGCGCCGCACCGGCTGTGCCGAGCGGTTTCACATCGCCATCCTCTCCGATACCCGCGACGACACGGTGGCCGAGGCCGAGCAGCGTGGCTTCCTGCGCCTTTTGAACCTGACCGGGGTCGAAGGCCGCATCTTCTATCGCCGCCGCGACAACAACCGTGGCCGCAAGGCCGGCAATATCGAGGATTTCATCACCCGTTCGGGCGCCGCCTATGATCTGGCCGTGATCCTTGACGCCGACAGCCTGATGGAAGGCGCGACCATGGTCGAGATGGTCCGCCGGATGGAAGCCGACCCCAAGCTGGGCCTGCTGCAAACCCTGCCGCAGATCGTGAATGCGCAATCCCGCTTTGGCCGCATCCAGCAATTCGCCGCCGCTTTCTACTCACCCATCTTCTGCCGTGGCCTTGCCATCATGCAGGGTCGCACCGGCCCCTTCTGGGGCCATAACGCCATCGTCCGCGTCCGCGCCTTCGCCGAAAGCTGCGGACTGCCCGAACTCTCGGGCCGCCCGCCATTCGGCGGCCATATCCTCAGCCATGATTATGTCGAAGCCGCCCTTCTGGCCCGCGCAGGCTGGACCGTGCGCGTCGATGACGATCTCACCGGCAGCTTCGAGGAAGGCCCCGAAAACATGGTGCTCCACGCCAAGCGCGACCGCCGCTGGTGTCAGGGCAACCTGCAACATTCCCGTCTGCTCACCGCGCCCGGCCTCAAACCCTGGAGCCGCTTTGTCTTCGTCCAGGGCATCCTCGCCTATCTCTCGCCGGTGATCTGGCTGGCCTTCCTGCTCTGCTCCATCGCGGCCCCCGTCTTTGCCCCGCCCATCGACTATTTCCCCATCGAAGGCTGGCGCTGGCCGGTCATCCCGGTGTCGCATGCTTCCAAGGCGCTGGCGCTGGCGATCTGCATCGTGGGCCTGCTGTTCCTGCCCAAGATCCTGATCCTGATCGACGCGGCCCTGCGCGGCCGCGCCCGCGGTTTCGGCGGGGCCGGGGCCGCCGCCCGCGCCGTCGGGGCGGAACTCCTGTTCTCGGCCCTCTCGGCCCCGGTCTTTCTGATGTTCAACACCCGCTCGGTCCTGCAGGTCGTGGCCGGGGTCGATGGTGGCTGGCCCGCACAGACACGCGGCGACGGTACGATGACGGTGGCCGAGTCATGGGCCGCCAGCCGCTGGATCGTGATCAGCGGCGTCCTCGGCGCGGCCCTCGCGGCATGGCTCTCGCCCGCGCTGCTGCCCTGGCTGGCCCCGGTGCTGCTGCCCATGATGGCCGCTCCCCTCATCATCGCCTGGTCCTCCGCGCCCGCGCGCAGTCCGCTCTTCCAGACCCCGAACGAGGCCGCGATGCCCGAGGTCCTGATGCTGGACCGCCAATTCCGCGCCATCTGGCAACCCGACAGCAAGGTCGTCCGCATCAGCGCCGCCTGACGAATGCCGCTTGCATGTCGCGCGTCTTGCGCCACAGTCTGCCCCGCACCACAGTTTCAGCCGCATGAAAGGACAGACCGATGGACAAGGCCACCCATGACAAGGGAATGGAGATCCGCCGCGCCACCCTGGGCGACGCCTATGTCGACCGCGCCATCGCCAATATGGACGATTTCACCCGCGAGCTTCAGGAACTGGTCACCACCTATTGCTGGGGCGAGGTCTGGGGCCGCGACGGGCTGGAGCGCAAGACACGCTCGACCATCAATCTGGCCATGCTGGCCGCCTTGAACCGCCCCCACGAATTGGGCGCGCATGTCCGCGGGGCCATCAACAACGGCATGACCCCGGACGAGATCAAGGAAGTCCTGCTTCAGGTCGGCATCTATTGCGGCGTGCCCGCGATGATCGACAGCTTCCGCGTCGCCCGCACCGTGCTGGACGACATGCGGTCCGAGGGCGCGCTGGACTGATCCCGCTCAGGCGTCGATCGGCACGCGCAACCCCTCTCCTTCGGCCCGGTTGGAATTCACCGCCGGGTCCACACGCCACGCCTCCAGCAAACCGGGGCCGGGTGGCCGCATCAAGGCCGCCGCCCCATGCCCCGCCTCGCCCAGCCAGAGCGGCCAGTCCTCGGGCCCAAGGATCAGCGGCACCCGGTCATGCAGCGCCGCCGTATCCGGCCCCGCCGCCGTGGTCACGACCGCACAGGTGGCCATCCGCGCCTCCTCGGGCCCCCAGTCCTGCCAGATCCCGGCCATCACCATCAGCGCCTCATCCCGCCGCCGGATATACCATGGCAGCCGCGCACCCCCGGCGCCCTTGGTCCATTCGTAAAACCCGTCCGCCGGGATCAGACAGCGCCGGGCCCGCGCCGCCGCGCGAAAGGCGGGCTTCTCGGCCAAGGTCTCGGCTCTCGCATTGATCAGCAGCGGGCCATCTGTCGGGCTTTTGTACCACTGCGGCACAAAACCCCAGCGCATCCCGCGCAAGCGCCGCCCCCCCTCGCCCGCCGTCGTCACCACATGCACCTGCACCGTGGGACAGATATTGAACCGCGGTACCGGCGGCAGGTCATTGGCAGGCTGCGCCTGAAACAGGCGCGCCATCGCATCATGGGGCAGGGTCAGGGCGAAACGTCCACACATCCCGCCAGACTGCCGCAACCGCAGCCACAAATCCAGCGCCCGCCCCCTCACCGTTCGTCAAATAGGCGAAATCCGGACCTCACCCCAGCCGGACCGACAGCCGCAAATGCGCCAGCGCCAGCCCCATCAGCGCCGCCGCCACCAGACCCAGCGGTGCCAGCCCGACCCCGGCCAGCACCAGCCCGCCAAGGGCCGATCCCAATGCCGCGCCCACATAGATGCCCGCCGCATTCAGCGCCAGCATCACAGGGGCCGCCGCGGGGGCCATCCCGATCAGCCGCGCCTGCTGCGCCGCCATGAAGGACCAGCCGAACACCGACCACAGCACCAGCAACCCCATCGCAAACGTGCCGGACAGAGCCGTGCTCTCGCCCTCCGCCAGCGGCAGGGCCGAAAATCCCGGCAGCACCCCGATCTGCGCCAGACACAGGAAGGTCAGCGTGCGCGCGGGCCCCACCCGGTCGCTCAGCGCGCCGCCCATCACATTGCCGAACACGGCCCCGATCCCGCAGACCAGCAGCGCCAGCGTGATCCCGTCGCGCCCCCAGCCCAGGTTCTGTGACAGAAGCGGCGCGACGAACGTGTTCACCACATAGCCCGCCGTCAGGAAACTGGCCGTGAACCCCACCGCCAGCATCAGCCGTCCGTTCCGCATCACGCGCCCCAGATCGCGCAGGGTGACCGGCTGGAACGACAACCCGCGTGGCACGATGGTCCAGATCAGCCATAAACAGGGGACCAGCACCAGCAGCACCACGGCAAAGGCCACCCGCCAGCCATAGGTATAGGCGATGAAGCTGCCCAGCGGCAGGCCCAGCACCTGACTCATCGTCATGCCGAAGAATACCGCCGCCAAGGCCTTGGCCCGCCGCTCCGGTGCGCTCAACCCCGCCGCCACCGCTGCGGCCACGGGCGTAAATATCCCCGCGCCTGCGGCTGCGAAAACGCGGCTCGCATGCAAAGCCGCTTCCGTCGGCCAGAGCACGGGGATCAGGCATCCCAGCCCGAACAGCGCCAGCCCTGCCGCCAGAACCCGCCTGCGCCCGATCCCCCCGGTCACCGAGACCAGCACCGGCGACAGCACCGCATAGGCCAGGGCATAGGTCGTCAACACCGCCCCCGCCCGCGCCGGCGACACCTCCAGATCCGCCGCCAAAGGCTCCAGCAACCCGATGATCATGAAGGCCCCCATGCCGATGACGAAATTCGACACCGACAGGACCGCGATCAGCAGGCCTGGCGCGGCCTGCACAGAGGCCGAGACAGGAGAGGGGCTGGCAGACAACATGCCGCCTCATGCCACAGCCGCCCAGCGCCCGCATCCGCAAAACGACGCGCCGCGGCCTGCCTCATTTCATCGTGATCCGCCCGTCCACATAGGGCTGATAGGGGGCGTTCGCCGCCATGTAATCCGCCAGAACATCCGCAAGATCGGGGCCGAAATCATAGGCATTCATCCCCTCCGTCTCGAACATGGCGTAACCGTCGCCGCCGCCGCGCATGTAATTGTTGGTGACCACGCCATAGGTCCTGCCGGGGTCCAGCGCCACCCAGACGCCACCCTCCATCACCTCGGCACGGACCAGGCGCGCACCGGCCTCGGCCGCAGGATCAAAGACATAGCGCAGCCCCGCCACCTGCGGGAAACGCCCCGCGCCCTCGTCGATTTGGCTCAACCCGTTCTCCAGCGCTGCCATTACCGTGGCCCCCGTCGCTTGAAACGTGGACAGCGTGTTCTGAAAGGGCAGCACGCCCAGCACATCGCCCATCGTCACCTGCCCCGCCGCGATACTGGCGCGCAGGCCCCCGCCGTTCTGGATCGCGATGCTGATCCCCTGATCCTTCACACGGGCCAGCATGGCATCGGCCACCAGATTGCCCATGGTGCATTCCCTGATGCGACAGGTCTCCCGCCCGCCGTCGATATCCGCCGCCGCCTCGGCCACCACGCGGGCTTTGACCTCCGCGATGGGACCGGCCAGTTCCGCCACCCGCGCCGCGATCACCGGATCAGGCGTCACGCTGGCATCCAGCAGGATCGTATCCCCGCTGGCCGCCGTCACATGCCCCGCCGCATCGAAGTCCAGCACCAGATGCCCCAGATACTTGCCATAGGCAAAGGCCTGCACCACCGGCACGCTGCCCACCATCTGCGGATAGGGCAGCGCCCCCTCGGCGGTATTGCTCATCAGCGTATGGGAATGACCGCCCACGATGGCATCCAGCCCCGGCACCGCCGCCGCCAGATCCAGATCGCGCGGCAGGCCCACATGGGTCAGGGCGATGATCTTGTCCACGCCCGCCTCCTCCAGCATCGCCACATCTTCCCTCAAGGCCACTGCCTCATCCGCAAAGACGACATCGTCGCCGGGGCTCGAGGTTTCGACCGTATCCACCGCCAGCGCCGACACGATCCCGATCCGCGCGCCCCCGACCTCCAGCACCACATGGTCACCCACGCGGCCCGCCAGCAGGTTCGACCGGCTCACGTCGATATTGCCCGAAATCACCGGAAAGCCGACCTTGTCCAGAAACCCCGCCAGACCCGCCGGCCCGTCATCGAATTCATGATTGCCCAGGGCCATGACATCAAAACCGATGGCCTCCATGAACTCTGCTTCAGCGGCCCCCTTGTAGGTGGTGTACATCAGACTGCCCTGAAACTGGTCGCCCGCATCCAGCAGGATCACGTTCTGCCCCTCCGCCTCCAGCGCCGCGCGCAAGGCCGCAACCTTGGCCGCCAGACGCGCCACCCCGCCGAAACAGTCGCCCGCCGCATCATCCGCGGGCGCGCAGGTCGAATCGAATCTGGTGATCGGCTCGATCCGGCTATGCAGATCGTTCACATGCAGGATGTGCAGCCGATACTCAGCCTGGGCCGCAGCCGCAGACACAAACAGCGCCGCAAGCGCAAATACGGGGCGAAAGATCACGGGCCGGGGTCTCCCTCTGGGTGTCTTTCATCGGATCGTGACCCAGGGACCCTGCCCTGTCAAAGCCGAACTGCCTCAAATTGGCGGGATCACGCTTGACCGGATCAGGCTGGCGCGTCATGTGACCCTCATGCTGATCTACAAGATATTCCGCGCCCCCGAATGGGCAGAGTTGCAGGCCAAGGGCGAAACCCCTGGCGCCCCCATCGACATCGCCGATGGCTATGTGCATTTCTCGACCGCCGCCCAGGCGACCGAGACGGCGGCAAAACATTTCGCGGACGAGGACGATCTGACGCTACTCGCCCTTGATGCCGAAACGCTGGGCGACGCCCTGCGCTGGGAACCCTCTCGTGGCGGCGCGCTCTTCCCGCATCTCTACCGACCCCTGCGCCTGACGGATGTGCTCTGGCACCGCCCCTTGCCGCGGATGGGCGGCACCCACCGCTTCCCCCCGGAGATGACATGAGCCTTCTGGAATCCCTCGGCCTCGCCGCCCTGCGCCGGATCGACCCCGAAACCGCCCATGGATTGGCGATCAAGGCTCTGACCTCGGGCCTCGTGCCCCTGCCCGGCCCCGTCACCTCGCCGCGCCTGAAAACCCGCATCGCAGGCATCGACCTGCCCAATCCCGTGGGCCTGGCCGCCGGTTTCGACAAGAATGCCGACGCGCTGGCGCAACTGCCCCGCGCGGGCTTCGGCTTCATCGAACTGGGCGCCACCACCCCCCGCGCGCAACCGGGCAACCCGCGCCCGCGCCTCTTCCGCCTGACCGAGGACCGCGCCGCGATCAACCGCTTCGGCTTCAACAATTTCGGGATGGAGGCGATGGAGAAACGCCTCGCCACCCGCCCCCGCAACGCGGTGATCGGCCTCAATCTGGGCGCCAACAAGGATAGCGCCGACCGGGCCGAGGATTTCGCCCGCGTGCTTGCCCATTGCGGGCGGCATCTCGATTTCGCCACCGTCAATGTCTCCTCGCCCAACACCGAAAAGCTGCGCGACCTGCAAGGGGCCGCGGCCCTCGCCGCACTCCTCGCCGGCGTGATGGAGGCGCGCAACTGGCTGCCCCGCCCCATCCCCGTCTTCCTGAAGATCGCGCCCGACCTTACTTTGTCGGAACTGTCGGAAATCGCCGATGTCGCACGGCAGGCAGGCATCGACGCCATCATCGCCACCAATACCACGCTCGACCGCGCGGGATTGCACAGCCCCCATGCCGCAGAAAAAGGCGGCCTCTCCGGCGCGCCGCTCTTCGAGAAATCCACCCGCGTGCTCGCGCAGCTCTCCAAACTCACCGACGGGCAGATCCCCCTGATCGGCGTGGGCGGCATCAGCAGCGCCGATCAGGCCTATGCCAAGATCCGCGCCGGGGCCTCCGCCGTGCAGCTCTATACCGCGCTGGTCTACCACGGCCTCTCGCTCGTGCCGCAGATCGCCCATGGCCTTGACGCGCTGCTGGCCCGCGACGGCTTCGCCTCGGTGGCCGAGGCTGTCGGCACAGGCCGCGCCGACTGGCTCTGACCCCAAAGCAAAAGGCCCGCGTCACATCCGACACGGGCCCCCTGCTTCATCTTGCCTCAAATACTCACACCCGGCTCGCCGCAATCACCGGCTCCTCGGGATCGGGCGCCATCTCGCGACGCGAGATCATGGCATAGAAGGCCGGCACCACGAACAGCGTGAACAGCGTGCCCACGGTGATGCCTGCAAAGATCACCAGCCCCATCGCGAACCGCGCCGCAGCCCCCGCGCCATCCGCCGTCATCAAGGGCACCACGCCCAGCGCGGTCGCGGCGGTCGTCATCAGAATGGGCCGCAAGCGCTGCTTGGCCGAGGCGACGATCCCCGCCTCGCGGCTCAATCCCTTCTCATGACGCAGCTGATTGGCGAACTCCACCAGCAGGATGCCGTGCTTGGTGATCAGACCGATCAGCGTGATCAGCCCCACCTGCGTATAGATGTTCAGCGTCCCCAGCCCAAGGTTCAGCGGCACGATCACGCCAAAGATCGACAAGGGCACCGACATCAGGATGATCAGCGGATCGCGGAAGCTTTCGAACTGCGCGGCCAGCACCAGATAGATCACCACGATGGCCAGCGCGAAGGCCACGACAATCGTGTTGCCTTCCGTCTTTTCCAGCCGCGACTGGCCCGCGTAATCCACAAAGAACCCGGCCGGCATCAGCGGCGCTGCCACCTCCTCGATCACCGCCAGACCGTCGCCGGTGGACACACCCGGAATGGGCAGTGCCGTGATCGTGGCCGAGTTAAGCTGATTGAACTGCTCGATCGTCGCCGGGGCCGCGCGGGTCTCGACATCGATCACCGCCGACAACGGCACCATCTCGCCCGTGGTGGCGCGCACGAACAGCTCGCCCAGCCGTTCGGGGTTGTCGCGATATTCCTGCGGCACCTGCAAAATCACATCGTAACTGTTGCTGTCCCGGTCGAATTGCGAAATCGGCCCCGCCCCCACCAGCAGGCCCAGCGTCGCCCCGATCTGCGCCGCAGGCAGGTTCAGCGCCGCCGCCCGGTCGCGGTCGATCCGCACCACCAGTTGCGTCGTGTCGAAATTCAGCGAATTCTGCACCACGATGAACCGGCCCGAGGCCTGCGCCTCGGTCTTGATCTGCTCGGCCACCTCATAGACCTGCGCGGGATCACCCGTGGATTGCACCACAAAGGAAATCGGCAGACCGCCCCCTGCCCCCGGCAGCGACGGCGGCGCAAAGACAAAGGCCTGCACCCCCGCAATCGGCGCCAGCCGCGCCTGCAGATCCGCCTGAATCTCGGCCTGAGACCGCTCCCGATCCGCCCAGTCGTCAAAGGCCCACAGCATGATCGCCGAATTCGTGGCCCCCCCGAACCCGGTGATCGAGAAATTGGCCGACAGTTCCGGCAGATCCTCGGTCCGGGTCCGCATCTGATCCACATAGGTCTGGGTATAATCCGACGTGGCATAGCTGGGTGCATTCACGAACGAAAACAGCGCCCCCGAATCCTCCTCCGGTGCCAGCTCGGACGAGGTTTTCATGAACAGATACCCCGTCACCCCCATCAGCACGACGACCATCAGCACCGTCACCGGCAGATAGTCCAGCGATGAGGCGACACGCCGCTCATACCAGCCTTCGAACCGGGTGAACCCCCGGTTCAACCGTTTCTGAAACCGGTTCTCGCCACCCTTCTTCAGCAGCCTTGCCGCCATCATGGGCGAAATGGTCAGCGCCACGATGCCCGAGATGAACACCGCCCCCGCCAGCGTGACGGCGAATTCCTGAAACAGCGCGCCGGTCAGACCGCCGGTAAAGAACAAGGGCAGAAACACCGCGATCAGCGTCAGCATCATCGCGATGATCGCCGTGGACAGCTCCCGCATCGAGGTGAAGGCCGCCTGCATCGGGCTTAACCCCTCGTCGATATGGCGCTGCACGTTCTCGACCACGATGATCGCGTCATCCACCACCAGACCGATGGCCAGCACCATGGCCAGCAGCGTCAGCAGGTTGATCGAATAGCCCATCAGGAACAGGATGAACATGACGCCGACCAGCGACAGCGGAATGGCCACCAGGGGCATCATCACCGACCGCATCGACCCCAGAAACAGCAGGATGATCACCGCCACGATCACCGTGGCCTCGATGATCGTGCGCAACACCTCGTTGATCGAGGCCGCGATCTGCTCGGTCGCGTCATACATCATGGTCAGGGTCATGCCCTCGGGCAGGCTGTCCTGAATGGCGGGCAGTTCGGCCAGCACATTGGCCGAAGTGTCCAGCGGGTTGGCGGATGGCGTGGGAAAGACACCGATAAAAGTGCCGGGCCGCCCGTTGAAATTCACGATCGTATCGGTGCTTTCCGCCGCCAGTTCGATCCGCGCCACGTCATGCAGCCGCACCACCTCGTCCCCGCTGCCCGAAATCGGCAACATGCCAAAGGCTTCGGGCGTCTGAAGTGTCGACTCCATCGTGATCGCATAGCTGACCATCTCGTTCTCGGTCCGCCCCGGTGCTGCCAGAAAATTGGCCCCGTTGATCGCCGCACTGACATCGGATGCCGTCAGACCCTGCCCCGCCAGCCGCACCGGATCGACCCAGACCCGCATGGCATAGCTCTGCCCGCCCAGAACCTGCGATTCCGCCACCCCTTCGATGGTGGACATGCGCGGCACGATCACCCGCTCGATATATTCGGTGATCTGCTCGGGCGTCATCGAGGGGTTCTGCACGCCCAGATACATGGTCGCAAAAGTCTGCCCCGTGCCCTTGACGATGCTGGGGTCCTCCGCATCCTGCGGCAGTTGCGAACGCACCTGCTGCACCTTGGACATGACTTCCGTCAGCGCCGTATCGGGGTTCTCGCCCAGCCGCATCTGCACCGTCACGACCGAGGCCGAGGGCCGCGACTGCGTGGTCACGTAATCCACGCCTTCAGCCGTCGCCACCGCCGCAGCGATGGGCGAGGTCACGAAACCCTGGATCAGTTCGGCCGAGGCACCGGGATAGACCGTGGTAACCGTCACCACGGTTTCATCCACTTCCGGATATTGCCGCGTCTGCAGGTTGACCATGCCCTGCAAACCCAGCAGCACGATCAAAAGCCCCAACACCGTCGAGGCGACAGGCCGCTTGATGAACAGCTCGGACAGACTCATTCGGACACCTCTTCCGCAGCGGCATCTGGGCCGTCAGCCGGGGCCGCGCCCTCTTCGGCCAGCGTCACCGGCGCGCCATTGGACAGACGGTTCTGCCCGGTTGTCACGATCCGGTCACCCGCAGCGATGCCCTCGCGGATCTCGATCATCCCGTCCGACCGCCGCCCCGGCGTCACAAAGACCTGCCGCACCTCCAGCATCTCGTCCTCGCCCTCACGCGGGCGCACGACATAGACGAAATCCCCGTAAAGGCTGCTGATCACCGCCGTCTGCGGCAGCGCGATCACACCATTCTCCACCGGCAGGTCCAGCCGCAGACGCACGAACTGCCCCGGCGTCAGCGCGCCGCCCGCCCCCTCGATTGTGCCGCGCACCGCCACCAGACGGCTCGACGGATCGACCCGCGGGTCGATCCCGCTGATCTGCCCTTCAAAGCTCTGCCCCGCCTCGTCACTGCGCAGATGCAGGGTCTGGCCGATGAACAGATCGGGCAGGTTCTGCTCGGGCAGGCTGAAATCCACCCGCATCGTGTCCAGATCCTGCAAGGTGGCGATGATCGTGCCGGGCTGCACATATTGCCCCAGATCGACCCGCAACAGACCGATGGTGCCCGCGAAAGGCGCCGTCACCTGCCGCTGCTCGACCACCGCCTCGGCCCGCGCGACCTGCGCTTCGGCCGCGCGGAACGCCGCCTGCGTCGCCTCCAGCGTGGCACTCGTGGCCACACCCCGGCTCTGCAATTCCTGCTGCCGCGTCAGATTGGCCTGCTCCAGTTCCAGTTGCGTGCGCGCCGCCTCCAGATCCGCCCGCTGCACCACATCATCCAGCCGGATCAGCAACTGCCCCGCCTCGACCTGCGTATTGGGTTCAAAACTCACCTCGCGCAGGATGCCCGGCGCCTCGACCGTCAGATCCACACCCTGATTGGCATTGACCGTGCCGATCCCGTTCAACGCAGGCTGCCATGTGACGGGCTGCGCCTCGACCGTTTCCACGGCCAGAGGCTGCACCGGCAGATTGGCGAAGATCTGCGTGATCATGCGGTCGCGGAACAGGTTGAACCCGATCAGCCCGCCTCCCACCAAGGCCAGAAGAACGGCGGCGATGACGATACGTTTGACCATGAGACAATCCCTGATTCGAAATCCGGCCCCAGATGCGACACGCGGGGGGCAATGCAAAAAAACCGAACTGAAACCGTGCGGCACACAAGGCTGCGACGATCTGCACCACACTGGCCCGGACACGTCGCTTGCTTTTCAAGGGCCGCAACTATACCGTCTGGTCGGTAAAGTCAACGAAGCCCAAACCCGGAGATCCGCCATCACCCAGCCCGTCGATCCTCCCGCCCCGCGCAGCGACACCCGCCGCCGTATTCTCGACGCGGCCCAGGACCTCGCGCATTGCGCCGGACCGGGAAACCTGTCGCTCGATGCGGTCGCGGCAAAGGCTGGCGTGTCCAAAGGCGGACTTCTCTACCATTTTCCCTCGAAGAACCGCCTGATGGAAGCACTGGTCGAGGATTATCTCCACCGCTTCGACGCCGCCCTCAGCGCCGAGGAAAGCACAAAGCGCCCAGATGCCGCCATCTGCGCCTATATCGCCCAATTCCTGACCGAACGGAAACATGACGCGCCGCCCGCCTCCGGCCTGTTGGCGGCCCTGGCCGAAGACCCTGACATGCTGGCCCCTGTCCGCCGTTTCGAGCGCGATTTCCTCACCCGCATCCGCGCCAATGCCTCCGACCCGCAGATGGCAACACTGGCCTTTCTGGCGATACAGGGCATCCGCGCCATGGAATTGCTGAACACCAAGGTGCTGGACAGTCGCGAAGAGGATGCCTTGATGACATGGCTCAAGGACCGGCTTGCCCCCTGACGCCCGCTGCTGTCATAGGTCTCCCAATTCCTCAGACCCGGCCCGCCCCGGCCTCCAGCGCCGGATAGCGCAGGCCCAGCGTCACTCCGCGCGCGATGAACGAGATCAGAAGCGCCAGCCATAGCCCGTGATTGCCCCACAGCGGCAACAGCACCAAGACCGCCGCCACATAGACCACGAAACTCACCGCCATCATGTTGCGCATGTCGCGCGTCCGCGTCGCCCCGATGAAGATCCCGTCCAGCATCCACGGCGCCAGCCCCAGCAGCGGCGCCGCCACCATCCATGGCAGGTAACTGCGCGCCGCAGCCCGCACATCCTCGGCGGTGGTCATCAGATCGACGATCATCCCGCCCGCCAGCGCAAAGGCCAGCGCCAGCAGCACCACGCTGCCCGCCCCCCAGCCCGAGGCCAGAACCGCACTCCGCCGCAGCCCCGCCCGGTTGCGCGCCCCCATGGCCTGCCCCACCAGCGCCTCGGCGGCAAAGGCGAACCCGTCCAGCGCATAGGCGGTGATATGCAGGAACTGCAAAAGAACCTGATTGGCCGCCAGCACCACATCCCCCTGTCCCGCCGCCAGAAACAGGAACGACAGGAAAATCGCCTGCAACAGCAGCGACCGGATCAGGATATCGGTATTGACCGCCATCATCCGCGCCAGCGCCTCGCGGTCGAAAACCCGCGCCCAGTCGCGCCAGGCGGGCACCCGGAACGCCGCACGGCAGAACCACAGCCCCAGCGCCAGCCCGCTCCACTCCGCCAGAAAGGTGGCCCAAGCCACACCCTCCACGCCCCAGCCCAGACCCAGCACGAACCACAGGTCCAGCAGGATGTTGACCCCGTTCATCCAGACCTGGATCACCAGAACCGCCCGCGTCCGCTCCAGCGCGATCAGCCAGCCGGTCACGCCATAAAGCGCGATCATCGCAGGCGCGCTGAACACGCGGATCTGCATATAGGCGCGGGCCATCTCCTCGACCTCGGCACTGGCCGGGGCCAGACGGAACGCCCCCCAGAACAGCGGCCATTGCAATGCGATCACGGCCAGCCCGGCCACCGCCCCGATCATCAGCACCCGCGTCAGCAGCGCCGCCACCTCGCCCCGATGCCCGGCGCCATGCGCCTGCGCGGCCAGCCCCGTGGTGCCCATCCGCAGAAAGCCGAAGATCCAGTAAAGCGCCGTCAGGATCACCGCGCCCAGACCCACCGCGCCAATCGGGGCCGCCTGCCCCATCTGCCCGACGACAGCCGTATCCACCGCGCCCAGAATGGGCACGGTCGCATTGGCCAGCACGATAGGCAGCGCCACCTTCAACACGCGGGCATGGGTGATCACAGGGGGCGCCACTTGCCCCGCCACGCTGTCAGCCATCCATCCGGGGCATCAGGAAATGGCCCGTCGCCTGCGCAAAGGCCCGCGCCCGGTTGTCCTGCCACGCCTCCACATGGACCGAGGCATAGCGCCGCCCCGAGCGGTTGACCTTCGCCCGCGCATAGGCATCGCGCGGCAGGCCCGTTCGCAGGTAATCCACCGTGAAATCAATCGTCTTGGGCAGGCGCGGCAGGTTTCCCGCCACCAGCGTCTGCGCGTCAATCCGCCCGCTCTCGATCTCTTCCCACAGGCTCGCCCAACTCAGGCCGATGATCGCCGTCACCTCCAGAAACGCCGCCGTGACACCCCCGTGCAGCGCAGGCAACAAAGGATTGCCGATCAGCTTGTCGTCAAAGGGCAGAACGGCCGTCAACTCATCGCCGCGCCGGTCGAACTCGATCCCCAGAAACTGGATGTAGGGCACCCCATGCACCAGCGCGCCCAAGGCCGCATCGCGGCGTTGCTTGATCACCTGCACGGGTTCGGGTCGCCCCCCGCGCGGCTTGACGAAAGATCCCTCGCTCATCAGCCTGCCTCCACCGTGAAGGTGCCCGTGGCGGTGGCCACCGGACGATCCGCATCGTCATCCATCGCCGTCGCCCGCACAAAGGCGACAGACCGCGTGACATGGTAACATTCCGCCCGCGTGCGGATCGCCTGCCCCGGCGTCGCCGCGCGCATATAGTCGATCCGCAACCCGATCGTCGCCGTGCCGCCCTTGGAGGCCGGATGACACACGACCGAGGCCCCGCAGCAGGTATCCAGCAGCGCCGACACCGCCCCGCCATGGATCACGCCGGTTTCGGGATCACCGATGAACCGCGCGTCATAGGGCATCGACATCTCGGCCACCCCCTCGCCCAGATGGTCGATGCGCATCGCCAACGCCCTTGCATGCGGAATCGCCTCGGTGAATTGCCGCGCCAGTTTTTCCTTGTCCATGCCGTCCGTTCCTTCCGTCTGCGCCGCACTATGTGCCGCATCCCGCGCCACGTGCAAGAGGACCCGTTGCCCTTGCCGCGCCTCTCGCTTAGCCTGACGTCAAGGGAGCCCGACGATGTCCGAACCACGCCTGACCTTCAAGGAGATGTGCGCAAAGTATGACGTGACCCCACGCACCTTGCGCTATTACGAGTATATCGAGTTGCTGCAACCCGAACGCGAAGGCCGCGCCCGTTTCTACGGCCCCCGCGAATGTGCCCGCATGACCCTGATCCTGCGTGGCCGCAAATTCGGCTATGCGCTGGAGGATATCCGTCAATGGTTGCTGATCTATGAAAAGGAAGGCACCCGCGCGCAGATGGAGGCATGGGTCAAGATGGCCGACCGCCAGCTTGTCGAACTGGCCGAACAGCGCGCCCAGCTGAACGAGGCGATGGACGAGTTGCGCCGCCTGCGCGACGACACGGCGGATGCGCTGACGAAGATGTAACCCACCCCCGGCCTGTTGCCTCCCCCCGCGTGACAGAAGCACCCCGCACGGAATCACGCCCGCCGCCCCATCACCGACCCGCCCAGCGGGGCGGCGACCCCACGGCTTTGTGTCAGTCACAGCGCAATTCCACAGCCACGGGCGCCCCTTCCCCCCTCATACGCCGCTCCTCGGACGCAAGGAAATTGCCCCGGCGCCCCCTTTACCTTGGCTGATCTTACGTCAACTTCAAAGTGACGTGACGTAGCGGTTACGTCAACTGCGAAACCTGTTGTAACCATGGCCTCAAATGCACAGCTTGCCGCCAGAAATCTTTTCCTGAGGGTATGTGATGACCGACAAGACCATGACGATCCGCGAGATGTGCGACGCCTTTGACGTGACCCCCCGCACCTTGCGGTTCTACGAAGCGAAAGAACTGATCTTCCCGATCCGCGAGGGGCAGAAGCGGCTGTTCACCCATTCCGACCGCGCCCGCCTCAAGCTGATCCTGCGCGGCAAGCGCTTCGGGTTCAGCCTCGAAGAAATCCGCCAGTTGCTCGATCTCTACCGGATCGGCGACCAGCAGCAGACACAGCTCGCCCGCACCTATGAGCTGGCGCAGAAGCGTCTGGATGACCTGATCCGCCAGCGCGACGAATTGAACGCCGCGATCGAGGATCTGCGCGAACAGATGAAGTGGGGCGAGAAGATGATCGCCTCGATCAACCACGCCACGCGCGCGGCAGAGTGATCCGCCCCGCCTGACCTGACCCCAAGACCGACCCAAGGGAGAAACCAATGCCCAGCTACACCGCCCCCGTGAAAGACCTGCAATTCGTCCTGCACGACCTGCTCAAGGTCTCCGCATCCGACATC
The DNA here is from genome assembly GCF_028802875.1 of Seohaeicola sp. 4SK31. Lineage (NCBI taxonomy): Bacteria > Pseudomonadati > Pseudomonadota > Alphaproteobacteria > Rhodobacterales > Roseobacteraceae > Seohaeicola > Seohaeicola sp. 4SK31. The sequence goes on along the minus strand of NZ_JARAMP010000008.1, from coordinate 152,978 downwards.
CCCGGCTATGCCGAGCTGGAAGCCGATTTCACCGCCGCCGTGCTGGAGGAAGCGGGCAAGCTGACCTCCGAAGTGCTGGCCCCGCTCAATGCCGTCGGTGATGTCGAAGGCTGCAAGCTGGAAAACGGCGTCGTGCGCACCCCCACCGGCTTCAAGGCCGCTTTCGATCAGGTGCGCGAGGGTGGCTGGACCGGCCTCGACATGCCTGAACAATATGGCGGGCAGGGCATGCCCTATGTCATGGGCACGGCGGTGGGCGAGATGTTCTCGGCCGCCAATCAGGCCTTCACCATGTATCAGGGCCTGACCCATGGCGCGGCCTCCGCGATCCTCGCCCATGGCACGGATGCGCAGAAGGACATGTATCTGCCCAAGATGGTCTCCTGCGACTGGACCGGCACCATGAACCTGACCGAACCCCATTGCGGCACCGATCTGGGCATGATGCGGACAAAAGCCGTCCCGCAGGATGACGGCACCTACAAGATCAGCGGCCAGAAGATCTTCATCTCGGCCGGCGATCACGACATGGCCGACAACATCATCCATCTGGTGCTGGCGAAAATCCCCGGCGGCCCCGAAGGCATCAAGGGCGTGTCCCTCTTCATCGTTCCCAAAATACTCGTGAACGAGGACGGCAGCTTGGGCGCACGCAACGGCGTGTCCGTCGGCAAGATCGAAGAGAAGATGGGCATCCACGGCAACTCCACCTGCGTCATGAACTATGACGAGGCGACCGGGTATCTGCTGGGTGAAGAGCATAAAGGCATGCGCGCCATGTTCACCATGATGAACGAAGCCCGCATCGGCGTCGGCATGCAGGGCATGGCGCAGGCCGACGTGGCCTTCCAGAACGCGCTCGCCTATGCCAAGGACCGGCTTCAGGGCCGCGATGTGACCGGCGTCAAGAACCCCGACGGCCCCGCCGATCCGCTGATCGTGCACCCCGATATCCGCCGCTCGCTGATGGACCAGAAAAGCTTTGTCGAAGGCGCCCGCGCCTTCATGCTCTGGGGCGCGTCGCTGATCGACCGGTCGCACCGCAACAACGACGCCGCTGCCGACGGCCTGATCTCGCTGATGACACCCGTCATCAAGGGCTTCCTGACGGACGAAGGCTATGACATGACCGTCAAGGCCCAGCAGGTCTACGGCGGCCACGGCTATATCGAAGAATGGGGCATGTCCCAGTTCACCCGCGACGCCCGCATCGCCATGATCTATGAAGGCGCCAACGGCGTGCAGGCGCTCGATCTGGTGGGCCGCAAGCTTGCCACCGATGGCGGCAAGCACGCCATGGCCTTCTTCGAGATGGTCAAGACCTTCATCAAGGAGAATGAGGGGAATGAGGCGCTGAAGGCCGATTTCCTCGATCCGCTCAAGGCCGCGTCCAAGGACCTGCAAACCGCGATGATGTATTTCATGCAGAATGGCATGAAGAACCCCAACAACGCGCTCTCGGGCTCTTACGACTTCATGCACCTCTTCGGCCATGTCTGCCTTGGCCTGATGTGGGCGCAAATGGCGAAAGCCGCGCATGAGGCATTGCAGGCGGGCACGGAAGACGTCACCTTCTATCAGACGAAACTGGCCACCGGCCGCTACTACATGGCCCGCCGCCTGCCCGCGACCGCGCTGCATCTGGCGCGGATCAACACAGGCGCGGACACCGTGATGGCGCTGGAGGCTGCCAACTTCTGATGACCGGGCACGGGCGGGGCCATCCCCGCCCACCCATGCCGCCAAGGAGCCAACGATGCCCAAACGCTTCCGCCTGACCCGCCGCTTCCCCGTCGCCATGACGGAAGACGGCTATCGCAGGCTGAAGAAATTCGCGTCAGAGGCGGGGCTGGATGAGGGCGAGGCGCTGTCCTTCCTGTTTGAGAACTTCGACAGCGTCATCAACCAAGACACATTCGCGCACCGCCTGCGCCTGTTCAATTCCGAGCTGGACGCGCGCAAACGCTGACCAGCTGGGACCAAGACCACGACGAACCGGGGAGGAGACCCGCATGACATCCGCATGGATGACCGACGAGCACCAGATGCTGGCCGATATGACGGCCAAATTCATCAATGACGAATGGTCCCCCCATTTCGAACGCTGGCGCAATCAGGGCCAGATGGACCCCGCGATCTGGCAACAGGCGGGCGAGTTGGGCCTCTTGTGCCCGTCGATCCCCGAAGAATGGGGCGGCCATGGCGGCGATTTCGGCCATGAGGCCGCGATCCTGATCGAGGCCAGCCGCGCCAACCTCGCCAGCTGGGGCGTGGGCATCCATTCCGGTATCGTCGCCCATTACATCCTCGCCTATGGCACGGATGACCAGAAACGCCGCTGGCTGCCCAGACTGACCAGCGGCGAATTGGTGGGTGCCCTCGCCATGACCGAACCCTCCACCGGGTCCGACGTGCAGGCGATCAAGACCAAGGCGATCCGCGACGGCAACACCTACAAGCTGTCGGGCCAGAAAACCTTCATCACCAATGGCCAGCACGCCACGCTGATCATCGTCGCTGCCAAGACCGACCCCAGCCAGCGCGCCAAGGGCGTCTCGCTGATGGTGCTGGAAACCGAAGGGGCGGCCGGCTTCAAACGCGGCCGCAACCTCGACAAGATCGGCATGAAAGCCTCCGACACCTCGGAACTGTTCTTCGACAATGTCGCCATCCCGCCCGAAAACCTGCTGGGCGGCGAAGAAGGCCGCGGCTTCGCCCAACTGATGAGCCAGCTTCCGCAGGAACGGCTGATCATCGCCTGCGGCGCCATCGGTGCCATGGAGGGTGCCGTCGCCCGCACCATCCAGTATTGTCAGGAACGCGAGGCCTTCGGCGGCCCGCTTACCCAGTTCCAGAACACCCGCTTCAAACTGGCCGAATGCCTGACCCGCACCAAGGTGGCGCGCGCCTTCCTTGACGAATGCATGGCCGAACATCTGCGCGGCGAACTGTCCGTCGAAAAGGCGGCCATGGCGAAATACTGGATCACCGACACACAGAACCAGGTGCTTGATGACTGCCTGCAACTGCATGGCGGCTACGGCTTCATGCAGGAATATGCGGTGGCCGAAATGTGGACTGACGCCCGCGTGCAGCGCATCTATGGCGGCACCAACGAGATCATGAAGGAACTGATCGCGCGCAGCTTCATCGACCGGAAATCGGCGTGATCCCCTCCAAGGTCACGCAGTTTGAAAGGCCCGAAAGATGAGTATTTGCAGCAAGATGAAACCGCAGGTCCACCCCGTCCCGCCTCACCGCTTGGCTATCGGATATATCGGGACAGGGCTTCACCTTGCACGCCCATCGGCTCTCCAGCCTGTAACGCAAGAATGATCATGACCCAGAAACCCTAAAGCCAGGTTAAGCCGCGATGCCTCCGACTTCATCTTGCCAAAAATACTCAAAATCACAGCGCCAGCCATAGGCGCGCCTCAGGAAGGAACGACAATGACCATCAAACTTTATTGCTTCGGCGAAAGCGGCAATGCCTACAAGGCGGCGCTGACGCTGGAACTGTCCGGGCTGGAATGGGAGCCGGTCTTCGTTGATTTCTTCAACGGCGGCACCCGCACGCCGGAATTCCGCGCCATCAATTCGATGGGCGAAGTGCCCGTCATGGTGGATGGCGAGCTGACCCTGTCGCAATCGGGCGCGATACAGGATTACATCAGCACCAAGGGTGGCAAGCTGGGCGGGCGCAGCGCCAACGAGCGGCGCGAGATCATGCGCTGGGTGCTCTGGGACAATCACAAACTCTCAAGCCAGGCGGGCATGACCCGATTCCTGATGAACTTCCTGCCCGAAGACAAGCGCCCCGCCGAAGTGATCGCCTTCATGCAGGGCCGGCTCAAATCAGCCTACAAGGTGCTGAACGACGAGTTGGCGGACAAGGACTGGCTGGTCGGTGACCGGCTGACCATCGCCGATATCGCCTGCTGCGGCTATCTCTTCTACCCAGAACCCTTCGGGTTTGACCGCAAGGAATGGCCCCATATCGACGCATGGCTGACCCGGATCGAACAGACCCCCGGCTGGAAACACCCCTATGACCTGATGCCCGGCAGCCCCGCTGACCGCGCCTGACCCAAGATCGGCCCCAGAGGGGCCACGACAAGGAGACGACCATGACAGATGCCTATATCTATGACGCCATCCGCACCCCGCGCGGCAAGGGCCGCGCCGACGGATCGCTGCACGAAGTCACTTCGGCCCGCATCAGCGCGCAGGTGCTGAACGCGCTGAAAGAGCGTAATGGTTTCGAAGGCCACGCGGTCGAGGATGTGATCTGGGGCAATGTCACGCAGGTGATGGAACAGGGCGCCTGCCTCGCCCGCACCGCCGTCCTCGCCTCTGATCTTGACGAACGCATCCCCGGCCTTGCCATCAACCGCTTCTGCGCCTCCGGCATGGAAGCCGTGAACCTTGCCGCCAATCAGGTGCGCGGCGGCGCGGGCATGGCCTATATCGCGGGCGGGGTCGAGATGATGTCCCGCGTCCCCATGGGCAGCGACGGGGCCGCCATCGCCGTGGACCCCTCCATCGCCATGGACAGCTATTTCGTCCCCCAAGGCATCAGCGCCGATATCATCGCAACGGAATATGGCTTTTCCCGTGACGAGGCCGATGCCCTCGCCGTCGAATCCCAGCGCCGCGCCAAGGCCGCATGGGACGACAATCGCTTCGCGCGCTCCATCGTGCCGGTCGTCGATCAGAACGGCCTCACCATCCTTGGCCATGACGAATTCATGCGCCCCCAGACCGACATGCAAAGCCTCGGCGCGCTCAAGCCCAGCTTCAAGGACATGGGCGAGGTGATGCCCGGTTTCGACAAGGTGGCGCTGATGAAATACCCGCATCTGGAGCGGATCAACCACATCCACCATGCCGGCAATTCCAGCGGCATCGTGGACGGGGCCGCAGGCGTGCTGATCGGCAACAAGGAATTCGGCGAGAAATGGGGCATCAAGCCCCGCGCGCGGATCAAGGCGACCTGCAAGATCGGCACCGATCCGACGATCATGCTGACCGGCCCCGTGCCCGCCACGCAGAAGATCCTCGCCGACAGCGGCATGAGCATCAGCGACATCGACCTGTTCGAAGTCAACGAGGCCTTCGCCTCGGTCGTGCTGCGCTTCATGCAGGCCTTCGATGTCGACAGCAGCAAGGTCAACGTCAACGGCGGCTCCATCGCCATGGGCCACCCCTTGGGTGCGACAGGCGCCATGATCATCGGCACGCTGCTGGACGAGCTGGAGCGCACCGGCAAGGGCACCGGCCTTGCCACGCTCTGCATCGCCTCCGGCATGGGTGCCGCCACGATCATCGAGCGGGTCTGATGCAGATGACACCCCACCCCCTGCGCGCCGTGGCCGAACTGGCCGCGGACCGCAGCGATCTGCGTCTGGTGACCGAGAATGACGGCACATATGTCCGCATCGTCTGCGACAGCCCCGCGCTGATCTTCAAGCACAAGGCCGACCCGCGCGACAGCCTCGACCGCACCGATTTCAGCGGTCACAAGCGCATCGTGCTGGAGGAGGATGATTTCGCCAACGGCCCCGCCGCCACGCTGCAAACCATCCTCAGCTACCTGAAACATTACGAGGGTCGTGACCTGCACGCCCCCACCGCGAAACCCCGTTCGGGAGACAAGACATGACCGATTTCACCATGCAGAAAGATGCCGAAGGCATCGCCACCATCACCTGGGATTGTCCCGGCAAATCCATGAACGTGCTGAACACCGAGGCGCTGATCCATCTGGACAGCCTCATTGACGACGCGCTGGCCGATGCCGCCGTCAAAGGCATCGTGATCACTTCTGGCAAGAAAGACTTCGCCGGCGGCATGGACCTGAACGTGCTGGCCAAGATGCGCGACGACGCAGGCGACGAGCCCGCGCGCGGCCTGTTCGAGGGTATCATGCAGATGCACGCCGCCCTGCGCAAAATCGAACGCGCGGGCATGGACCCCAAGACGCTGAAGGGCGGCAAACCCATCGCCGCCGCCCTGCCCGGCACCGCCGTGGGCATCGGCCTTGAACTGCCGCTGGCCACCCATCGCATCTTTGCCGCCAACAACCCCAAAGCCAAGATCGGCCTGCCCGAAATCATGGTCGGCATCTTCCCCGGCGCAGGCGGCACCACGCGTCTTGTGCGCAAGCTGGGGGCCATGGGGGCCTCGCCCTACCTGCTGGAAGGCAAGCTGCTGGACCCCGCCAAGGCGAAATCCGCGGGCATCATCGACGAGGTGGTCGATGATCCCGTCGCCGCCGCCCGCGCCTGGGTGCTGCAAGCCAAGGACGCCGATATCGTCAAGCCATGGGATGCCAAAGGCTACAAGATGCCCGGTGGCACGCCCTATAATCCGGCCGGTTTCCCCACCTTCGTGGGCGCGTCCGCCATGGTGAACGGCAAGACCCAAGGCGCCTTCCCCGCTGCCAAGGCGCTGCTCTCGGCCGTCTATGAGGGCGCGCTGGTCCCCTTCGACACCGCGCTCAAGATCGAGGCGCGCTGGTTCGTCAACGTGCTGATGAACCCCTCCTCCGCCGCGATGATCCGCTCGCTCTTCCTGAACAAGGAAGCGCTGGAAAAAGGGGCCGTGCGCCCGCAGGACGTGCCGGATCAGCGCGTCAGGAAACTGGGCGTGCTGGGCGCGGGCATGATGGGCGCGGGCATCGCGCTGGTCAGCGCCCAAGCCGGGATCGAGGTTGTGCTGATCGACGCCACCCAGGAAAGCGCCGACAAGGGCAAAGCCTATACCGAGTCCTATCTCGACAGCGGCATCAAGCGCGGCAAGGTCACCGCCGACAAGAAAGCCGCGATGCTGGACCTGATCACCGCCACCACCGATTATGACGCGCTGAAAGGCTGCGATCTGATCATCGAGGCCGTGTTCGAGGACATGAAGGTGAAAGCCGAAGTTACGAAAAAGGCCGAAGCCGTGATCCCCGCAGATTGCATCTATGCGTCGAACACTTCGACCCTGCCGATCTCGGAACTGGCCAAAGCCTCCGCGCGCCCCGGCCAATTCATCGGTATCCACTTCTTCTCGCCGGTCGAGAAAATGCTGCTGGTGGAAATCATCAAGGGCGAGGCCACAGGTGACGTGGCCGTGGCCAAGGCGCTGGATTATGTCCGCCAGATCCGCAAAACGCCCATCGTGGTCAATGACGCGCGCTTCTTCTATGCCAACCGCTGCATCATTCCCTACATCAACGAAGGGATGCGGATGGTGAAGGAAGGCGTTGCGCCCGCATTGATCGACAATGCCGCGCGGATGCTGGGCTTCCCCGTCGGTCCGCTGCAACTGGTGGACGAGACCTCGATTGATCTGGGCGCGAAAATCGCCCGCGCCACCAAGGCGGCGATGGGCAATGCCTATCCCGATGGCGAAGTCGATGAGATCATCTTCTGGATGGAAGGTCAGGGCCGCATGGGCCGCAAGGCCAAGGCAGGCTTCTTCACCTATGACGAGGCGGGCAAGCGTCAGGGCTACTGGCCGGGTCTTGCCGATCAATACCCGCGTCTGGACGAACAGCCCAGCCTGACCGAAGTGCAGCACCGCCTGATGTTCGCCCAAGTGCTGGAAGCCGTCCGCGCGCTGGAAGAAGGCGTTCTGGAGGACATCCGCGAAGGTGACGTCGGCGCCATCCTCGGCTGGGGCTTCGCCCCGTGGTCCGGTGGCCCCTTCAGCTGGCTCGACATCATCGGCACACCCTATGCGGCCGAACGTTGCGATCAGTTGCAAGCCGCTTACGGCGACCGCTTCGCCTGCCCGCCCCTGCTGCGCGAGATGGCCGACAAGACCCAAAGCTTCTATGGCCGCTTCGGCAAGGACAAAAAGGCCGCCTGATCCGCGCGAGCCCTTCTGAAAATACAAACGGCGCGGTCAGTAATGATCCGCGCCGTTTGCACTTGGGGGTCGTGCTGCCCGGCCATATTATTTCCAAATCGGAAACAGTAAACAGAAAATGTCATGTATCCCTAGGAATAGGCAACAATCAGCCAAACCACCCGCAGCGCTTCAGAACACATACCCGAACCGGGCAATATCCTCGGCGCACAGATCGGCCAACACTTCCGCATCCGCATCGCTGAAATACCCACGGTAATCCGCGTCGCGGTCCGATGTGTTGACCCGGTCCAATGTCAGCCGGAACCCCAGATGCGCCCAAAGTGGGGCAGCATCCTCCTCAAAATTTTCCAGCCGTATAAAGGCTTTGCAGCGCTCGACCCCGGTCGCGTCCCGCATGTAGCGGCCATAGGGCCATGCCGTGATACTGGCCCGCGTCTGCGGATGGCTCAGGAATTCCGAAAACGTCAGAGCCTTGGACAAACCCACGGCCGGATGATCGAACCGCTGCCCGCGCAGCCAATGGAAATAGCTGACCATCCGGTCCCAGGGATTGCGCACCAGCGTGAAACAGAAGCTCTCGGCAATCTGATCATGGCTGACCAGCCCGTCGATATCGGCCAGCGTCGCATGTTTCCACAACCGCCCCCGCGCCTGCAAGCCCTTCACCCGGTGTCTGCGCCGCTGCGCCTTGGGGGTATCGCCCAACAGGATATCGTCAGGCCGCGCCCGCCCCTCCAGCGCCAGCGCCAGCGCCGTCCCCCCGGTCTTGGGGATATGGACAAAGATATAGCGGCGACTGGCGGAAATGATCATCCCGCCACGCTACCCCATCGGCGCGAAGGCGCAAGCCGCGTCAACTCGGGATGATCTCGCGCCGCTGCGCCTCACCGGACCGCAGCGCGATGATGATCCCCGCCGCTGCGATCAAGGCGATCCCCACCGCCTGCCACAGCCCCACGGGCTGCCCGAACAGATACCACGCGAAGAACGGCCCGAAGATCATCACCGAGTATTCAAACACCGACACGAACCCCGCCTCACCCAGCTGATACGCCTTGATGATGCACCACACCCCCGCCAGCGAGCCGATCCCCTGCAACCAGATCAGCGGCCAGACCTCGACAATCGGCCAGACCCAGCGCTGGCTCAGAAACCCTGTCTCAGGGATGTCGAACAGCACCAACCCCACCGCCGCCAGCGCGGAAAACCCGCCCTGAAACATCATGACGCCGACCAGCAGACTCATCGTGCTTTCGCCCTCGCACCATTCCCGCGTGGCGATGATCGCGATGGCATAGAAAAACCCGCCCAGAACCGGCAGCAGCGTCCAGACCGAAAACGCCCCCGTATCCGGCTGCAACACCAGAAGGATACCCAGAAACCCAAGGCACACCGCCAGCACCCGCCACGGCCCGATGCTCTGGCCCATCAGCCCCCATGTGATCAGCAGGATGAAGATGGGCGAGGTGAACAGCCCCGCCAAAGCCTGCGCCAAGGGCATGAACCCCAGCCCCGCGAAATAGCACAGCATCGCGATCGCCGCCAAAGCCGACCGCCCGCCGACCCTGATCCAGGACCGCGGCCACACCGTCCCCAAGCCGACCCACGCCATCGCCAAAGCCATCGGCAACATCATCGCCGTGCGCAGCACAAAGAACTGCCACAGCCCGATCTCCTCGGAAATCGCGGCCACGTAATTGTCGATGAAGCCGATGATCAGCATCGCCACCAGCATCACACCGGCAGCGGCCAGCGGTTTGTTCGGTCGTTCCAGTGTCATGCCTCTTCCCTTGGGCCAAGTTCAGGTCATACTCTGTCCCCGAAGCGACATGACACGCCGCAAAAAAGGGAGAGGGAAACCAATGGGCTGGATGGCAGATGAAACGGGTCTCGGCAAGACGGCGGCGAATTATACGCCCCTCACCCCGCTCTCCTTCCTCAAACGCGCGGCACGCGTCTTTCCTGACCACCCGGCGGTGATCTACGGGTCCCACCGCAAGACCTATGCCCAATACCACGCCCGCGTCACCCGCCTCGCCTCGGCGCTGACCAAACTGGGCATCCAGCCGGGTGATGTCGTCGCTACCCTCATCCCCAACCTGCCCGCGCAGGCCGAGGCGCATTTCGCCGTCCCCGCCTGTGGCGCGATCCTGAACACGATCAACACCCGCCTCGAACCCGACACCGTCGCCTATATCCTCGACCATGGCGGCGCGAAGGTCCTGCTTGTCGATCCGCAATTCCTGCCCATGGCAGCCGAAGCGATGGAGCGGATGGAGGGCCCCGCCCCCACGGTGATCGAGGTCGCGGACACCCACGCCGGCGTCCATGCCCATGGCCACTACATGGAATACGAAGACCTGCTCGCCACGGGTGATCCCGATTTCCCATGGATCATGCCGCAGGACGAATGGGAATCCATCGCCCTCAACTACACCTCCGGCACCACGGGGCGGCCGAAAGGCGTCGTCTACCACCATCGGGGCGCCTATCTGAACGCCATGGGACAGGTGATCAGCTGGCGCATGACGCTCCACCCGCGCTACCTCACCATCGTGCCGCTCTTCCATTGCAACGGCTGGTGCCACACATGGATGATGCCCGTCCTCGGCGGCACCCTCATCTGCTGCCGCGACATCACCGCCCCCGCCATCTTCAACGCCATCGCCGATGAGGGGGTCACCCATTTCGGCGGCGCGCCCATCGTGCTCAACACCCTCGTGAACGCGCCCGCCGCCCAACGCCGCGACTTCTCCCAAACGGTTGAGGTCTTTACCGCAGGCGCCCCCGTCGCCCCCGCGACGCTGGCCAAGATCGAACCGATGGGCTTCAACGTCACGCAGGTCTATGGGCTGACCGAGACCTACGGGCCGGGCACCGAATGCACATGGAACGCCGCATGGGACGAGCTGCAAGGCGACGACCGCGCCGCCGTCAAGGCCCGCCAGGGCGTCGCCATGCCGTTTCTGGAGGATGTGACCGTCATGACAGACGACATGCACCAGATCCCGATGGACGGTGTGACACAGGGCGAAATCATGTTCCGCGGCAATGGCGTGATGAAAGGCTACCTCAAAAACCCGAAAGCCACCGAGGAGGCGTTTCGCGGCGGCTGGTTCCACTCCGGCGACATCGCCGTGCAACACCCCAACGGCTATATGCAGATCAGCGACCGCGCCAAGGACATCATCATCTCGGGCGGCGAGAACATCTCCTCGGTCGAGGTCGAAGGCGTGCTGATGGCCCATCCCGACGTGCTCTTGTGCGCCGTGGTCGCCAAACCGGATGAGAAATGGGGCGAAGTGCCTTGTGCCTTTGTGGAACTGAAAGAGGGTGTCACCGGAGACGAAGCCGCCCTCATCGCCTTCGCCCGCGAAAAACTCGCAGGCTTCAAGACGCCGAAAAAGGTCGTGTTTCAGGAATTGCCCAAAACCTCGACAGGCAAGATCCAGAAATTCGAACTGCGTGCGATAGCCAAGAGGTTGTGAGGGGATAGCCCCTCACACCTCACCCCAAGCCGCGCACTCGCCGACACGCGGGGTGGCGATCCAACATCCGTTCGGGTCACTTTATGGTTGCCCAGTCATCGAACCTCAGTTCGTGCCGCACCCTCGCAAAATCGCCGCCCCGGGGGGCGTGTCGGCGATCGCGCGGCGGTGCTGCGCACCTTGATTCCGCGCGGGGGGTAGGATGCTATAATAGAGAATTTCGCTTAAAGAACGGAAGATATGCTATTTGTCAAAGACGTGCATATGACCCCGTTGTCTCGCTGCGGCTTTCCAATGTTTCTTTCGAATACCCACAGGTTCCAAATGTGCGTATTTTCCTAACGAGAACTTAGGCCAATCCAACGCTAGACCCAAGCGGACCATTTCCGCGCTCAAGTCCCGGCCATCAGGAAGATAGCAGGTTGCCACCAGCCGATCATAAGACATCATCGGCTCTATCTTTGCAGTTATGATCTGCCCTTTACAGAGCTTGACCAACTCCCATTTAGCCTTCTGACCCCAAGGATGATCAAGTTCCGGTGCATCAATGCCGGCCAAACGCAAACTCAAATCACCAATTCGTATTGTGTCGCCATCAACGACATAACAAATTCCTTCAACACTTGAGACCGAGGGAACAGCACTCTCGACCACAATCACTTCCGAGTGAACGTCAATTGTCGAGATAGTTTCAACGCCCTTGACGCTCCCGGAACGATGAGGTCGTTCGCGCCGAAAGGGTGGATCGTCGATGACATTAAGGCGCTTCTTCCGTTGCTTTGATTGGCCACGAAACAAAGCTCTTAAAATGATCCTCAGCATTGAAAACCCTTTCACAAACAAACTTTGTGGAAAGCTTTAAGATGTTGTCTCGGAAATCAAACAATTTTTGAGATCGATGAAGTTTTTTGCTTGGACGGTTCGAGCCAGTCATAGGTTCGTATTCGCTCTCAAGAGTATGTCTCTTGAACATCCCCCCAACCGTTAAAATTCCCCTAACACGCCCCCGTAACCCCTTGATTCCAAAGATCCAGAAAAATGTCCCACGGTGGGACAGCCCCACCCGGCCCGGCTTGCGGCCCCGGCAAGCCTGCCCCCTACCACCCCGCCGCACCTCATGCTAAACTTGGGAAAACAGAGGCAGGGCAGCCCCATCCATGACCGCATTGCAGGAGTATCAACGGCTCGAGGCCTCCGCCCTCTGGCGCCCCTCCCCCGAGGAGCAGCGGCGCGAGGTCATCGTCTCGATCGGCGAGGCGACGCTGGTGATCGCGGACCTGACCGACCGCCCCCTAACCCATTGGTCGCTGGCCGCCATCGCGCGGGCCAACCCCGGCGAAAGCCCCGCCCTCTATCACCCCGAAGGTGATCCGTCCGAGACCCTCGAACTCCCCGAGGATGAGGCGGCCATGATCGCCGCCATCGAAAAGCTGCGCACCGCCGTCGAACGCCGCCGCCCCCGCCCCGGCCGGGTGCGCGGGTTCGGGTTGCTCGCCTCGGTCGCGGTGGTCGCGGCCATCGCCCTGTTCTGGCTGCCCGGCGCGATGCGGAACCATACCCTCACCCTCGTGCCGGATTCCAAGCGCGAAGATCTGGGCCGCTCCCTGATGACCCATCTGGAGCGTGTGACGGGCCTGCCTTGCGTCGCCCCCGAGGGGTTGCAGGTCTTGCAAAAGCTATCCGCCCGCCTGCCCGACGCCTCGGGCCAGCGCAACGCCCTGATCGTGATCCGCAGCGGCGTGCGCGACACCGTCCGCCTGCCCGGCCGCATCCTGCTGATCGGGCGCAGGCTGGTCGAGGATTACGACGAGCCTGACGTGATGGCCGGCTATATCATCGCCGAGCAGGCCCGCGCCGAGGCCAGCGATCCGCTGGGGCGCCTGCTGGACTGGGGCGGGATCATGGCCAGCTTCCGGATGCTGACCACCGGCACCCTGCCCGACGACACCCTGCGCGCCTATGCCGAGACGCTGCTAACCGCCCCGCCCCTGCCGGTGTCGGATCAGGCATTGAAGGACGGCTTCGCCCGCCTGTCCGTCCGCGCCACGCCCTATGCCTATGCCAAGGATGCGACAGGCGAGAAGACGATTGCGCTGATCGAGGCCGATCCCTTTGCCAGCGCCCCGCCGCAGCCGCTGCTGTCCGACGGGGACTGGCTGCGGCTGCAATCCATCTGCGGCGTGTAGCCCCGTATCAGTTGCGCGGGAAGGCGTCGCGGAAACCTGCGGCACGCGCCACACCCAACCCTTGCGACAGCGCGCCCGGATTGCCGAAGGGGCCCGCCAGAATGACCTGCACCGGCTTGCCCTTGCTGCTGGAGCGCTGCACGCTGACCGGAAGGCCGGCGGCCTGCAACCGGCGGATGGCCGTGTCGGCGTTGTTCGGGTCGGCGAAGGCCCCGACCTGCACGAACCGCCCGGCGATGCGCTTCGGCTGCGGCGCTGCGGTCGCCTGAGGCGTCGCCCGGGTCGAGACATGGGCGACATCCGCCTGCCGCGCCTTCGGGGTGGCCGTGCCGGTGGTGGACAGGGTTGCCCCCGCCTTGACCGGCACTCCGGCGCGCACCTGCGTGGTCAGGTCCGTATAAGGATATTGCAGGTTGGGGTTATAGGCGGTCATGTCCCGCCCCGTCTTGCGGTCGATCAGGCGGCGCGGCACGGTCTGGGTCCATATCAGATCCATCGCCATTTGACCCGCCACGGTTCCATGAGCCCGACGCGGGTTCAGGCGGTCATCCGTCCAGACCGGACGATAGCCCGGCGGCACGACCGTCGCGGTGGCCGCCTGGGCCTGCGCCTCGGCGACATGGCGGGGCACTATGCGGGTCTGGGGGGCAAGCGAAGGCAGGTCGCGGCGGTTGACCACCATCGCGGGCTGCTGTCCCACCCGGCCCGTGCGGACGCCAGCGCCTGCCCCGCGTGGGACCGGATCCTGCGCCTGTGGCCCGCAGCGCACGCCGGCCGGGCAACCATTGGCTGCGGCCGCTTTCACCGGGGCGGGTCGTGTCGCCGCCTCAGCCGTGGGACGGATGGCGGGCATGGTCGTGATCGAGGCGATGGTCTGCATCGGCGCGCCGGGGCGTTCGATGACCGCAGGGGGCATCGGTGCCACGCGGGCATTGACGCGGGCCGTGGCTTGCGGGCGCGGCGCGGGGGCGGCGGGCACAGCGGCGGGCCGTGTCGTGGCCGGAGCAGCCGCCGACGCGGGAGGAGCCGTGATCAGGGTCGCGCCGGGCGGAATGGCCCCCTGCGCGGTCACTGTATTCTGGGCCGAGGTCCCGTCGGCAAAGGTTGGACGCGCGCCGCAAAGGTTCTGCCGCGATGTGGTGACGCGGGGAACCCAGGTCGTGGTCCCCGCGATCCCGGCACGCACGAAGATGCAGCCGCGACTGTCGACATATTGCGACCCGGTGAAGGATGCCGGTGGAAACTCGGCCGGTTCGCGATAGCGCGTCTGCGCATCGCCCGGGCCTACCCACAAAAAGGTCGTCGCGGCGAGCAGCGCCGCCATCGTCATAACTCGTACAGACATCAATCGCCCCCAAACATAGCGTGGGGCCACTGTGCCTGAAACGGAAACGCCCGTAAAGGGCGGATGGCTTATTTAGTGCCAAACATGCGGTCACCCGCATCCCCTAGTCCCGGCAGGATATATCCCTTGTCATTCAGACGCTTGTCCAGCGCTGCTGTGACAATGGGCACGTCGGGATGCGCCTCGGCCATCCGGGCGACACCTTCAGGGGCAGCCAGAAGGCACATGAAGCGGATATTTGTGGCCCCTGCCGCCTTCAAAAGATCGACCGCAGCGGCCGAGGAATTGCCCGTGGCCAGCATCGGATCGACGACGATCACCAGACGATCCTCCAGCCCTTCGGGCAGCTTGCAATAATATTGAACGGGCTTGAGCGTGGCCTCGTCGCGGTAAAGGCCGATGAAACCGACCCGGGCCGATGGGATCAGTTCCAGCACCCCGTCCAGCAGGCCATTGCCCGCCCGCAGGATCGAGACGAGCGCCAGCTTCTTGCCCTTCAGAACCGGCGCGTCCATCTCCTGCATGGGCGTTTCGATCGCGCGGGTGGTCAGTTCCAGCTCGCGCGTGACCTCATAGGCCAGCAGGGCCGAAATCTCGCGCAGAAGCGCGCGGAATTCCCCGGTCGAGGTGTTCTTGTCGCGCATCAGCGTCAGTTTGTGCTGCACCAGCGGGTGGGTGACGATGGTCAGATGGTCGGTCATGTCGGCGTGGCTCCTGTCTTCAGCCTGTCCCGCAGGCGGTCTTTCAAAGCGGCATCGCAGAAGGCCGCATCCAGTGCCGTGCCATTGAGCGCGGCGAAATCGCTTTCGTCCCAGCCGAAGGCTTTTTCCAGCCCCTGAAACTCGCGCGTCATCGTCGTGCGGAAGAAAGGCGGATCGTCGGTGGACACCGTCACCTTTACCCCTGCTTCGCGCAGTTTCGCAATGGGATGGGCGCGCAGACCGGGATAAAGACCCAGCGCGATGTTCGATCCGGGGCAGACCTCAAGCACCGTGCCGCTTTCAGCCAGCCTTTCCATCAGGGCCGGGTCCTCAGCGGCGCGCACGCCATGGCCGATCCGGGTGACACGCAGATCATCCAGCGCCTGGCGGACAGAGTCCGGCCCCGCGAATTCGCCTGCATGTGTGGTCAGGCGCAGCCCCGCTTCACGCGCGCAGTCAAAGGACCATGCGAAATCGCCCTGCTTGCCCATGGTTTCATTGCCGCCCATGCCGAAGCCCGTGATCCAGTCCCCGGCTGTTTCAGCAGCGCAGCGGGCAATCTGACGCGCGGTATAGGGGCCGAAATGGCGGATGCAGGTGACGATGCCGCGCATGGTGATCCCGTGCGCGGTTTCGGCCGCCTCTGCCGCCTCGCGGATCGCGTGCAGGTATTCGCGCCACGCGGCCAGATCGCCGCCACCGCAGAAGTCGGGGCTGAGGAACGCCTCGGTATAGATCACGCCTTGCGCGGCGCTTTCCTCCAGCACGGCAGTGGTGAGGCGGGCGTAATCCTCGGGCCGTTTGAGGACACTGGTCGCCGCTTCATAGACCTGCAGGAAATGGGGAAAATCATCGAAGGTGTAATGGCCCTGTTCGTCAAAGACCCCCGCGATATCCACGGATTTCTCGCGTGCCAGACGGCGGATCAGGTCGGGCGGTGCGGCGCCTTCCAGATGCAGATGCAGCTCGATCTTGGGAAGCGATTGCCAGATCATCGGAATGATCGCCCCGGTCCGGTCCGGGTCAGGCCCAGATGGGTGGCGATGGAGGCGGCGATATCGGTGAAGGCCAGATGTCCCAGCGCGCCGCGGCCCTGCCCTGCGACCAGCACGGGCACGCGCTCGCGGGTGTGATCGGTGCCCGCCCATGTGGGATCGTTGCCGTGATCGGCGGTCAGCACCATCATGTCACCGGGGCGCAATCCGGCGATGATCGGGCCAAGGGCGGCATCGAACCGCTCCAGCGCGCTGGCATAGCCCGCCACATCGCGGCGATGTCCGTAAAGGCTGTCGAATTCGACCAGATTGGCAAAAGTCAGGCTGCCATCTGCGGCGGTGTCCACCAGCCGCGCCAGATGCTTCATCAAGCTGGCGTCATCGCCTTTGACCACATCCGTGATCCCGCGCATCGAGAAGATGTCGCCGATCTTGCCAATCGCATGGACGCGCCGCCCCTCCGCCTGCGCCCAATCGCAGAGCGTGGGGGATGGCGGGGCGATGGCATAGTCATGGCGGTTGGCCGTGCGGGTGAAACCCTCTTCCGCGGTGCCGGTGAAGGGGCGTGCGATGACGCGGCCCACGCGCATCCCGTGCAGGATGGGCGCGGCGCGCTGGCAAAGGGTCAGCAGCCGGTCAAGGCCGAACGCCGTCTCATGTGCGGCGATCTGGAAGACCGAGTCGGCGGACGTGTAGCAGATGGGCCAGCCCGTGCGGATATGTTCCGCGCCCAGCCTTGCGATGATCTCGGTCCCCGAGGCGTGGCAATCGCCCAAGATACCCTCGGTGCCGGCCAGTGACGCGATTTGTGCCGACAGAACGGGCGGGAAAGCGGGTTGCGTATCGGGGAAATGGTGCCACTCCCACGGTACGGGGACGCCCGCCAGTTCCCAGTGGCCTGACGGCGTGTCCTTGCCGTTCGACACTTCCGTCGCCGCCCCCCACAAGCCCTGTGGCCTGGCGTCCAACCCCGGCGCGGTCATACCGCTGGCAAGCGCAAGCGCCGCCCCCAGCCCCAGACGGTCAAGGTTGGGCAGATGGAGCGGGCCTTGGCGGCCATGATCCGCCTGACCCGCCGCGCAGGCCTGCGCGATATGGCCCAGCGTATTGGCACCTGTATCGGGGCGTGTGCCGTTGAAGAAGCGATCCGCATCGGGCGCGCCGCCGATACCGACAGAATCCATCACCACAAGGAAAGCGCGGGTCATGATGCCACCCGCCCGTGGATCAGCGGCGGCAGTTCGGGCGCGGTGTCGGCGATGCTGACAGCCGCCAGCACGGCCCGCATGGCGCGCTCCGCCGCATCGGGGCGCGCGGCATGGATGCGGGCGACGGGCTGACCTGCCTCGACCCAAGCGCCCAGTTCGACCATGTCCGACAGGCCCACGGCGGGATCGACGCGGTCGCCTTCCACCTGCCGCCCGCCGCCCAGTTCCACCACGCAAAGGCCAAGGGCGTGCCCGTCCATCGCGGCAATGTATCCGGCACGGGGGGCCTTCACCTCATGGATCACCGGCGCTTCGGGCAGCATCCGCGCCCCGTTCTCGACAAAACGGACTGGCCCACCTTGGGCCGAGACCATGCGCCCGAAACACTCAGCCGCGCGGCCATCACCGATGCAGGCCCGCACCATGGCCGCACCAGCCGCTTCATCCGCCGCCAGCCCCGCACCCGCCAGAACCGCACCGCCCAGCGCCACCGTCACCTCCAGCAAACGCCCGCCCGCCTGCCCGGTCAGCACGCGCAAGGACGCGGCCACCTCCAGCGCATTGCCCAGATCGGGGGCCAGCGGCTGATTCATATCGGTGATCAGCGCGGTCGTGGGGCATCCGGCGCTATTCGCCGTCTCCACCAAAGCCCGCGCCAAAGCCTGCGCCGCCTCCGGCGTGGTCATGAAGGCCCCGCTGCCCGTCTTTACGTCCAGCACCAGCCCCTGCAAGCCCGCCGCCAGCTTCTTGGACAGGATCGAGGCGGTGATCAGATCAAGGCTTTCCACCGTCCCGGTCACATCGCGGATCGCATAGAGCCGCCGATCCGCAGGCGCAATCGCAGCAGTCGCGCTGACAATGGCGCAGCCCGCCTGCCCCACCACGGCGCGCAGACGCGCCTCATCCAGATCGGTGCGCAGACCTGGGATCGCCTCAATCTTGTCCAGCGTGCCGCCCGTATGCCCCAGACCACGCCCCGAAATCATCGGCACATAAGCACCGCAGGCCACCAGCGCGGGCGCAAGGATCAGGCTCACGCAATCGCCCACCCCGCCGGTCGAATGCTTGTCCAGAACGGGCCGGTCCAGATCCCACGCCAGCACCGCCCCCGAATCCCGCATCGCCAGCGTCAGGGCCACGCGGCCCGCATCGCCCAAGCCGTTCAGCAGCGCCGCCATGGCAAAGGCCCCGGCCTGCGCGTCGGACACGCGCCCATCGGCCAGCCCTTGCGCGAACCAGTCAAGTTCGTCCCGGCTCAGCCCCTCCCGATCACGCAGCTTCGTTATGATCCGGCGCGCGTCCACCCGTCACGCGCCCCCCGTGGCCCGCGTCATATGGGCGGTGGTGAAGGCACCCGGAAGCAGTTCCGACAGCGTCATCTTCAATTCCTGCCCGTCCAGCGTCGCCATGGTGACGGGCACCGATCCGCGCCCAAACTCGGCCAGCTTCTGACGACAGCCGCCACAGGGCGTGACGGGGTGTTCCGCATCCGCGATCACGGCCACCTCGGTCAGTTCCGTCTCGCCCGCCGCCACCATCGCGGCAATCGCCCCCGCTTCGGCGCAGGTGCCCTGCGGATAGGCCACGTTTTCCACGTTGCACCCGACATAGACGGTGCCCGAGCCCCCCCGGATCGCCGCCCCCACCTTGAAATGCGAATAGGGCACATAGGCGTTTTCCCGCACCGCGCGGGCCTGGTCCATCATGGTCATGGCATCTCTCCTGCATGGGTTTTGAACCGGCCGGGAAGCGCCACTTCCAGCAGCTCCAGATCCGGTGTCGCGTCAGAGTAGCGGGTTTTCATGCCGGGCGGGATGACGAAAGCATCGCCCGCCTGCAAGGCAAAGGGATCACGCCCTTCCCCCTCAAGCAGCATCCCGCCCTGCATCACAAAGGTGAACAGGATGTCGCTGTCATGCCACGTCCACATTGTCGCCCCACCATCAGGACGCGCCACCTGCACGCCCGCCACCGCTTGCGTATTGGCGGCAATCGTCGTGTCCCGCGCAATGAAACCGGGGATGCGGAACGGGCGCCAGTCTGCCCCCTGCGCCACATGATGCACAAACCGCTGGCCCTGCCACGCGCGATCCGGGCGCAGATGCGGGGTGGGCAGGATCATGTCATGGTCAATCGCCGTCACATGCTCGGCGGGCACGCCGATCTCGATCACCTCGATCCCGTCGCTGGCCTCCAGCACGCGGTGACGGATCTCGGGCGGCTGGATGAAGCAATCCCCCGCCGTCAGGCGAATGGGCGGCCCCTGATCCTCATAGACCACATCGACCCAGCCCTTGATGCAGAAGATCAGCTGAAACCCGACCTTGTGATAATGGACCATATCAGGCACCGGCCCGCCATCAGGGATGCGGATATGGCTTGCGATGATCGACCCGCCCAGACGGTCGGGGATCAGGTCGCGGTAATGCATCCCCGCGCGGCCAATCACCCATGGCGCCTGATCCGCCAGACGGCGCACGACAAAGCTGTGCAACGTGGCAGGCAGGACCAAGGGCGGGTTCAATTCGTCGATTTCGACCGTCGTGCCACCCGGCGCGGTCAGGCTGCGTGCGCCACCCCCAATCTGGTCAGGCGTGTCGGACAACAGGCGCAGCCGCCCCGGCGCGCCCGTCCCGCGCTCCAGCCGGACCCGCAACCCGTGGCCCGAGAAAACCGCGACCGCCGGGTCGTCGGCGGGATAGATCATGTCCATCCGGAAACCCAACGCCTTGGTGAAAAAGCCGATATCCCCGGTCAGATCGGTGGTGGACAGGCAGGCCTCGGCCATCGTCTGGGTCATGGTCATATCCTCTTGCGTGAAAAAACCTTGACCCTGCCACCCGCGATTTGCAAGCCGGTGCTGGCAAAGGCGCCGAAAATCGGTATCTTCCCATGCGTCAGGAATTAGTTTAACGCTAAACTATCGGGAAAACGGGAGCGAGACATGACAGACAGCCTCAAGGAAAACCTGCGTCAGGCGGCGCTGGCCTATCACGAATTCCCCAAACCCGGTAAGCTTGAGATTCGCGCGACCAAGCCCTTGGCCAACGGGCGCGATCTGGCCCGCGCCTATTCCCCCGGCGTGGCCGAAGCCTGTCTTGAGATCCGCGACGATCCCGCCAATGCCAGCCGCTATACCGCGCGCGGCAACCTTGTGGCGGTCGTGACCAACGGCACCGCCGTGCTGGGTCTGGGCAATATCGGCCCGCTCGCCTCGAAACCAGTGATGGAGGGCAAAGCGGTCCTCTTCAAGAAATTCGCCGGGATCGACTGTTTCGATATCGAGCTGAACGAACCCGATCCGGTGAAACTGGCCGAAATCGTCTGTGCGCTGGAACCCACCTTCGGTGCGATCAACCTTGAGGATATCAAGGCCCCCGATTGCTTCATCGTCGAAAAGCTGTGCCGCGAGCGGATGAACATTCCCGTGTTCCACGATGATCAGCACGGCACCGCCATCGTGGTGGGGGCGGCGGCGACCAATGCGCTGTTCGTGGCAGGCAAGCGGTTCGAGGATATCCGCATCGTCAGCACCGGTGGCGGGGCGGCAGGCATCGCCTGCCTCAACATGCTGCTGAAACTGGGCGTGAAGCGCGAGAATATCTGGCTTTGCGATATCCACGGTCTGGTCCATGAGGGGCGCGAGGTCGATATGAACCCGCAAAAAGCGGCCTTCGCGCAAAAGACCGACAAGCGCACGCTGGACGACGTGATCGACGGCGCGGACATGTTCCTTGGCCTCTCCGGCCCCGGTGTCCTGAAACCCCAGATGGTCGCCCGCATGGCCAAGCGCCCGATCATCTTCGCGCTGGCCAACCCCTCGCCCGAGATCGACCCTGCGGAAGCGCGCGCCGTGGTGCCCGATGCGATCATCGCCACGGGGCGGTCGGATTATCCCAATCAGGTCAATAACGTGCTGTGCTTTCCGTTCATCTTCCGGGGTGCGCTGGATGTGGGCGCGACCGAGATCAATGACGCCATGCAGATCGCCTGCATCGAAGGTATCGCGGCCCTCGCCCGCGCCACCACCAGCGCCGAAGCCGCCGCTGCCTATCAGGGCGAACAGATGACCTTCGGGGCGGATTACCTGATCCCCAAGCCCTTCGATCCGCGCCTTTCGGGTGTCGTCTCCACCGCCGTGGCCCGGGCCGCGATGGAAACCGGCGTCGCCACCCGGCCCATCGAGGACATGGCCGCCTACAAGGCCAAGCTGGACGGATCGGTGTTCAAATCCGCCCTGCTCATGCGCCCGGTGTTCAGCGCCGCCGCCACCGCCGCCCGCAGCATCGTCTTTGCCGAAGGCGAGGACGAACGCGTGCTTCGCGCCGCGCAGGCGATCTTGGAGGAGACGACCGAGAAACCCATCCTCATCGGTCGCCCCGAGGTGATCGAGGCGCGCTGCCAGCGCGCGGGGCTGGCCATCAAGATCGGCCGCGATGTGCAGATCGTGAACCCCGAAAACGATCCCCGCTACCGCGATTACTGGGGCAGCTATCACCAGATCATGGCGCGGCGCGGCGTCACCCCCGATCTGGCGCGCGCGATCATGCGCACCAACACCACCGCCATCGGTGCCGTGATGGTGCATCGTGGCGAGGCGGACAGCCTGATCTGTGGCACCTTCGGTGAATTCCGCTGGCATCTGAAATATGTCAGCCAGGTTCTGGGCAGCGCCACCCATCGCCCCCATGGCGCGCTGTCGCTGATGATCCTCGAAGATGGCCCACTCTTCATCGCCGACACCCATGTGCGCGCCACGCCTTCGCCCGAGGAACTGGCCGAAAGCGCCATCGGGGCCGCGCGCCATGTGCGCCGCTTCGGTCTGGTTCCGAACGTGGCCTTCTGCACGCAATCGCAATTCGGCAACATGGACACCGACGCCGGACAGCGGATGCGCGCGGCTCTGGCGATCCTTGACGCGGCCCCGCGCGATTTCTGCTATGAGGGCGAGATGAACGTGGACAGCGCGCTCGACCCCGACCTGCGCGCCCGCATCTTCCCCGACAGCCGCATGAAGGGGGCTGCCAATGTGCTGATCTTCGCCCATGCGGATGCGGCCTCGGGCGTGCGCAACATCCTCAAGATGAAGGCGGGTGGGCTGGAAGTGGGGCCGATCCTGATGGGCATGGGCAACCGCGCCCATATCGTCAGCCCCTCGATCACACCGCGCGGCCTGTTGAACATGGCGGCCATCGCGGGCACGCCCGTCGCCCATTACGGCTAACCCGCCCTCCTCCGCGCGCCGCCTGATCCCGGCGCGCGACTGTCCCTTCATCTTGCCCTAAATACTCAAATCCACCCAGCGACGCCCGCGCGCGGCATGCAGTCGCATACCCTTCCGGTGCACCTCGGCATACAAAAATGATGTGTTGACAAGCACATAGGCAATAATATCTCCCTGTCTGAATGTTTCCGGCACGATCATTCTGGGAGGGGGATCGCCATGGACGGCACGACATCGGCGGTGGACCGCACAGCCCAAGCCACAGGCAGCATCACCGTCCAGCAGGCCGACATGATCGGCGCGACCCTGCGCCAGCATTGGCAGGCCGGAACGCTGGCGGATGGCGATGCTCTGCCCCCGCTCTGGCATTGGGCCGCCTTTCCCCCCACCGCCCCGATGGAACAGATCGGCCCCGATGGTCATCCCCGCCTTGGCGGCTTTCTGCCCGATCTGGGGCTGGGACGGCGCATGTGGGCAGGCGGCAGCCTGCGGTTTCTGGCCCCCCTGCATATCGGTGAGGCGCTGACGCGGCAGTCCGAGATCATCAGCCTCGAGCACAAGCAGGCGGGCACCGCGCCCATGGCCGTGCTGACCCTCCGCCACCGGATCGACACCGCCCAAGGCACCGCGATCGAAGAGGATCAGACCATCGTCTATCTTCCCCTCCCCGACCGCTACAGCCCGCCGAAACCCATCCCCGCGCCCGATACGGCGGATGTCGACGAGACCGTCCAGATGGATCCGGTGCGCCTCTTTCGCTACTCGGCCGTGACTTTCAACGGGCACCGCATCCATTATGACCGCGACTACGCCACGCAGGTGGAACATTACCCCGCTTTGGTCGTGCATGGCCCATTGCAGGCCACGCTGCTGATTGACGCGGCCACCCGCCATGCTGGCCGCCCCCCTGAAACCTTCCGCTATCGCGGTGTGCATCCGATGTTCGACACGCATCCCCTGCGCCTGATCGGAACCATGAACAAGGATGACACCATGACCCTCTGCACCGCCGCCCCCGCCGGCCATATCGGCACCCAAGCCACGGCAGGCTGGTCCTGATGGCCGGTATCCTGCAAGGCATGCGCGTGGTCGAAGGCTCGGCCTTCGTCGCGATCCCGCTGGCGGGCATGACGCTGGCGCAGATGGGCGCCGATGTGATCCGCTTCGACCGTCTGGAAGGTGGGCTGGACGCGCATCGCTGGCCCGTCACGCCCACGGGCCAAAGCCTGTTCTGGGCGGGGATGAACAAGGGCAAACGCTCGGTCGCCGTCGATATGAAATCCCCGCGCGGGCGCGAACTGGTGACGCAGATCATCACCGCACCGGGCAAGGATGCGGGGATGTTCCTGACCAATCTGCGCGTGCGCGGCTGGATGGATCACCCCACGCTCAGCCAGTATCGCCCCGATCTGATCATGGTCACGCTCTCGGGCGACCGGCAGGGACGCCCGGCCGTGGATTACACCGTGAACCCCGCGCTGGGGTTTCCCGATGCCACCGGCCCCGCAGGCAGCGCCGATCCCGTGGCCCATGTCCTGCCCGCATGGGATTGCATCGCGGGCAATATGGCCGTGTCGGCGCTGCTGGCCGCTGAACGCCACCGCCTCAGAACAGGGCAAGGGCAGGATGTGGACCTGACCCTCAAGGATGTGGCCGCCGCCATGCTGGGCCATCTGGGCATCATCGGCGAAGTGGTGGTGAACGGTGTGGACCGGCCCAAAAGCGGCAATGCGCTCTATGGGGCATATGGGCAGGATTTCATCTGTGCCGATGGGCGGCGGATCATGGTGATCGGCCTGACCGACAGGCAATGGCGCGGTCTGGTCAAGGTGACAGGCAGCGCCGAGGCGATGACGGGCATCAGCCGCCAGACCGGTCTGAACCTGTCGAAGGAAGCGGCACGGTGGGAGGCCCGCGCCCTGATCACCGAAGCGCTACGCCCATGGTTCGCCAGCCGTGCCCTGCCGGACATCGCGCCATTGTTCGAGGCCGAGGGGCTGACATGGTCCGAATTCCGCAGCTTCGCCCGCGCCGTGCAGGAAGATCCCGACCTGCAACCGGGTGAAAACCCGATGTTCGCCCATGTGGATCAACCCGGCATCGGGCGCTATCCGGTGCCCGCCTCGCCGCTGACCTTCTCAGCTGCCGCGACGCCCGCCCCCGCGCCCGCGCCGGTTCTTGGCGCCCATACCGAGGAAGTGCTGGCCGATGTCGCGGGTCTGCCATCGGGCGAAATCGCGCAGCTTTTCGATCAGGGAATCGTCGCCGGTCCCCGCTGACACTCATGTTAGCGCGAAACGTGACCATAGCGCGCAGGCGGCGGGCCCGGGCCCAAGGACAAGCCTCTTGCGCGATGCCTGTGACCTTGGGTAAGCCATCCGCAGGGCCGGAGGAGGAATACAATGGCATACAAGGACGTCTACGCTGGCTGGAAGGCCGATCCCGAAGGGTTCTGGATGGAACAGGCCCGCGCCATCGATTGGGTCAAGCCTCCCTCCAGGGCGCTCTTTGCCGATAACGCGCCGCTTTACGAGTGGTTCAAGGATGCCCAGGTCAATACCTGCTGGAATGCGGTGGACCGGCATGTCGAGGCGGGCCACGGCGACCGCATCGCCATCATCCATGACAGCCCGGTCACGAATACCGTCCACAAGATCACCTACGGCGAATTGCAGACCCGCGTCGCCAGCCTTGCGGGTGCCCTGCGCGCCAAGGGCATCACCAAGGGCGACCGCGTCATCATCTACATGCCGATGGTCCCCGAAGCGATCGAAGCGATGCTGGCCTGTGCCCGTCTGGGCGCGATCCATTCGGTGGTGTTCGGCGGTTTCGCGGCCCATGAACTGGCCGTGCGGATCGACGATTGCACCCCCAAGGCCATCATCGCCGGGTCCTGCGGGATCGAACCGGGCCGCGTTGTGCACTACAAACCCTTGGTCGATGCCGCCATCGAACAGGCCAGCCACAAGCCCGATTTCTGCGTGATCTTCCAGCGCGAGCAGGAAGTGGCGCAACTGATCCCCGGCCGCGACCATGACTGGCACGCCTTCCAATATGGTGTGGAACCGGCCGAATGCGTGCCGGTCGCGGGCGATCATCCGGCCTATGTCCTCTATACCTCGGGCACGACGGGCCAACCCAAGGGCGTGATCCGCCCCACCGCAGGCCATCTCGTCGCGCTCAACTGGACGATGAAGAACATCTACAACGTCGATCCGGGCGATGTGTTCTGGGCCGCCTCGGATGTGGGCTGGGTCGTGGGGCACAGCTATATCTGCTACGCGCCACTGATCCACGGCAACACCACCGTGGTGTTCGAGGGCAAGCCCGTGGGCACCCCCGATGCGGGCACGTTCTGGCGCGTGATCTCGCAACACAACGTGCGCTCCTTCTTCACCGCCCCCACCGCCTTCCGCGCCATCAAACGCGAGGATCCGAAGGGCGAATTCCGCGCGAAGTACGACCTGACCTGCCTGCGCGCGCTATATCTCGCGGGCGAACGGGCCGATCCCGACACGATCATCTGGGCGCAGGACCTGCTCAAGGTGCCCGTGATCGACCATTGGTGGCAAACCGAAACCGGCTGGCCGATTGCGGCCAACCCGATGGGCCTCGATCCCCTGCCCGTCAAGATCGGCTCGCCTTCCGTGGCAATGCCCGGCTGGGATGTGCAGATTCTCGATGAGGCGGGCCACCCCATGCCTGCGGGCGAGTTGGGCGCGAT
Source organism: Seohaeicola sp. 4SK31 (assembly GCF_028802875.1). Classification (NCBI taxonomy): domain Bacteria; kingdom Pseudomonadati; phylum Pseudomonadota; class Alphaproteobacteria; order Rhodobacterales; family Roseobacteraceae; genus Seohaeicola; species Seohaeicola sp. 4SK31. The sequence continues at coordinate 126,247 of NZ_JARAMP010000008.1, read as the reverse complement.
TGCCGTCAAACTGCCGCTGCCGCCCGGCACCCTGCCGACCCTCTGGAATGCCGAGGATCGCTATCGCAAATCGTATCTGTCGCATTTCCCCGGCTATTACGAGACGGGCGATGCGGGCATGATCGACGAGGACGGCTATCTCTACATCATGGCGCGGACCGATGACGTGATCAACGTCGCCGGACACCGCCTCTCCACCGGCGCGATGGAAGAGATCCTCGCCGGTCACCCCGATGTGGCCGAATGCGCCGTGATCGGCGTCACGGATGACCTCAAGGGCCAGTTGCCCATGGGCTTTCTCTGCCTGACCAAGGGCGTGAACCGGCCCCATGCCGATATCGTCAAGGAATGCGTCGCCCGCGTGCGCGACCAGATCGGGCCTGTGGCCGCCTTCAAACTGGCCGTGGTGGTGGACCGCCTGCCCAAGACCCGCTCGGGCAAGATCCTGCGCGCCACGATGGTCAAGCTGGCCGATGGGCAAGAGTTCAAGGTGCCCGCCACGATCGACGATCCGGCCATTCTGGACGAGATCCGCACCGCCCTGCAAACGCTGGGCTATGCCAAATGATCCCCCGCCCCCCGGTGCACTGCCGCCGGGGGGCGCCCTGCTTCTTCTTGCCTGAAATATCCAATCCCACCTCCCCCCCCCCCCGCGCCGCCGTTGCCGCGACGGGGGGAACACCCCATATCAAGCCGATGAAACAGTCATTCGCAGCCGTCCTCGGCCTTGCCCTTCTTCTGCCCATCCACGCAAGGGCCCAGATGACCGATCCGATCCGCATGACACCCGATGCCAGCTGGACCTTTGTCAGCGATCAGGTCATGGGCGGCGTCTCGACAGGCGGCGCCCGGATCGAGACGGCGCAGGGCAGCTCCTATCTGCGCCTGACCGGGCAGGTCAGCACCGCCAATCGCGGCGGCTTCATTCAGGCGCGGATCGCGCTGGACAGCCCGCCACCGGACAGCGCCACAGGCGTGCTGATCCGCACGCGCGGCAATGGTGAAGGGTATTTCATCCATCTGCGCACGGGCGGCACGCTGTTGCCTTGGCAATATTACCAGGCCCCTTTCGCAACCACGCCTGACTGGACAGAGGTGCGTATCCCCTTTTCCGCCTTCAAACCCTCGGGCGCACTGCTGCGCGACCAGATCCGCCCCGACAGCGTCCGCAGCATCGGGATCGTCGCCTATGGGCGCGACCATGCCGCCGATGTCTCGGTGGCCGAAGTGGGATTTTACTGACGCAGCCTCAGAGCCGCGTCAGACGAACTGCTCCTGAATCAACCGTTCTTCCAGCCCGTGACCGGGATCGAACAGGATACGATGCTCGATCTCGGGGGCGCTGCGGATCTCGACCCGCACCACATCCCGGACAGATCGGGAATCCGCATCCGCCATGACCGGGCGCTTGTCCGCCTCCTCGACCTCGATCAGCACCAACGCGGTCTTGGGCAGAAGCGCGCCGCGCCAGCGCCGGGGCCGGAAAGGCGCGATTGCCGTCAAGGCCAGCACATCCGACCGGATCGGCAGGATCGGGCCATGCGCGCTGTAATTATAGGCCGTCGATCCTGCAGGGGTGCTGACCAGCGCTCCGTCACAGACCAGTTCCGCCATCCGTAACCGCCCATCCACGCTGATGCGCAGCCGCGCCGCCTGCGGCCCCTGCCGCAGCAAGGACACCTCGTTGATCGCCAGCGCCTCATGCACCGATCCATCGGCACAGGTCGCGCGCATCGCCAGCGGGTTCAGTACTGCCTCTTCGGCCACATCCAGACGCGCCAGCAGATCATCCTCGCGGTATTCGTTCATCAGGAAACCGACCGTGCCCCGGTTCATCCCATAGACAGGCGCGTGCAGGCCCTGCGTGCGGTGCAGCGTGGTCAGCATGAACCCGTCGCCCCCCAGCGCCACGATCACATCGGCCTGATCCTCGGGCACCGCGCCATAACGATCGACCAGCCGGGTCAAAGCCTCCTGCGCGCTGGGGACGGTGCTGGCGCAAAAAGCGATCTTGAGGGTCATGCGGGGGGCCGTCCTGTTTCCAATGCGCGTCGTCGCGCGCCGATGGAAGCACAAACTTCCCCCCTGCGCCAGCCCCGCCACCCAGCCTGCCGCATGTCCCTGCCCCTGCGTCGCTTTCAGCCCTTCCCCCCTTGGGCGCTTTGCACTAGGACACGAAGGCAACGCTGATCCCCAAACGGAGCCTGACATGACCGATACCGGTTTCTTCACCGAAGCGCTGTCCTCGCGCGATCCCGAGCTGTTCAAGTCCATCACCGACGAGCTGGGCCGCCAGCGCCACGAGATCGAGCTGATCGCATCCGAGAACATCGTCAGCCGCGCCGTGATGGAAGCTCAGGGCAGCGTGATGACCAACAAATATGCCGAAGGCTATCCGGGCAAGCGGTATTACGGTGGGTGCCAGTTCGTGGATGTGGCCGAGAATCTGGCCATCGAACGCGCCTGCCAGCTTTTCAACTGCGGTTTCGCCAATGTGCAGCCCAATTCCGGTAGCCAAGCCAACCAGGGCGTGTTCACCGCCTTGCTGCAACCCGGAGACACGATCCTTGGCATGAGCTTGGATGCGGGCGGTCACCTGACCCACGGCGCCAAGCCCAACCAGTCGGGCAAATGGTTCAACGCGATCCAGTATGGCGTGCGCCAGCAGGATCTGGAAATCGACTATGTGCAGATTGCCCAACTGGCGACCGAGCATAAGCCCAAGATGATCATCGCCGGCGGCTCGGCCATCCCGCGCATCATCGACTTTGCCAAGATGCGCGAAATTGCCGACAGCGTCGGTGCATGGCTTCTGGTGGATATGGCCCATTTCGCGGGTCTGGTCGCGGCGGGTCACTACCCCTCGCCCTTCCCGCATGCGCATGTGGCGACGACGACCACGCATAAAACCCTGCGCGGCCCGCGCGGCGGCATGATCCTGACCAATGACGAGGATCTGGCCAAGAAATTCAACTCGGCCATTTTCCCCGGCATTCAGGGCGGCCCCCTGATGCATGTGATTGCCGGCAAGGCCGTCGCCTTTGGCGAGGCGCTGCGCCCCGAATTCAAGGGCTATCAGGCGCAGGTCATCAAGAACGCGCAGGCGATGGCGGATGAGCTGATGAAAGGTGGCCTCGATATCGTCACCGGCGGCACCGACACCCACCTGATGCTGGTCGATCTGCGCCCCAAGGGCGTCAAGGGCAATGCCACCGAAAAGGCACTGGGTCGCGCCCATATCACCTGCAACAAGAACGGCATTCCGTTTGATACCGAAAAGCCCACGATCACCAGCGGCATCCGTCTGGGCTCGCCCGCAGGCACCACGCGCGGTTTCGGCGAGGAAGAGTTCCGCCAGATCGCGCGCTGGATCGTGCAGGTCGTGGACGGTCTGGCCGCCAATGGCGAAGATGGCAATGACGCGGTCGAAGCCGCCGTCAAGGCCGAGGTCGAGGCGCTGTGCAAACGCTTCCCGATCTATCCGGGACTCTGATCCGCAGCATCATGGTTTGACACAAAGCGCCGCATCCCTGACCGGATGCGGCGTTTCGCGTGTCAGATCATCCCCTGCCAGCGCAAGAAAGCAAGCGTCAGGGCGGTGAACAGAAGAATGTTGAAGGCCAGACCGCCCAACACCCCCAGCAAGGCCCCCCGCCGCAGATAGGCCGCGTCGATCCCTTTCAGATGCGCGCGCACCTCGGCATGGGCGCGGGCGACGGCGGCCTGATCAACGCGACGCGCCAGCTTGGGATGGGTGGCCAGCGCCTCTGCCTCGGCGACGATCTGCCCCTGCGACCTGATCCGCGCAGGCAGGCGTCGCCCGGCCCGGCGCAGCCGATCCTCAAGGCTACCGTGTTTTAGAGACAGCCGTGCGGCCAGAAGGTCGCACAGCTCCTGAGACTTGGCTGAAATATCGTCGACTTGCACAATCCGGTCTCCGGCAATGGGGTATCCTGACCCGTCCGCCGGCTGCAGGCAAGACGGCTCAGGCGGCTTGCGAGGTTGCCTGAATATCGCTCAGCGCCGCCGCCGCGATCTCGAAGGACCGCACGCGCGCCGCGTGATCGTGGATCATGCCCGTGACCATCAATTCGTCCGGGCGATAGCGCGCCACGATCTGCGACAGGCCCCGGTGCACGGCATCCGCCCCCCCGACCGCCGACACCGCCATCGCTTCTTCCACCATCCGCAGCATGGGCGGGGGCACCTGCGCCGCGACATCGTCCACCGGGCGCGGCAGCTTGCCCGGCTGGCCGGACCGCAGGCGCGCGAAGGACAGGATCTGCGAACTGCGCAGATAAGCCGCCTCGGCATCGGTTTCCGCAGCGCAGACACCTGCGGCGACCATCACATAGGGTTTGGCCAGATATTTGGACGGGCGGAACGTGGCGCGATAGGTGCGCAACGCCTCGTCCAGCATCTGGGGCGCGAAATGCGAGGCGAAAGCATAGGGAAGCCCCATATAGGCCGCGAATTGCGCGCCAAACAGGCTGGACCCCAAAATCCAGACCGGCACATGCGACCCCTGCCCCGGCACGGCGCGCACGCGGGCATCGGGGGCGGCGTCATCCAGATAGCCCAGCAGTTCCGCAACATCCTGCGGGAAGGTATCGGCCCCGTCCATATAGCGGCGCAGGGCGCGGGCCGTGTTCATGTCCGTGCCCGGCGCACGGCCCAGACCAAGATCAATCCGGCCGGGAAACAGCGCCTCCAGCGTGCCGAACTGCTCGGCCACCACAAGGGGCGCGTGATTGGGCAGCATGATCCCGCCTGACCCCACCCGCATCGTCGCGGTCGCCGCCGCGACCCGCCCGATCACGACCGCCGTGGCGGCGCTGGCGATACCGGGCATGTTGTGATGCTCGGCCAGCCAGAAGCGGTGATAGCCGAAGCGTTCCGCGTTGACCGCCAGATCGACCGTATTGGCCAACGCCTCAGCTGTGCTGGCCCCCTCGGGCACGGGAGACAGATCCAGAAGCGAATAATGATGCATGGCGATATTCCTTTTCACGTTCAGTCTAGACCGGCGGGCCGGGCGGGCCAAGCCGGATCGTCACAGGGGCCAGACCAGCAGCAGCATGGGCAGGCTGACCGCCACGACCAGAATCTCCAGCGGCAGACCCAACCGCCAGTAATCGCCGAACCGGAACCCGCCCGGCCCCAGAATCAAGGTGTTGTTCTGATGCCCGATGGGCGTCAGGAAGGCGCAAGAGGCCCCGATCGCCACCGCCATCAGGAAACTGTCCGGGCTGACGCCCAGCGTGGCGGCAATCCCCAGGGCGATGGGACACATCACGGCGGCCGTGGCCGCATTGTTCATCACGTCAGACAGGAACATGGTGACGATCAGGATGACCGCAATGGCAGCCATCGCATTTCCCTGTGCCACCGTCTCGACCAGAAACCGCGCCATCACATCGGCGGCGCCCGTCGCCTCCATCGCCCCCGCCACCGGGATCAGCGCGGCCAGCAGCACGACCACGGGCCAGTCGATGGCGGTATAGACGTCGCGTGGCGGCACGGTGCGCACCACCATGGACACCAGCACCCCCAACGCAAAGGCCGCCGCCGCCGGCAAAAGGCCGAACGTCACCAAGGCGATGGCCCCTGCCATGATCGCCATGGACAGCACCGCCATCCGGGTGTCGGGAATGCGCAGGTCGCGCTCGCCCAGCGGGACGCAGCCGGTATCATTGGCAAAGTCCGACAGCACCTCGGCCGGGCCCTGCATCATCAGCAGATCGCCGGATTTCAGCTTCAGCGTCCGCAACCGGGCCTGCGGGCGGTGGCCTTCGCGCGCCACAGCCAACAGGTTCAGACCATAGCGCGAGCGCAGGCGCAGATCGCGCGCGGACCGCCCGACAAGGGTAGAGGCAGGCAGAACCACCAGTTCGCGCAGAACGATATCCTCGTCGCGGCGGCTGTCCTCGTCCTCGTCGGTCTTGTCAGTGTCCTTGTCCTTGCGGTCCTCCTTGTCCGCGTCCTTGGTCGTGACGCTGGCGACCACCGTGTCATCCTTCGCCGCGCGGGCGATCTTTGTCGCCTCTGCGGCCTTCTCCTTCTTCTCGGCCTTGGTCTCCTTCTCGGACGAGGCGCCCTGCTGTTCCAGCTTGATGCCAAAGGCCGACAGCGCCTCGGCCAGACCGTCCACGTCGGCTTCCAGCATCAGGATGTCATCGGCCTTGATCCGGCGTCCGCCATGCGGGGCGTTCATCTTCACCTCGTTGCGGACCAGCGCCACGATCTGCGCCTCGGCCCCTTCCAGCTCGGTCTCGATCTGGCGCAGGGTCATGCCCACGGCCTTGCTTTTCTCGGGCACGCGGACCTCGGTCAGATAGGCGCCGGTCTCGAACCCCTCGCCGGTCGAAGCCTTGCGCGCCGGGACAAGACGCCAACCGACCAGCACCACGAAGATCAGACCCGCCACCGCCACCGCCAGACCCACGGGCGTGAAATCGAACATCCTGAACTGACCCAGCCCGGCATCGGCGCGAAAACCCGAGACGATCAGGTTCGGCGGCGTGCCAACCAGGGTCGTCATGCCGCCCAGAATTGTCCCGAAGGCCAGCGGCATCAGCACCTGACCCGGTGTCATATCCAGCCGCCCCGACGCCTGCAGGGCAATCGGCATCAGCAATGCCATCGCACCGACGTTGTTCATGAAACCCGACAGCAGCGCGCCAAGCCCCATCAAAGCGCCAAGAGTTGCAAGCCGACCCGCATTTCGCGGCAGTATCTTGCGCGTAACCCCGTCTATTGCGCCGGATTGTTGCAATCCATGACTCAGAACCAGAATGCAGGCGACCGTGATCACCGCCGGATGGCCAAAGCCAACAAAGGCCTCTGAGGCGGGCACCAGCCCCGTGACAACGCAAGCCATGAGCGAGGCCAGCGCCACCACATCATGCCGCAGCCGCCCCCAGAGGAAGAGGGCCATGGTCAGGGCCAGAATGCCGAAGATCATCATTTGCGGCGCCGTCATCGTATAGCCCTTCCTGCACGCTCCGCTTGTGGCCAAGATCGCGACAAGCGCGATAATCCCACAAGATCAAGCAGATGATCAGCGCATGGTTGATTCTGCAACCGCACATAAGAAGGGCGGCGCACTGTCGCGCACCGCCCCCCTGTCTTTGGATATGTGACCTGTTCAGCGGGGTTCGTTCATCAGGCCCCGGATGATCGCATAGCAGGCCCCCAGCAGAACCAGCGTGAACGGCAGGCCCGTGGACACGGCCATCGCCTGCAACGCGGCCAGACCACCGCCCAGCAGCAGGGCAATCGCCACCATGCCTTCAAAGCTGGCCCAAAACACGCGCTGGATCACCGGCGCATTGGTCTTGCCGCCCGCCGCGATCGTGTCGATCACCAGCGACCCCGAGTCGGATGAGGTGATGAAGAACACGATCACCAGCACGATCCCCACCAGCGAGGTGATGCCCGTCAGCGGCAGATGCGTCAGCATCTCGAACAGCTTCAGCTCAAGTGCGGCGTCCTGCACGGATGTCAGGCCCTGATCGACGACCTGACTGATGGCAGTGCCACCCAGCGCGGTCATCCACAGCACCGACAGCAGGGTCGGCACGATCAGCACGGCAATCAGGAATTCCCGCACCGTGCGGCCCCGGCTGACGCGGGCGATGAACATGCCCACGAAAGGCGACCAGCTGATCCACCAGGCCCAGTAGAAGCCCGTCCAGCCGCTGGCAAAGTTCGCATCCTCGCGTCCGAAGGGCATCGACAGGGCCGGCAGGTGCTGGGCATAGGCACCCAGATTGGCAAAGAACCCGGACAGGATCGACATCGTCGGCCCCACGATGATGATGAAGGCCAGCAGCAGCGCGGCAAGGCCCATGTTGATCTCGGACAGCAGCTTCACACCGCCATCCAGCCCCCGGATGATCGAGACGATGGCAATCGCCGTGATCACGATGATTAGCACGATCAGCACCGTATTCGTGCTGCCCAGACCGAACAGGAAATCCAGACCCGCGCTGGCCTGTTGCGCGCCGATGCCCAGCGATGTGGCAAGACCAAAGACCGTGGCCAGAACGGCCAGAATGTCGATGACATGGCCCGGCCAGCCCCAGACCTTTTCACCGAAGATCGGATAGAAGGCCGACCGCAGAGTCAGGGGCAACCCCTTGTTATAGCTGAACAGCGCCAGCGCCAATGCGACTACGGCATAGATGGCCCAGGGGTGCAGCCCCCAGTGGAAGATCGTTGCGGCCATGCCAAGGCGGCGCGCCGCCTCGGTGTCGCCCTCGGCCCCGCCCAACGGCGCCCAGTCCGTGCGCAGCCCGTCCTCCCCCATGGTGACGCCGCCAAGTGCCGCAGAGTAATGGGACATCGGCTCGGAGACGCCGAAGAACATCAGCCCGATCCCCATGCCGGCGGCAAACAGCATCGAGAACCACCCGATATAGCTGTAATCCGCCGTGGCCTCGGGCCCGCCCAGGCGCACACGGCCCAGCGGCGACACGATCAGGAACAGGCAAAGCAGGACAAAGATGTTGCCTGACGCGATGAAGAACCAGTCCAGGTTCCCGGTCAGCCAGTCACGCAAACCCACAAACAGCGGCTCGACCTGAGTCTGGAACGCCAATGTCAAAAAGGTGAACAGCAGGATCGCCACAGCCGAGACCGGAAAGACCGGGTTGTGGATGTCGAACTCGAACACCCATTTGCGGGTCGCGATATTGTCCTGACCGATGGTGTAATCGGTCTCGATGATCTCGGTCTCGCCTTCCGGCTCGGGAATGGCGTCAATCCCCTCGTCCTCGGCGGGGGGTGTCTTGTCCTCTTCGAGCATGAGCACTGTCCTTCTTTTTGTATTTCTCTGGCGGTGGATCCGCCACTGGCCCCACCATGTGGCGGGGACCGGGGGGCACTTTGGCGCGCAGCCCGGTCAGTGAACGCGTCACAGTATGGAAAACGACCCGGAAACGCAACCGGACGAGGGGGATTCAGTCCTGCTGCACCTCGTCCAGACGCGCGGCGATGGCTGCGCCGATTGCGGAAATCACTGCAAAAACAACAAGAAGGATCGCAGGCCCGACATAATCCGCCGCCAGACCGAACAATCCCCCCGCCATCAGCGCCGCGCCGATCAGGGTGTTCGACAGCGCGGTATAGCGGGCGCGGAAATCATCCTCGGCCATATCCGTCAAATGCAGTTTGCGCCCCTGCCGCACGCCCTCATAGGCGATCTGCGCCGCAAAAATGGCAAGCCCCGCCCCCCACGCGCCGCCCAGCCCGCCCAACAGCAGCCCCGCCAACCCGGTCAGCAGCAACACCAGCGCGGCCAGCCCTCCCGCGATCACCAAGGTCTGGCGGCTGGACCGGTCCGACAACCGCCCCCAGACATAAGAGGACAGCACCGCCGCAGCGGTCGAGGCCATGACCATCGGCCCCAACTGATCCAGTGCCCCCTCGCCCCCTGCCGAAGAAAGCATGACGATGAAGGGTGGGGCCAGCGCCGTCACGGTCAGGGCCGCGCGCGCCGCCACAAAGACCTGCAACTGGCGATCCTCGCGCAGCGGGCGGATCAGGGCCGCAATCCCCTCGGCCTGCGGGCTGTGGTCGCCATGCGCGGGCTCGCGCAGGCGCAGGAACAGCCCCCCGGCCAGCAGAAAGGCCACCCCAGCCAATGCCACGGCCCCGGCCAGCACCGGAACCGCCACATCGAACAGACCCAGCGCCATCGACAGGCCAAAACCGAAAGCCGCAACCGAGGCGACAGCAGCGGCAAAGCCCGTCACCGCACCGCGCCGCCCCTTGGCGATGGTCCGCGCCAGCACGTCCTTGTAACTGACCGAGGCGGCAGAGCGTGCGACAGCCAGCACGGCCACCAGTGCCAGAACGCTCCAGCCTGCCGCCGCGCCCTCCAGCATCAGCACAGCCGCCGCGATGCCCAGCGCGGCCACCCCCTGCACCACCGCACCGGCCGCCCAGATCCGCTTGCGCTGCGCCGCCCGCTCGACCTGCCGCGCCAGCGCCAGTTGCGGCAGCAATGCGCCCGCCTCGCGCACCGGGACCAAGGCCCCAATGACCATACCGGGCGCGCCCAGCACGGTCAGCAGCCATGACAGCACCAGCTTGGGATCAATCAGGCTGTCCCCCGCCTTGGTCAGGATGAGGGAGACCATGTGGATCAGCCCATTGCCCGCCTCATGGCGGTCAAGGTCACGGGGATCGCTGTCGGTCAGACGGGCAAAGCCCGTGTCCAAGGGCGGCGGGGCGGAAGGGTCATCATGGCGCGGCATCAGGCAATAACCGATAGACCCAGGCTTCGGTTCCATCCGACAGCCGCATCATGTCGCGGCGATAGCGTGCGCCAAGCCGCTCATAGCGGTCCAGCCGCAACAGACCCTCGGCCCCGACGGTGAACACTTGCCCCTCCAGCCGCGCGCCGGGATCAGGCTGGATATCCCGCTCCGCGCGAGTGAACCCCTCCAGTTGCGCGGGTGTCGCGGCAACGGGTCGGCCAATCACCACCACCCGGACCAACGGATGGGTCAGGGTCGCATATCCGAACACGCGCTGCGACCCGGCGTCGGGTCCGGGCTGTGCGGCGGTGATCGCAGGGGTCACCGCTGGCAGATAGACGGGCGCATGGGCAATGCAGAACCACAGCGCCCAGACCCCGATCAGCACCGGCAACGCAAGGCGACGCAGACGCCTCATGCCACGGCTCTTGCGGGTGGATCGGTTGCACATGTGACGGATCTTCCCATAAGCTCCAGTCTTCGCAGTCAGACCGGAGAACGCAACCCCTTGACAGAATTCACTGATCTTCTGGACCGTATCCCCCGTAGCCATGCCTGGACCCTGCCGCGCGCCGACACTGCCGAAGGCCAGCCGCGCCTGACCGGAATCGAGATCGAATGCGCGGGGCTGACCGAAGCCGAGGCGGCGGCGGTCGTCACCGCAGAATGGGGTGGCCAGCTGGACAGGGACACGGACCATGACATCACTGTCCGCGACACTGATCTGGGCGATGTGCGGGTTGAACTGGACATCGCGCTGCGCGATCACGCGGGCCATGTGATCGCAGACAAGTTGCTGGACTGGTCGCGCGCCGTGGTCCCGGTCGAGATCGTGACGGCCCCCTTGGCGCAGCACGACCTGCACCGTGCCGACAGGTTGATCGTGGCGCTGGTCAAGGCGGGGGCCGAAGGGTCACGGGACGGCATCCTCTATGGCTTCGGTCTGCATCTGAACCCCGAAGTGGCGGACGGAACCGCCGCGGACATCCTGCCGGTCGTGCGGGCCTATGCGCTGCTGGAGGATTGGTTGCGCGCCATCGACCCGGTCGATCCCGCGCGCCGCCTGCTGCCTTTCGTCGATCCATGGCCGCGCGGACTTGTGGATGCGCTGGCCTCTGGTGCAGGCTGGAGCCTGGACGATCTGGCCCGCGCCTATGGCGCGTTCTGCCCGACCCGCAACCACGGCCTCGATCTGCTGCCGCTTCTGGAACATCTGCGCCCCGAAACGCTGCGCGCCGCCGTCCCACGGGACAGGCTCAAGGGCGGACGGCCCACCTATCACTTTCGCCTGCCCGAAGCGCGGCTGGGCGCGCCCGACTGGTCACTGACCTATGAATGGAACCGCTGGGTGCTGGTCGAGCGTGTGGCCGCCGACCCGGCCCTGCTGGATCGGCTGGCCGCCCTTTGGGCCGATCATCGCAACAACCTGACACGGCTGCGCGGGGACTGGGCCGCAACAGTGAACGCGGTGCTGGCCAAGGCAGCGATCTGGACATGAGGCCGCGTATCGGCGTCACCACCTCGCGCCGCACCGGATGGCGCGTCTTTCCCGTCATCGCGCTCAACGTCTGGCTGGCCGGCGGGCGGGCGCTGCGCTGGGACAGCGGGCGCGATGCCGATATCGACGCCGCCGATGGTTTGATCGTCGGCGGGGGCGACGACATCTCGCCCCTGCTCTATCACGGCGAGATGGTGGCCGAAGCCCGTCTCGACCCGGATCGCGACGCGCTGGAACGCAGGCTTGTAATGGCGGCGCAGGCGGCGGGCAAACCCGTGCTGGGCATCTGTCGCGGTGCACAGATGCTGAACGTGGCCCTGGGCGGCAACCTGCACCAGCGCGCCTATGACCACTACGCCGACAGCCGCCGCTACCGCACGATCCTGCCGCGCAAGGCCGTGTCCGTCCTGCCGGACACCGGCCTCGCCCGGATCGCGGGCACCGCGCCGATGCGGGTCAATGCGCTGCACAGTCAGGCGGTGGACCGTCTGGGCGCGGGGTTGCGGATCGCCGCGCGGGATGCGGGCGGGATGGTGCAGGCGGTCGAACGGATCACGCCACCTTTTGCGCTGGGAGTGCAATGGCACCCGGAATACCTGATCTATGCCCGCCGCCAGCGCGCCCTGTTCCGCGCCCTTGTCGCTGCCGCGCGGGTCTGATCCCGTGGACACCGCACAGGAAAGCGTCTATCCCCGCGCCCATGCTGAACATCATCCGCCATGACGGCCCCGACGGCCCCACACCTCTTTTGATCGCCCACGGCCTTTACGGCTCCGGGCGCAACTGGGGGGTCATCGCCAAGCGACTGTCCAGCGACCGGACCGTGATCGCCGTGGACATGCGCAATCATGGCCTGAGCCCGTGGATGGACAGCCACAGCTACACCGATATGGCCGAGGATCTGGCGCAGGTGATCCGCGCCCAAGGCGGCCCGATGGCGGTGCTGGGCCATTCCATGGGCGGCAAGGCGGCGATGATGCTGGCGCTTCTGCATCCCGATCTGGTCGAGCGGCTGATCGTGGGCGATGTGGCCCCTGTCGCCTATGAACATGACCAGAGCCGCTATATCGCCGCCATGCGCGCCGTCGATCTGTCGCGTGTCGAGAAGCGCTCGGATGCCGAGGCGCAACTGGCGGCCCTCGTCGATGATCCCACGCTGCCTGCGTTCTTCACCCAATCGCTGGACCTGAAAGAGCGGCGCTGGCGCCTGAACCTTGACACGCTGGCCGACCAGATGCCCCATATCCTTGGCTTTCCGCAGGTCGAGGCGCAGTTCGACAAGCCCACGCTGTTCCTGACCGGGGCGAATTCACACTATGTGCAGCCCGAACATCGCGCGCGGATCAAGGCGCTGTTTCCCGCCGCGCGTTTCGCCAAGATCCGCGATGCGGGCCATTGGCTGCATGCCGAGAAACCGCGCGAATTCGAAGCGGCGGTGCGCGCCTGGCTGGTCGGGTGACATGAAAAAGGCAGGAAGGGCAAAAGACCCTCCCTGCCCGTTTTCGGAACGGTTGCGGCCCCAACGGGGACCCCTCCCTCGCACCGCCACCGTCCCGCCTGCCCCGAAGGGCAGGATCCGCGAACCTCAAGCCCTGTCGTAAAGCGCCCGCGCCACCGCCCAGGTGACCGGAAAGGCCACAAGAAACCCGATAAGCGCCGCGATCAGGATCGGATAGAGCGTGTCATATCCCGTCACCAGCGCCGCGATCACCCCGATCCCCGCAAGGGTCGAGCCGATGAACAGGTGAAGAACGAATCCCAGTCTCAGCATGATGCGGCCTCCGATGCGGCGTTGATGTGGCCTGAGTCTAAGCCACTGCGCAGAGGCGCACCTTGATCTGTGTCAGACGGGATCACCGCGGCGCATGCGCTGCATCAAGCCGTCCTTCACGACAAACTGGTGATAGAGCGCCCCCACGACATGCAGCGCGATCAACGCCAGCAGGATCGCACGCATCACCTCATGCGCTTCGGCGGCGGCCTCGTTGCCGCGAAACCACGCAACCGCACCGCTGACAGGCATGGCGATCATCAGCGTGTAAAGGCTGTAATGCGTGACATGCGCCGCCATGCGTTGCAGCGGCGGGTCTGTCTCCGGCAAAGGCGGCACCCCGCGTTCCTTGCGAATATAGATCCGCGCCGCCACCAGCACGAAGATCAGGAAACCGCCGAACACATGGGCGGCGACCAGCGGCGAGAATGCGGGCGTCAGACCATCCTCAACCATGTCGAAGGCTTCGGTGATCGGTTCATGCAGGATGTATTGCAGGGCCAGCAGCACGAAGACCAACCAGTGCAGCCGGATCTGAAGGCGGGAATAGGCGGTGGGAATGGGGGTCGGCATGATGCACCTCCGATGTCACATGCGAGGCGCAGAATACGACAGAGCCACGCCGCCGCCAAGCGACATGATGGCTCAGCTGTAGGGTGCGTGCTTGCACGCACCGCGCCCCGCATCAACAAACTTTGCGTGTGAACACCCGCCCTACCGCGCTGTGACGCGTCGCCACGTCATGCGGCGGTCTGTAGGGTGCGTGCTTGCACGCACCACGCCCCGCATCAACAAACTCTGCGTGTGAACACCCGCCCTACCGCGCTGCAAAGGGCAAGGACACTCCTGCCCCGCCCCTCTTACGTGTCCATCTTCAACGAACTGTAGGGTGCGTGCTTGCACGCACCACGCCCCGCATCAACAAACGGTGCGTGTAAACACGCACCCTACCGCGCTGCAAAGGGCAAGGACACCCCTGCCCCGCCCTTCTTACGTGTCCATCTTCAGCGCGTTGATGAAGGCCTGCTGCGGGATCTCGACCTTGCCGAACTGCCGCATCTTCTTCTTGCCCGCCTTCTGCTTGTCCAACAGCTTGCGCTTGCGCGTCGCATCGCCGCCATAGCATTTCGCGGTCACGTCCTTGCGCAGGGCCGCCAGCGTTTCGCGCGCGATGACCTTGCCGCCGATGGCCGCCTGAATCGGGATCTTGAACATGTGGCGGGGGATCAGCTCTTTCAGCTTTTCCACCATCGACCGGCCCCGCATCTCGGCCCGCTCGCGATGCACCATGATCGACAGCGCATCCACCGGCTCGTCATTCACCAGAATCGACATCTTGACCAGATTGTCTTCCTGATAGCCGGTCAGCTGATAGTCGAAACTGGCATAACCCTTGGTCACCGATTTCAGACGGTCGTAGAAGTCGAACACAACCTCGTTCAGCGGCAGGTCATAGACGACCATCGCCCGGCTGCCCGCATAGGTCAGATCCATCTGCACGCCGCGCCGGTCCTGACACAGCTTGAGCACGTCACCCAGATAATCATCGGGCACAAGGATCGTGGCCTTGATGCGCGGCTCTTCCAGATGATCGACATAGGTCAGGTCGGGCATGTCGGCGGGGTTGTGCAATTCCTTCATCGTGCCGTCACGCAGATAGACGTGATAGATCACCGAGGGCGCGGTGGTGATCAGGTCGATGTCATATTCCCGCTCGATCCGGTCGCGGATCACCTCAAGGTGCAACAGCCCCAGAAAACCGCAGCGGAAGCCGAACCCAAGTGCGGCCGATGTTTCCATCTCATAGGTGAATGACGCATCGTTCAGCGCCAGCTTCTCGATGGCATCGCGCAGATCCTCGAACTCGGAACTGTCCACCGGGAACAGGCCGCAGAACACCACGGGCTGCGACGGCTTGAAGCCGGGCAAAGCCTTGGTCGCGCCCTTCTTTTCATGGGTGATCGTGTCACCCACACGGGTGTCGCGGACCTGCTTGATCTGGGCGGTGATAAAACCGATCTCGCCGGGTCCAAGCTGATCGACATTCTGCATCTGCGGGCGGAACACGCCGATCCGGTCCACCTGATGGACCGACCCGTTCTGCATCATCGTGATCCGGTCGCCCTTCTTCAGCACCCCGTCCATGATCCGCACCAGCACGACCACGCCCAGATAGGCGTCATACCAGCTATCCACCAGCATGGCGGTCAGCGGGGCATTGCGGTCCCCTTTGGGCGCGGGCAGGCGCTTGACGATCGCCTCCAGCGTCTCATGGATGCCGATGCCGGTCTTGGCGCTGACCCGGATCGCGTCCGAAGCGTCGATGCCGATCACATCCTCGATCTGCGCGGCCACGCGGTCACAATCGGCCGCGGGCAGGTCGATCTTGTTCAGCACCGGCACGATCTCATGATCCGCGTCCAGCGCGTGATAGACATTGGCCAGCGTCTGCGCCTCGACCCCTTGGGTACTGTCCACCACCAGAAGCGAACCTTCCACGGCGCGCATCGACCGGCTCACCTCATAGGCAAAGTCGACGTGACCGGGCGTGTCGATCAGGTTCAGCACATAGGTCTGCCCGTCATCGGCCTTATAGTCGATGCGCACGGTGTTGGCCTTGATCGTGATCCCGCGCTCACGTTCGATATCCATGCTGTCGAGCAGCTGTTCCTTCATGTCCCGGTCCTGCACGGTGCCGGTGGATTGGATCAGCCGGTCGGCCAGGGTGGATTTCCCGTGGTCGATATGGGCAACGATGGAGAAATTGCGAATGCGCGAAAGCTCTGTCATGCAGAGGGATATGATGGGGAAACGGCCTTTGGTCAAGGTGGCTTGAGGGGGGCGTTGCGACCACGGAAAACCGCAGCGGAAATGTCTTGACCGACCAGGGGCCTCGGGCCACCAACACGGGGCTTGCCCTGCGCGCGTCAAGCTGCGGGGGCCGCGTGAACCAGTTCATGTTTTGGAGCGCCGCAGAAAGGGCGTCGTGGCCTGTCTCGACATCACCGGCAACCTGCCCAATCCGGGGCATGAGATGACATCACGATTACCGTGACGCCTCCTGACAAGGGCGGGATGGTGCCACAGGTTCTCAAACGCGTCAGGGCATCCATGGCGGCAGCATCGCCCTCCGAGGGAGGATAGATCCCGCGTCTGGGTGCCGCAGGCCATGCAAGCCAATTGAAAAGGCCTCTGTCCTGCGGCATAGTCGCGCCAGAGCAGATGCGCCGCGCGCAACATGGCCGCAAAGGCCGGGGCAGCGGTTTTCAGACAAGAGGCGTGGAATGAAGCAGTTTCTGATGGCCGCCGTGATGGCCGTGGCCCTTACCCCTGTGACGGTCGTCATGACCCCCTCGATGGCCATGGCCGGACCGATTGACCGCGCCTGCATGGCTTCGGATCGCAGGGCCCGTTCGCCGCGCCTGTGCGCCTGCATCCAGCAGGTCGCCGATCAGACCCTGTCGCGCAGCGATCAGCGGATGGCGGCCAAGTTCTTCCGCGATCCGCAGATGGCACAGGATATCCGCCAGTCGGACAACCGCAATCACGAGACGTTCTGGCGCAAATACCGCGCCTTCGGCGAGACAGCCGCCGCCATGTGCAGCTGATCCGTCACGACGGGGGGCTGTCCGCCCCCCACGTCGAACGTTGTTCGACGCCCCCCCGAGGATATTTCCCGCAAGAAGAAACGGCAGACCCTGTTTCTTCTTGCCTCAAATATCCATCACGCAAGACTGGCCCCGCAGAGGCTCATCCGCCATCGGACGCGCGTGCAAAATCCGCGATGCAGGCCGTCAGACAGTCCAGACTGTCCGTCCAGGGCAGATCTCCGGGCAGCGCATGGGTCAGCAGCGACAGTTCGGTGCAGGCCACCAGCAGGTGATCCGCCCCTTGCGCGCGGGCTGCCCCGGCCAGCGCCGCCATGTCCGGGCTCAATGCGGCGACAGGCTGCCCCGCCTTGACCGCCCGGATCAGGGCCAGAAGCGGTGCTTCATCCTCAAGCCAGACCGGGGCAAGGCCACGCGCGGCAAAGGCCGCATCAAAGACAGCCGCCATCCGTGTGGCCGGCGAGGCAAGCATTCCCGGCCGGGTCACGCCTGCGCGGACAAGGTGATCGGCACTCGCCGTGATCATGTCGAGGAATGGCAGGTCGGTCGCCGCGCGGATCGCGCCCGCATAGTGATGCGCCGTATTGCAGGGCATGGCCAGCGCCTGCGCCCCAGCCGCCGCCAGATCCCGCGCCATCTGCGCCAGAACAGGAGCCGGGTCCGGTCCGCGCCCTTCGATCAGCCGCGCGATGCGGCTGGGCACCTGCGGGTTCTGATGCACGATCAGGGGGATATGATCCGCATCATCCAGCGGGCCGGTGGCAGCACGCGCCACAACACCCATGCATTTCTGCATCATGAGAATCGTCGCCTCGGGCCCCATGCCACCCAGAATACCGACCCGCCGCATCATGACAGGCTCACCCGCAGCCTTGCGACACACCTTTCAGCCCCTGAATACCATTGCCGGACCGGGTGGGGTCCGGCCACCTCATCTCGCTGGTCGCGGGCGCGGGGAAGTGTCGCAAGCGTCATGTCTCATCCTGTCCTGGGTGTCGCCAGTCTGGACATGGCATCGCATTTGTCCAGCCGGATCTGCGCGGCGCGGGCATGGCCCTCCATCCCCTCGATGCGGCTGATATGGGCGGTGACGCGCGCCAGATCGGGCAAGGCCGCACCGCTGACCTGCTGCCATGTCACGCATTTGAGGAACTTGTGCACCGACAGTCCCCCCGTATACCGCGCCGCCCCCGAAGTGGGCAGCACATGGTTCGGCCCCGCCGCCTTGTCGCCAAAGGCCACAGTGGTGTCTTCGCCCAGAAACAGCGATCCATAAGCGCGCAACCGGGACTGCCACCATCCAAGGTCCCGCGCCTGCACATGCAGATGCTCGGGTCCGATCCGGTCCGCGACCACGGCCATCGCCTCGGGCGTGTCGCACAGAATCACCTCGGCCAGTTCGGACCAGGCGGTCGTTGCGGCGCTGCGGTTGGGTTCGGGCAGATGGGCCAGACAGCCCGGCACCCGCGCCATCACCGCCTCGGCAAGTGCCGCACTGGTCGTGACCAGCCAGACCGGAGAGTTCGCCCCATGTTCCGCCTGACTGACCAGATCCAGCGCCACCAGTTCGGGATCGGCGCTGTCATCGGCCAGTACCATGGAATCGGTCGGTCCCGCGAACATGTCGATCCCCACGGTTCCGAAAATCTGGCGCTTGGCCTCGGCCACATATTGATTGCCGGGACCGACAATGATGTCCGCCGCACGCGCACCGAACATCCCCTGCGCCATGGCCGCCACGGCCTGCACACCGCCCAAAGCAAGGATGTGATCCGCCCCCGCCAGATCCATCGCATAAAGGATCGGCGCCGGGATGCCCTGCCCCGCCCGCGGCGGCGAGGCGGCGGTGACATGGGCCACGCCTGCCACCTTGGCCGTGGTGATCGTCATCAGCGCGCTGGCGATATGGGCATAGCGTCCACCCGGCACATAGGCCCCGGCCGCGGCCAGCGGGATATAGCGTTGCCCTGCGGTCAGACCGGGGCGCAGATCCACCTGCATGTCGGTGCAGGTGGCGCGCTGCGCCTCGGCAAAGCGGCGGATATTCTCATGCGCCCAAGCGATATCGTCGCGCAACGCCTGCGGCACAGTCGCGCTGAGGCGGGCCACCGTGTCGGGGTCCACCACGATCGGGCCGTCCCAGCCGTCCATCCGGCAGGCCAGATCGCGGGCCGCCGCCTCGCCATCGCGAGCCAGCTGCGCCAGCAGATCGCGCACCACCGCGGTTGTTTCGGCCTGCGCCTGAGGCGGCTGGGGGCGGGCGGTTTTCAAGTGTCGCATGGCCATGGCGCAGGTTCCTTCCTTGCGGCCATTGGGCGGCAGAACCGGACATCGGGCAAGAGGCAAGACAGACCCGAAAGCCCCATTTTCAAAGCCGCGAAAGACGGTTTCAGGAAAGCCGAAACCCCGCGCATCAGACTTGCGCCCATAGGGATGCGGGCTACTCTGGGTCTGGCGCATGACAGTGCACGGAAAGGGAAAGATGAAGCAGATCGTGATCCTGACAGGGGCCGGCATATCGGCGGAAAGCGGGCTTGGCACCTTTCGCGATGAAGGCGGCCTTTGGGCGCAACACCGGATCGAGGATGTGGCCACGCCCGAAGGCTTCGCCCGCGATCCTGCCCTTGTGCATCGCTTCTACAATGCGCGCCGGGTGCAGGCGGCTGCCGCGCGCCCCAATGCCGCCCATGACGCTCTGGCCCGGCTGGAACGCGACTATCCCGGTCAGGTCACCGTCGTGACGCAGAACGTGGACGGCCTGCACGAGGCGGCGGGCTCTGTCCGGGTGCTGCACATGCATGGCACCTTGGCGGGGGCGCTCTGCGCCGCCTGCGATCATCGCTGGACCGCCCCGCCGGAAATGGCACCGGGCCAGCCCTGCCCCGTCTGCGCCGCCCCCGCCGCACGGCCCGATGTCGTCTGGTTCGGCGAGATGCCCTATCACATGGACGACATCTGGGATCTGCTGCGGGCGGCGGACATCTTCGCCGCCATCGGCACCTCGGGGCAGGTCTATCCGGCGGCGGCCTTCGTGCAGGATGCCGCCCGCGCCGGGGCCCATACGGTCGAGATCAACCTTGATCCCTCTGCCGTGGTCTCGGACTTCGCCGAGACGCGCTTCGGCAAAGCCTCGGTCGAGGTGCCGCGCTGGGTGGACGGGCTGCTGCACCGCTGAAGAACCGCAGGGCCGGCCTCCGCCTGCCACGCAGGCCGGTGGGGTCAGGACAGATGCGCGAAGGCCACGACCCAGATCGACAACACCACCCCACAGATCAGCGTATAGGCACCATTCCAGACCAGCCCGACGCGGGTCGCGCTGATACCGCCAAAGGAACCGATCAGAAGCGTCGTCGCCGTGAAGGGCGAACTTGCGCCGCTCAGCGCCCATCCCGCCGTGATCGCAACCACAAGCGCGGTCGGCTGCACCCCAAGGTCAGCGGCGGCGGGAATCAGCGGCGCAATCAGCGTAACGGCCAGGATCGGGTTCATGCCGATCTGCCCGGCCAGCGGGATGATCCACACCAAGGCGACCAGAACGACCCAGGACGGCAGGGCCGACAGATCGAACCCGGTCGCCTGCACCATCGGCGCGAACAACTGTGCCCCCGCCGTGCCGATGAAACCCGCCATCATCAACAATGTCAGTTCTCCGCGATACCCCGGAAGCTCTTGCAGCACATAGGTCTTGATGCGCGTCCCCGTGGTGGACAGGGGCGCGTCGTCCCAATGCTGAATCAGCATCCAGACAACCGCGATACAGGGCACCAGAACCGCGACGATCCCCACCACCCGAACCTGCGTCAGCGTGCTCAGGGTCACCACGCCGACCAGCAGAACCGCCAGCAACAGCACCAGCGGCAACATCGTGCCCCATGTCCCCACCGGCGCGCTGCGGACCGGCGTGATCGTCAGCCGCGGCTTGAACAAAGTGTCCAGCGACCAGCCGATCCCCGCCAGCAGGATCGATGTCACCAGCCCCGGCACCAATGCCTTGCCCCAGGTGGCCTCGGGAATGACACTGATGGTGATCGCCACCGCAAAGGACAGCGGCGACCATGGCAAGGTCGACACGAAGGCCCGCTGTATCGCCAGCAGCATCCGCCTTATGCGATGCCCGCGGATCTCCAGATTGGGTTCGGCATTCGCATTCGTCGTCGCAAGCGACCCAAGCAGTTGCAAGGACCCATAGTTCAGCAGCAAGGCAAACGCCTGCCCACCGACCGTCAGGGCCGCATAGCGCCTGCCGGGGGGCTGACCGGCCAGAAAGGTTCCGGCCCGCTGGATCGCCGGAGAGGTCTGCGCCACCGTGCGCAGCGTGGACAATGCCGTGAAAAAGGCCCCGATGAACGCTGCGGTTTCCAGCCCGCGCGTGATGATCCCGCGCCAGTCCGGATGCGTGGCGACCAGCGCGCTGCTGATCAGCACCGCCACCGCGATAAACGCCTTGCGGGACAATCGCACCTGAAACAGCAGGATCGCCACCAGCGCAAGAACCAGCACCGGCTTGGCCGGCTGGGTCCACTCCGCCACGCCCCATTCCCGGCACACGACCAGCGCCGTGATCGCGCAAAGCAGAAGGCCGACCATCCTGTTTGCCACGCCGCCCATCACGATGACCTCTTCCTGCTTCGATGTGTCATCAGTGCAGCCTGCTTGCCCAAGTTGCAAGTTGACGCGGCTTGCAGAAACGCAAAAGGCCGGACCCGTGAAAGGTCCGGCCCCCCGACGGATCAGGTCAAATCCCGTCAGTCTTTCTTCATGCCGCCATGGGTCATGCCGCCATGCGCGCCCGCCTGCGGCTGGCGCTCCAGATCGACGGGGATCTGCACCGTCACGTCACCGGCCTGTTCGAAGGTCAGTGTCACGTCGATCATGTCGCCCTGCGCCATCGGTTCTTTCAGCCCCATGAACATGACATGATGACCCCCACGTTCCATGACGATCTGCCCATCTGCGGGCAGGTCGAACCCTTCCTCGACATGGATCATCCGCATGACCCCGTTGCTGTCCTCGCGATGGGTGTGCAATTCGACCTTTTCCGCCGCGTCCGAGGCGACACCGATCAGGCGATCCGCCGTGCCGCCCGCATTGGTGATCACCATGAAGGCCGCGCCCGTTGTCGCCATGTCCGAGGCGCTGCGGGCATAGGGGTCTTGCACCTCGATCCCGGCGGCAAGGGCGGGAAGGGCAAGGAAAACGGCCGCGCTGGCCGCAAGGATGGTGGATTTGAAAGACATCATGTCTCTCCCTTTTTCTGCTGTGAATCTGTCTGTCGGATGTGGAAACGGATCACATGACGGCAGGCGGATCACGCGCGGAAAAAGGCTGCACGGCCTGCGCGTGAACCTGCAGGCCCGTCGCGGGCCAGTCCAGCAATGACGCAGTCAGGGGACGGGTCGCCACCGCACTGCCCTGCGCCAGCATCACGATCAGCGACAGGGTGCAATCGGGGCAGATATGGGCGGGACCAACCGGCTGGCCCTCCGCATCGGTCAGAATCGTGACGGGTCCCGTCCCGGTGCACAGCACCACGGATCCCGCTGCCCCCGGCATCCCGCGCGCCACGGCCATGGACTGGGCCGTCAGGACCAGCAGCAGGGCCATCGCAATGGCGGCAAGAGGGCGGAACCGAAGCATCATCAGACCGATATATGTCCGCACGCACCCAGCGAAAAGAGGGATCTGCGCCCGCAGGCGGTCGCGCCCCTGCCACAAATGGACACAGCCCCGCCGAACCGGCAGGGCTGCTCCATAGTGAAACCGATCAAAGGGATCAGGCGGTGGCCTGTGCCTTTGCAATCTCTTTCTTGATCTTCAGCGCCGCGTCGGACAGCGTGTCGTCCTTGGCTTTCGCCAGAAACGCGTCCAGACCGCCACGGTGATCGACCGAGCGCAGGGCAGCGGCAGAAATCCGCAGCTTCACGACCCGGTTCAGGGTCTCGGACTGCAGCGACACATCGTTCAGGTTCGGCAGAAACCGGCGACGGGTCTTGTTGTTGGCGTGGCTGACATTGTTGCCAGACATCGGGCCTTTTCCGGTCAGTTCGCAGCGGCGCGACATGGCTTTATCCTCGTCTTGATCAGGGGCGCGTCGGGCGCCTTCAACACATAAGGGCACCGCGACCGGCGGCGCCCCGAATTCCGTTTGGGGTGATTAGGCGGAATCGCCACAGGCGTCAAGGCCAAAGCGGCAAGCGGAACCAAGGGCGGCGCTCACGCCGCCCCCTCCTCCAGTTCATCGCCCAGAAACCCGCCCGACTGCCGTGCCCAAAGCGCCGCATAAAGCCCGCCCGCCGCCAGCAGATCGGCATGCGTGCCCTCTTCCACGATCCGGCCCCGGTCCAGCACAACGATCCGGTCCATCTGCGCGATGGTGCTCAGGCGGTGGGCAATGGCGATCACGGTCTTGCCCGCCATCATGCCGTAAAGCGTGTCCTGCACCGCCGCCTCGATCTCGCTGTCCAGCGCACTCGTCGCCTCGTCCAGCAGCAGGATCGGCGCATTCTTCAGGATCACGCGGGCCAAGGCGATGCGCTGGCGCTGTCCGCCGGACAGCTTCACCCCGCGTTCGCCCACCTGCGCGTCAAAGCCGCGCCGTCCCGCGCCATCCTCCAGATCCGGGATGAACTCCAGAGCCTGCGCTTGGGCGGCGGCGCGATGCATCTCCTCCTCCGAGGCGTCGGGACGACCATAAAGCAGGTTGTCGCGGACCGAGCGGTGCAACAGCGCGCTGTCCTGCTGGACCATGCCGATATGGGCCCGCAGGCTGGATTGCGTGACATGGGCGATGTCCTGCCCGTCGATCAGGATGCGCCCCCCCTCTGCCGCATAAAATCGCAAAAGCAGCTTCATCAGCGTGGATTTGCCCGCACCGGACCGGCCCACCAGACCCACCTTCTCACCCGGCGCAATCCGCAGATCGACCTGCTCCAGCCCACCACCGGCACGGCCATAGCTGTGGCGGACGCCGTCCATCACGATCTCGCCTTTCGTCACCCGCAGCGGCACGGCATCCGGCGCATCGGGCAGGGTGATGGGCTGCGCGATGGTCTGCATCCCCTCGGCCACGACACCCAACTGTCGGAAAAACGTGGTCAGCGCCCACATGATCCAACCGGTCATCGCATTCAGTCGCAGCGTCAGCGCCGTCGCCGCCGCAACGGCCCCCACGCTGGCCTGCCCCTGCATCCACAGCCAGATCGCCCAGCCCACGACCCCCACGATCAACAGACCATTCAGAAAGACCAGACCGAAATCCATCTTGGAATACAGCCGCATCTCGGCCTGAAAGGTCTGACGCGCCTCCTCGATGGCCTCGCGCGCAAAGGCCAGTTCGCGCCCGTGCTGGTCGAACATCTTGACCGAATGGATATTGGTATAGCTGTCCACGACGCGGCCCGTCACCGCGCTGCGCGCATCCGACGCCGCCTCGGACGCAGGCTGCACGCGCTTGATCGCCCAGCGCATCAAGGCGGCATAGGCCACCAGCCAGACCAGCAGCGGCAGCATCAGCCGCGCATCGGCCTGCCCCAGAATCACTACCGCGCCCACCACATAGGCAATCGAAAAGGTGATGGCGTCAAAGATCTGGAACACGGCCTCGCCCGCCGCGGGCGGTGTCTGCATGATCCGGTTGGCAATGCGTCCCGCGAAATCATTCTCGAACCAGCCCACCGATTGACGCAGCACATGGGCATGCGCCCGCCACCGGATCAGCGTGCCGAAATTGGGCAGGATCGTATTGTTCAGCAGCAGCACATTCGCCGCCTGAATCGCGGGCCGCAGGATCAGGATGAAGATGACAAGGGCAATCAGCATAGCGCCATGCTCTGCCCAGACCTGCGCCGGATCGCCCTGCAACAGATCGACGATCCAGCCCATGACCCAGATCAGCGCGATCTCGACCGCCGCCACAAGAACCGAGGTGATGCCGGTGATCCAGAACACGCGCTTGAAGGGCTGCGCATAGTCCAGCATGAACCGCCACAAGGTCTGCGGCGGGTGGTCCTTTTCGGGATAGGGACCATAGGGATCGACAAGATTTTCAAAGAAACGGAACATGAGGAAAGCCTTCCGGGGGAATACGTGAAGCTAGGGCGCGGCAGCGCACCCACAATGCCCGTCAGCCGGGCCAATGTGCTCAGGTAAACCAGATCCCGCGATACATGGGGCGCATCCTCCGTCAATGGCGGCACGTTAGCGCGCCTTGTCGGGACTGTCACGCCCCTGCGGACCGAAATATCGGCAAGGCGTCGCGCATGAATCCCGCTTTCCACGCGGTCGCCCCCGCAGTATACGCGCGCCATGACTCATAACCCGCCCAGCCTTCGCCCCGACCTCGCGCCGCGCGCGCTGATCACGGATGCCCCCCGCCCCGGCCAGCCGACCATCGGCATGGTCAGCCTCGGCTGCCCCAAGGCGCTGGTGGATAGCGAACGCATCCTGACCCGCCTGCGCGCCGAAGGCTATGCCATCAGCCCCGATTATTCGGGGGCCGATGCGGTCATCGTGAACACCTGCGGCTTTCTGGACAGCGCCAAGGCCGAAAGCCTCGATGCCATTGGCGAAGCGCTGGCCGAAAACGGCCGCGTCATCGTCACCGGCTGTCTGGGCGCAGAACCCGACTACATCACCGGCGCGCACCCCAAGGTTCTGGCCGTCACCGGCCCCCATCAATACGAGGCGGTGCTGGACGCCGTCCACCGCGCCGTGCCGCCCTCGCCCGATCCTTTCATCGACCTTCTGCCCGCATCCGCCGTGTCCCTGACACCGCGCCATTACAGCTATCTCAAGATTTCCGAGGGCTGTAACCACAAGTGCAAATTCTGCATCATCCCCGACATGCGCGGCCGCCTTGCCAGCCGCCCCGCCCATGCGGTGATCCGCGAAGCGGAACGTCTGGTGCAGAACGGGGTCAAGGAACTGCTGGTCATTTCGCAGGACACCTCGGCCTACGGGCTGGACCTGAAACACGCCACCGCCAATGGTCACCGCGCCCATATCACCGATCTGGCCCGCGATCTGGGCTCGCTCGGCGCATGGGTCCGCCTGCACTATGTCTACCCCTACCCGCATGTGCGCGACCTGATCCCGCTGATGGCCGATCCCGCCTCTGGCGTGCTGCCCTATCTGGATATCCCCTTCCAGCATGCCCACCCCGACGTGCTGCGCCGCATGGCCCGCCCTGCCGCCGCCGCCAAGACGCTGGACGAGATCGCCGCATGGCGTGACATCTGCCCCGATATCACCCTGCGCTCCACCTTCATCGTCGGCTACCCCGGCGAGACCGAGGAGGAGTTCCAGACCCTACTCGACTGGCTGGACGAGGCGCAGCTCGACCGTGTCGGCTGCTTCCAATACGAAAACGTCGCAGGTGCCCGCTCGAATGCCCTGCCCGACCACGTGCCGGATGAGGTCAAACAGGACCGCTGGGACCGCTTCATGGAAAAGGCCCAAGCCATATCCGAGGCGAAACTGGCCGCCAAGGTGGGCCGCGTGATCGAGGCCATCGTGGACGATATCGACGAAGACGGGATCGCCACCTGCCGCACATGGGCCGACGCGCCGGAAATAGACGGCAACCTCTTCATCGACGAGGGCACCGCTGCACTGAACGTCGGCGACATCGTCCGCGTCGAGGTGGACGAGGCCGGGGAATATGATCTCTGGGGTCGGCTGATCTAAGGCCTCAGCCCTGCACCCTGAGATTCGCGGCACCGGGCGTCACCGCCGCACGAAAGGCCGCGCGATAGCTGCGCCCCACGGGCACACGCCCGCCCGTAGTCAGGACAATCTCGGGGCCATTCGCGCCCCTCTCGGTCCGCGCGACATGCGCAAGGTTGATCCACCACGACCGATGCACCTGCATCCCGTTCAACCCCTCAAGATCGCGCACCGCATCGCCCAACCGCATCAGCACCATGCAACTGCCTTTGGGCGTGGTAACCTCAAGATAATGATCCTGCGCCCGCACCGCCACGATCTCGCGGCCCAGATGATGGGGCAGCTTGCCCTGCAAGACTGTCGGCGCCGCTTGGCCGGACACTGCCTGCGGCACGGCGCTGGCCAACGGGGCGCGGCGCTCCTGCACCTCGATATAGGCATTGACCGCCAAGGTGACCCCGATCACCGATGGCGCGACATAGGCCGCAAGCGTCCCGATCCGCACCCCGCCTGATCCGAATGCGGTGGCCAATCCATCGGCCAGCCAGACCGTGCCCAAAACCGGCAGAACCCCCGCCGTCCCGGCCAGCAGCGCCACCAGCGCCCAGTTCCACCCCCGCGCCGCGGTCACCCGGTGGGCCAGCACCGACAGGAAGGTCATGACCAGCGACGACACCCCGATCACCATGCCCCAATAGACAAGACGTTCCGGAAAACTCAGCCGCTCCAGCGTGTAGTAAGGCCCGGCGACGGCCGCGATCAGCACCGCACCACCGACAACGATCCAGAAGGCCACGCCGCGCGCCATCCCCTGCACTTGGCGAAGCGTCAACGACATGGGGCCGTCATTCGCGGGGTTTTTCATGTCGGACACGTAACCTGCCTTGGCCTGCAACTGATCCGATTGAATAGGGTCTGCCCAGAAAGTTGCAAGCCCAAGGAAAGCAGATGACGGATACCCTTACAGACCTTGCCATCCATGCCCGCGGATTGGCCAAACGCTTCGGCCCGGTGCAGGCCGTGTCACGCATCGACCTTGATCTGGCACCGGGTCAGGCGCTTGGCCTGCTGGGCACGAATGGCGCGGGCAAATCCACCACGCTGTCCCTGCTGATGGGCCTGCGCGCCCCCGATACCGGACAGGCGTTGATCTTCGGTCATCCCGCAGGCAGCCCCGCCGCGCGCCGCCTGTCTGGCGCCACGCCGCAGGCCACGGATTTCCCCGATCAGATCACCCCGCGCGAGATTCTGACCTATGCCGCCGCCCGTTATGGCACGGCGCCCGACATTTCCGCGCTGATCCGTGATTTCGGCCTGAACGACCTGATCGACCGCCGCATCGCGGGGTTTTCGGGCGGACAGATGCGCCGCGTCGCATTGGCGCTGGCCTTCGTGGGCCAGCCTCGGCTGGTCTTTCTGGATGAACCCACATCCGGCCTCGACAGTGCTGCTCAGGATCGGTTTCGCATACAGGCCCGCGCCTATGTCGCGCAGGGCGGCGCTCTGGTGCTGACCTCGCATCACTGGGACGAGATCGAGGCCATTTGCGACACGATCGCCCTCATCGACAGGGGCGAGATCGTGCTGTCTGGCCGGATCGACACGATCCGCGCTCAGACCCGCATCACCCGCTTGGCTTTCGATCTGCCACCGGGCCGGATGCCGCCTCCGTGGTTGCTGGCCACGCCGGACGGTGCCCGCTGGCAAGCCGAAACCACCGACAGCGACACCACGCTGCGCCGCATGGTCACCGAAGGGTTGCCCTTTGCCAACCTCACCCTGCACCCGCTTGACCTCAAAGACCTGATCGACCGCCTGCAACACAAGGACAGCCGCCCATGACCCGCCACCTCTCTGCCGAAACCAAGCTGACGCTGCGCATCCTGTTCCGCCAACCGGGCTTCTGGGTGCCCACGGTCCTGTTCCCGGCCATGCTCTATGCCTTTTTCGGGGCCAACAGCGGCGGCGGGGCATGGGCCAGCCATGCGATGGCCTCTTTCGCGGTCTATGCCGTGCTGGGGGTGGGGTTTTTCCAATTTGGCGTGAGTGTCGCGCAGGATCGCGCCAGCCCCTTCGCCACATGGCAACGCAGCCTGCCCGGCCCTGCCGGGTTTCTATGGCTCGCGCGGATTCTGGCCTCTGTGATCTTCGTGGCCATCGCCGTGGCGCTGGTCGTCGCGGTATCGCTGGCCATGACCGATATCAGCCTGCCCGCCATGGCATGGGCGCGGCTGGCCGCGGTCTGCCTGATGGCCACGGTGGCCGCCACGATCATGGGCATCGCTCTGGGCTCCGTCGCCTCGGCCCGCGCGGCGGTGCCGCTGGCCAACCTGATCTATCTGCCACTGGCCTATCTGGGCGGGCTCTGGGTGCCGCCGATGGTCATGCCGGGTGTGATCAACGCCATCTCGGTCTGGACGCCGACACGGGCCATGGGCGAACTGGCTTGGGCCGCGATCGAGGGTCGCGCCTGGGCGGCACAGGATCTTGGCTTGCTGGCCGCATGGACTTTGGCCGCAGCGGCCCTTGTCAGTGTCGCGCAGATGCGCCAACGCCGCGCCCTTCTGCCTGCAAAACCACTCCAATCGTTAAAATATCCTGAAGGCCCGCGTGCAACCCATTGAATTCATTCATCTCGATTTTTGTCCCACGATGGGACAGGGCTTGTCCCGCAGCCCCGTCCCGCTACCTGCCAGGCATGACCCAGCCAGACACCCGCGTTCTCTACAACCACGCCTGCCCGGTCTGCCGGGCGGAAATCACCCATTACGCCGATTATGCCGGGCGCGAAGGTCTGGCCATCGGCTTCGATGATCTGAACCGCGTCGATCTGGGGATGTGGGGCGTCACCGCCGATCAGGCCGCACGGCGCCTGCATGTGGTGCGTGAGGGGCGGGTTCTGTCAGGCATCCCGGCCTTCATCACCCTGTGGCAGCAGATGCCCCGCTATCGCTGGTTGGCACGGATCGTGGCGCTGCCGGGAATCCGACAGGCCGCCACGCTGGTCTATGACCACATCCTCGCGCCCCTGCTCTACCGCAGCCATCTGCGACGGCAGCGCCGGGCCACGCAGACGCTCAGGCCCTGAGCGTCGCCATGATGTCCTTGTTGCGGCAATAGTCCGGTGCCTGGGCAGCATGGGGGTGCTCCGCCATCCATGCGGTGCATTCCCCTTCATGACCGCAGGCCACACAGCGCAGCACCGCCTGACGATACTCGCGCACCGCTTCGGGATGCTCCGCAATGGCCGCCGCGAAATCCACGTCCAGCGTTTCGGCCATACGGTTCATCACATCGGCGCGGTGGTCGATCTTGTTCAACAGTCCCATCAGTGGGCTCCCTTGTTTGGAAATCGGCGTTTCAGTTGTGTCAGGTCCCCCGAGATCAGACATCCCGGCGGCGGTGTTTCGGCCCGCCCGCCCGAGGCGGCAAGCCAGCTTTCGCAGGCGGCAACCAGCGGGCAGGTCCGGCAGCGGTTGACCATGGCGCGATAGTCCTCGCAGGGCAGATCCCCCCGCGCCAGCGCAGCCCCAAGATCTACCCCCATGACCCGCGCGACCGAACGCGCCAGCCAGAAATGCCGGTCCGGATCACCAAGTCCCAGAACCACGCCCATACGCGCGCCTCCGCCCGTCGCTTCAGCGCCGTCCGAGATCATCAAAGACCCCGGCGTTCCGGCAGTAATAGGGTGTGTCCGGTGCAGGGTGATCGGCGCCAAGAGCCTCCCTCTCGGCAAGGAAACCCTCGCAGCCTTTGGGATTGGCGCAACCCGTGCAGCGCAGCACCATGTCGGGCAAGGCATCCACGGCCAGCTGACCGCGCATCACGGCTTCTTCCAGATCCACGCCCCGCGCGCTGGCCATCCGGTCCACCAAAGCCGCGTGGCGGCGCAATGTGTTCTGTGACGGCATCTGCTTCTCCTCACCCAGTCCCATCTCCGAAAGCGGATGGGATAGCGTCAGGAAAGCACGACAGGCGGGGTGCGCGCCTTGACCTGAATCAAGCGCGCGGATCACGGACGCCGCAATGGATCAAACGAAGTTAGAGACCCATCCCCGCAGCGGTGCGTCGCACGGTGGCGACGCGGTCGGCATTGGGGGGATGGCTGCCCAGAAACCGGTCGCCCGGATCAGGGATGCGATTGAAGAACTCGGACCCGCGCAGCGGATCAAAACCCGCCCGCGCCGCCAGAACGGTGCCCAGAGCATCGGCCTCCAGTTCGAATTCCTTGGAATAGGTGCGCGCGCCCACCGTGGCGCCCAGCTCCTGCGCCGAGCGGATCGCCCCGGTATCGGCCCCCGTCAGCGAAGCCAGTCCGGCAAAGATCACCGCACCGGCAGCGGCGTTCTGCTGCTGGCGCGGGATATGACCCGCGATGTGATGCGCCGCCTCATGCGCCATAACAAAGGCCAGTTCGTCCGCGTTGCGCATGTCGTTCAACAGCGCCACGGTGAAACCGATCACCGGGTTGCCGTTGCGGTCCAGCGTCTGGAAGGCATTGGGCGGCTGGCCGGGGCGGCTGTCCACCACGATCTGGAAATCGCAGATCGTATTGGCACGCTGACGGCGGCATTCCTGCTCGGCCACCGGCTGCACACGGGCCTGGACCTGCTGGAACAGCTGCGGTGTGATCGGCTGGACAGGGCCAGAGGCGACAGGCTGCACCATGCCCGGGCGCGACGCCTCGGGCTGCGTGACCGGGCTGACGCACCCCGCCAGCATCATCATGGCCGAAAGAACAAACCAGCGCATCTGCATCCCTTTTGTCAGAAAACCGAAGTCTATCATTAGCAGCCCCACAGCGGGACGCCAGACCTGCTCACGCGCAGTTGACATGACATGGGTCCCGCGCGCGCGTGATCCCGCTGACAGGCCGGGCTTGCATTGACTAATTCCTGCCGTAAGCTGGCGGCATGTTTACTATCGAACACGAATTCGACGCCACCGTGATCACCCTTGTCGACGAGGGTGAAAGCCATTTGCAGGAAGATGTCATCGTCAATGCCTTCGAGGATTGCGTGACCATCGAACAGTTCGATCCCAGACTGAACGAGATGCGGCGCGTCACGCTGTCGATGACACAGCTGCGCGATCTGGCCGCCGCGCTGAACCTGCCCGAAGGCGTCTATCACCTGCGCCGCGAGACCTGAGGGCGACAGGCTTCTTTTTGCCCTAAATATCCCCGCCGGAGGCATCCGCCCGTGCCGCGCGCACCACGCGTGAGGCCGATGGACTTTCCGCCGCGGGCGGGGATATTTGACGCAGGACGCAACAGGCGGGGATGACATGGGGACGGGTTTTTTCTGGGATGAGCGCTGCTTCTGGCATGCGGGCGGAAACTATGCGCTGACGCTGCCGCTGGGCGGGCTGGTGCAGCCTCTGGCGGCGGGGGGCCTGCCCGAAAATCCCGAGACCAAGCGGCGGCTCAAGAACCTGTTGGATGTCACGGGCCTTTCGGATCATCTGGACATGCGCCGCGCCGCGCCCGCCAGTTGGGAGGATCTGGCCCGCGTGCATCCGGAAGAGTTTCTCAAGCGCTTCAAGGACATGTCCGACATGGGCGGCGGCGAGCTGGGCCTGCGCACGCCCTTTGCCAAGGGCGGGTTCGAGATCGCGGCCCTTTCGGCGGGTCTGGCCAAGGCGGCGTTGCTGG
This sequence comes from Seohaeicola sp. 4SK31, assembly GCF_028802875.1. NCBI lineage: Bacteria > Pseudomonadati > Pseudomonadota > Alphaproteobacteria > Rhodobacterales > Roseobacteraceae > Seohaeicola > Seohaeicola sp. 4SK31. The sequence continues at coordinate 93,789 of NZ_JARAMP010000008.1, read as the reverse complement.
CGGTCTGGAATGGCGATTGCGAAAACGCCTATGCTTTGTCGCGCCCGCCGGGGCATCACTGCCTGCCGGACTGGCCGAACGGCTTCTGCCTGCTGAACAATATCGGCATCGCCATCGGTGCGGCGCGCGCCGCTGGCCATCATGGCCGCATCGCCGTGATTGACTGGGACGTGCATCACGGCAACGGAACCGAAGCGGTCTTCTATGACCGCGCCGATGTCCTGACCATCAGCCTGCATCAGGATCGCAACTATCCCACCGACACCGGTTTTGTCGAGGATCGCGGACAAGGCGAGGGGATGGGATTCAACCTGAACATTCCCCTGCCCCCCGGCGCGGGCCATGTCACCTATCTGGCCGCGATGGAGCGGATCGTCCTGCCCGCGCTGGACCAGTTCCGCCCCGACATGATCATCATCGCCTGCGGCTATGACGCGGGCTGTTTCGATCCGCTGGCGCGGATGCTGGCCACCGCCGACACCTTCCGCATGATGACGCGGCAGGTGATGGCGGCGGCCGAAAGGCTATGCGCGGGGCGGCTGGTCATGGTCCATGAGGGCGGATATTCCGAGGCCTACGTCCCCTTCTGTGGCCATGCCGTCATTCAGGAACTGGCGCGCAGCGACATCGACGCCCCCGATCCCATGGCGCCCATCGTGGCAGCCCGGCAGCCGTCGGCGCGGATGGACGCCTTTGTCGGGTCGCTGATCGACGAGATGGCGCAAACCCTGCTGCCCCTGCCCGCGCAACCTTGACCCCGCGCGCCGCAGCCCCGACATAAGAGACCAAGCCAGTCCGCCCGCCCCGCCGCGCGGACCAAGCGACTGCCCCGAGGTCAACAAAGGACCCCCGATGCCTGATCCCAATCCCGCCGCTCTTGATTTCCTGCTGAACCGGCGCTCGCGCCCGGCAAAGACCCTTGGTCTGCCCGTGCCCACGCCCGAACAGTTGATGCCGATCCTGACCGCCGCCAGCCGCAGCCCCGATCACGGCAAGCTCGAGCCCTGGCGCTTCATCGTGCTGGAAGGGATCGCCCTGCGCCGTCTGGGCGACCACGCCCGCGCGCGCGCCACGGCCCTTGGGCTGGACGGCGAGCAGGCCGACAAGGGCGCGCAGCAGTTCGAAACGGGCCATCTGGCCGTCGCGGTGATCGAGGTGCGCAAACCCTCGGACAAGATCCCCGAGATCGAGCAGACCTATGCCGTGGGTGGCGTCTGTCTTGCGCTGCTCAATGCCGCCCTGGCCAGCGGCTGGGGCGCCAACTGGCTTTCGGGTTGGCCCAGCCATGACCGTGGCTTCATGGCCGATGCGCTGGATTTGTCCGACCATGAGCGCATCGCCGGTTTTATCCATATCGGCACCGAATCCAGCGCCCCGCCAGACAGGCCGCGTCCCGATCTGGACCGGATCGTCACATGGCACAGGTCATAGGATGGGACTCGCGCTGATCCTGTCCAGCTTCGTCAAGGCGTTGCGCCAATTGGGTGATCGCCGCCTGTCGCGTGTGCTCTGGTGGGGCATCGGCCTTGCGCTGATCCTGCTGGCGCTGGCATCGGCGGGGGTGCAGGCCTTCTTGCTGTGGTGGGCGGGCGATGGGCTCACCCTGCCCTGGATCGGAGAGGTGACGTGGGTCGCCACCTTGGCCGGATGGTCCGGCCCGGTTGTCATGATCCTGCTGTCGGTGGTGCTGATGGTGCCGGTCGCCTCGGCCATGTCGGGGCTGTTTCTGGACCGGGTCGCGGATGCGGTCGAGGCCCGTCACTATCCGCAGGCAGGCCCCGGACAGGATATTCCTCTGCTGGAGGCCCTGCGCGATTCCATCGGATTTCTGGGTGTGATGATCGCCGCGAATATCGTGGCGCTTCTGCTGTATCTGATCTTCTCGCCCGTGGCGCTCTTCATCTTCTGGGGTCTGAACGGCTTTCTGCTGGGGCGGGAATACTTTACGCTTGTGGCCATACGCCATCTGGGGCGGGCCGGGGCGGCGCAGATGCGCAAACGCCACGGTGGCACGGTCTGGCTGGCTGGCGTGCTCATGGCGATGCCGCTGTCGATCCCGTTGATCAACCTTGCCGTGCCCGTGCTGGGGGCCGCCACCTTCACCCATGTGTTCCACGGGCTACGCGCGCGGGGCTGAGGCCTCCGCGCAGTCACCCTTATCCGCGCGGGGCCATTCGCCCGAACCAGTCGATATCCCGCACCGTCAGTGTGCCCGAGATGATCACATAGGCGATGATCGCCCACAGCACAAAGGCCACGGCGGTCGTGATGAGCGCGCGTTTTTTCAGCTGCGGCTCATGCGGCGCGCCAGCATGGGTGCCATGCACGATCTCGCCCACATCACCTTGGGTCTTGAGGCGGATCGGCAGCACGACCAGAAAGGTCATGAACCACAGCACCGCATAGAGTACGAGGGCGGATGTGATCGCCATCAGACCTGCTCCAACTCGACCAGACAGCCGTTGAAATCCTTGGGATGCAGAAACAGCACCGGCTTGCCATGGGCGCCGATCTTCGGCTCGCCCGACCCCAGCACCCGCGCACCCGTGGATTTCAGATGATCGCGCGCCGCGATGATGTCATCGACCTCATAGCAGACATGATGGATGCCGCCCGAGGGGTTCTTTTCCAGAAACCCGTTGATCGGGCTGTTTTCCCCCAAGGGGTAAAGCAGTTCGATCTTGGTGTTGGGCAGTTCGATGAACACGACCGTCACCCCGTGATCGGGTTCGTCCTGCGGGGCACCGACTTTTGCGCCCAGCGCGTCACGATATTGCGCCGAGGCCGCAGCCAGGTCCGGCACAGCGATAGCGACATGGTTGAGGCGTCCGATCATGGGCAACTCCTGTTCTCAAGCGGCTCTTCTGTCCGCATATGGCCTTCCCGCGCGATCAAGGCAAGACACGCCGGGGGCGGCATCGGCGCGCAGTGTGCTCAAGGCGCTGTGGGCGCGGCGGCGTTAACCCCATCTTAGGGATGATTCGACCAGTCTGAGAAGGCGAGTCGGACCTGTGTCTGGCCAAGGCCCCGCCTCGCGCCCATGGCTCACTCGGACGACAGGATGACACAATGGATGACCGCGATCCCTTCTCGACCATGCGTTTCCCCTCGGTGGCGCGGCCACTGTTGGGCCTGACCGTGCTGCTGGTGGAAGACAGCCGCTATGCCTCGGAAGCGATGCGCCTGCTTTGCATGCGCTCGGGCGCGCGGATCAGGCGGGCCGATTGCCTGACGTCGGCGCGGCGGCACCTGCAGGTCTATCGCCCCTCGGTGCTGATCGTTGATCTGGGCCTGCCGGATGGGTCGGGCGTCGATCTGATCGCCGAAGCACATGCCGCCACGCCCCGGATCGGGGTGATCCTTGGCATCAGCGCGGATGATCACGCGCGGATGCTTTGCCTTGCAGCGGGGGCGGATGGCTTTCTGGAAAAGCCTTTGCAATCGCTCGCCTTCTTTCAGTCAGAGATCCTCAGCCACTTGCCGCCGGAACGTCAGATCAACAGCCCCCGCCCGCTCCAGGACGAGGTTGTCAGCCCCGACAGCATCGCCTATCGCGATGACATGGCCCATGTCGCCGACCTGCTGGGATCCGGCGAGAATGCAGGCGTTCTGGACTATGTGACCCAGTTTCTTGAAGGCGTGGCCGGGCTGGCCGGGGATCATCCCCTGCTGGAGGCGAACAGATCGCTGCGCCTCGCACATCAAAGCGGCCGCCCGCTGCGCTCGGATCTGGCGCATCTGGCGGGGCTGTTGCAGGACAGATTGTCAGACCGGGTCGCGATCTGATCGGTGCCGGTTGCGTCACGTATGCAGGCTCCGCGTCACGTCTGCTTTACCATTTGCCCGATTGCTGCACCGCTTCCCTTCGCAAACCCGCCACAATCCGGGCGCAGAAGCATGGGATTGAACGGATGATGGCGCATCCCGCGCTCTGGAGTTGAAGATGGTGAAACGTCCTGTGGCCTTTTCGCGTGACGATTTGGGGGCGGTCAGCGCGGAATGGGTGGTGCTGGTCGCGGGCGTCCTCATGCTGGGGGTCGCGGCCTTCTTCGCGACGGAAACCGGTACGCTGGACCTGGCGCAGGGCACGGCGGACCACATGACCGACACATCCGACTGATCTGCCGCCCCGCCGCCAGCCATCCGCGCAGCAGCAGAACCTTATGACGCGGCGCCCGGGCGGACTGGTCACGGGGGACAGCCTGATGCTGAACGGCATTTCCGCCGGAACGGGATCAGATCACAGCCGATTGTCACCTGCCGGGGTTGCACCATCCTGTCCAAATGACACGGGCGGAGCCGCCCTTTACCGCCCCGCCCGTCACATTTTCAACTTTTCGCGCGCCCAGAAGGACCGCGCCGATTGCGGTCAATCCTGCGGGATCACGCGCAGGTTGAGTTCCATCAACTGCTGGCTCAGCGGCTCGCTGGGCGCGCCCATCATCAGGTCCTCGGCCCGCTGGTTCATCGGGAACAAGATCACCTCGCGGATATTCGCCTCGTCGGCCAGCAGCATGACGATCCGGTCGATCCCTGCCGCACAGCCACCATGGGGCGGCGCACCATATTGGAAGGCGTTGACCATGCCGCCAAAGCGCTTCTCGACCTCGTCCTTGCCATAGCCTGCAATCTCGAAGGCTTTGAACATGATCTCGGGCTTGTGATTACGGATCGCCCCCGACACCAGCTCATAGCCGTTGCAGGCCAGATCATACTGGAACCCGCGCACGGCCAAGGGATCGCCCATCAGCGCCTCCATCCCGCCCTGCGGCATGGAGAAGGGGTTATGCTCGAAGTCGATCTTGCCGGTTTCCGCGTCCTGCTCGTAGATCGGGAAGTCGACGATCCAGGCAAAGGCGAACCGATCCTTTTCGGTGAGGCCCAGTTCCTCGCCAATGACGGTGCGCGCCTTGCCTGCCACGCTTTCGAACTGCTTGGGCTTGCCACCCAGAAAGAAGGCCGCATCGCCTACGCCCAGACCAAGCTGCTGGCGGATCGCCTCGGTCCGCTCCGGTCCGATGTTCTTGGCCAGCGGACCGGCTGCTTCCATGCCCGATCCATCCTCGGCCTCGCGCCAGAAGATGTATCCCATGCCCGGCAGACCTTCCTTCTGGGCAAAGGCGTTCATCCGGTCGCAGAATTTGCGGCTGCCGCCACCGGGGGCGGGGATGGCGCGGATCTGGGTGCCCTCCTGCTCCAGCAGTTTGGCGAAGATCGCGAAACCAGACCCCGCGAAATGCTCGGACACGACCTGCATCTTGATCGGGTTGCGCAGGTCGGGCTTGTCGGTGCCATACCACAGCGCGGAATCGCGATAGGAAATCTGCGGCCAATCCTGCGGCGCATCGACCTTGCGCCCCCCGCCGAACTCCTCGAACACACCTGCGATCACGGGCGAGATCGTGTCGAACACATCCTGCTGCGTGACAAAGGACATCTCCATGTCCAGCTGGTAGAAATCCGTGGGGCTGCGGTCGGCGCGCGGGTCCTCGTCGCGGAAACAGGGCGCGATCTGGAAATACCGATCGAACCCCGACACCATCAGCAGTTGCTTGAACTGCTGCGGGGCTTGCGGCAGGGCATAGAATTTGCCCGGATGCAGACGGCTGGGCACCAGAAAATCCCGCGCGCCTTCGGGGCTGGAGGCGGTGATGATCGGCGTCTGATATTCGCGGAAACCCTTGTCCCACATGCGTTTGCGCATGGACGCCACCACGTCCGAACGTAGCGTCATGTTGCGCTGCATCGCCTCGCGCCGCAGATCAAGAAAGCGGTAGCGCAGGCGCGTTTCTTCGGGGTATTCCTGATCGCCAAAGACCATCAGCGGCAGTTCTTTCGCGGCCCCCAGCACCTCGATATCACGAATGAATACCTCGACCTCGCCGGTGGGGATCTTGGGGTTCACCAGTGACGCATCGCGCGCCTTCACCTCGCCGTCGATGCGGATGCACCATTCGGAACGCACCTTTTCCACCTGCGCAAACACCGGGCTGTCCGGGTCGCACAGCACCTGCGTGATGCCGTAATGATCGCGCAGGTCGATGAACAGGATGCCGCCATGGTCGCGCACGCGGTGCACCCAGCCGGACAGGCGGACCGTCTGGCCCACGTGAGAGATGTTCAAAACGGCGCAGGTATGGCTGCGATAGGCGTGCATGGGACGGTCCCTTCGGGGTAAATCGGTTGGCCCGATACACCGCGCCCGCGCTTGGAAGTCAAGGGATCAGCCCGAAAACATGGCGCTCAGCGTGTATCCCGGCGCATCTCGAACCGACAGGAGGCGTGCCCCATGGCGCAACAGCGTGTCTCGACACAGGTCAGGGCCGGATGAACAAGGCGCTGATAGAGCCGCGTAAAGACGCCCCGGTGCCAGTCGCAGACCGGATGATCCGCCACCTCGCCCCGCAACAGGGGGTTGGCGCGCAGTTCGAACACCTGCGGCGTGATCACAAGAAACTGCCCTGATCCGGCGAAGGTCCAGGCATTGCGGGCAATCGCCTGTGACAGCACCCGCGCCGAGATCCGCCACGGCAGCGCCCTCAGCAGCATTTGCACAGCCCGCGGGATGCGATGGGCCAGAATGTAATCCCCCGTCGCCAGCCCTGCCTGCCAGCCAAGGCCCGGCGCCAGATCGGGCCGGTCGCGGCGCATCGCCTGATGCAGCCGCGCCACGGGACCTTCGGGGATCATGCCGCTGCCATCGGGCAGCGCCGCAATCCCCGCTTGCGCCATCAGCACCGCGCGCCAGTCAGACCCGCCCGCCCGGTCCAGCAGCGGCACCAGTTGCAGCACCGCATTCGGCCCGATCAGCCCCGTCCCCGGCACCTGCATGGATCAGACATCCTCCATCTGATCAGCCCCGCCGCCGCAGGCTTTCACCTCGGCCCCGTTGGGCATCTTGAACCCCTTGGCCCGCTCCACCGCGCGCTCCTTGCCTTGCGCGCGCAGCGCCACGCGGCGTTCGGCAGCCCGCGCGGCCTTGTCGGCCGAGGCTTCCCAATCCTCCATCTGCGCCTCGGCGATGGTGCGGGTCTCGTCGAAATGGAAATCCAGCTTGTTCTTGGACTGCGGCCCCGTATAGCCGACCTTGCCCAGATCATAGAAGGTGCGCGCGAACCCGGCCTTCAGAAAGGCATGCAGGCATCCCAGCAGATAGCGCCGCCGAAACCCGGTGCCGCGCCACGGGTAATGGAACAGCGCCTTTTTCATGTAGAAGCGGCGGTAATTGTTCATCACCCCGTCCAGCAGCTCGCCCCGCGTCATGGCGGCGGGTTTCATGATGGGCGTCACGAAATTGTATCGGCTGAAATCGAAGACCTCGACCTGATCCTTCAACTCCTGAAACAATGGGGTAAAAGGCCAGGGCGTATACATCGACCAGTTCGCCAGATCGGGCTGCCAGTCCCAGGCCATCTTGTAGGTTTCTTCCAGCGTCTCTGGCGTCTCGTTGTCCAGCCCCACGATGAACTGCGCCTCCACCAGAATATCAGCCTCGCGCAGCAGGCGGATCGCGGTCTTGTTCTCTTCGACCTTCGTCTCCTTGTTGAAGATATCCAGCTTCATCTGCGCCGCCGCCTCGGTGCCAAGGGACACATGTACCAGCCCCGCCTTGCGATAGAATTTCAGCAGGTCCTTGTCGCGGTAGATATCGGTGACGCGGGTGTTGATGCCCCATTTCACCCGGTCCGGCAGGCCACGGTCGATCAACTCCTGACAGAATTCGATGAATTTCTTGCGGTTGATCGTGGGTTCCTCGTCGGCAAGTATGAAGAAGCCGACGCCGTGATTGTTCACAAGGTTCTCGATCTCGTCCACGACCTTTTTCGGATCGCGCACGCGGTAATCGCGCCAGAATTTCCATTGCGAGCAGAATGAACAGGTAAAGGGACAGCCCCGCGCAAGGTTCGGAATGGCGACGCGGGTGTTCAGGGGGATGTATTTGTATTTCTCCCACTCCAGAATCGACCAGTCCGGATCAATCCCGTCCAGATCCTTGACCGTGCTGGCGGCGGGCGTGGCCACGATCTGATCACCTTCCGCAAAGGCAATGCCTTTGATCTTGTGACGATCCGCAGGCCAGCGGCCATCCTCGACTGTCAACATCAACTCGGTCAGGATCTCCTCACCCTCGCCGCGCACGATCACATCGACCCAAGGGGCCTCGGACAGGACCTGCTTGAACATGAAGGTCGCATGCACGCCCCCCATCATCCGCACCGCGCGCGGGCAATGATCGCGCGCCAGCCTCAAGACGTCCTCGGCCCGGTAGATCGACGGTGTGATCGAGGTGACGCCCACCACATCCGGGTCCAGCGCCGCCATCCGCCGCGCCAGATCGTCATCCGCAATATTGTCGGTCATCGCGTCAATGAAATGGATGTCGTCGAAACCCGCACGTCGCAGGCTGCCTGTCAGATAGGCCACCCAGGCAGGCGGCCAGGTTCCGGCGATCTCGGCCCCGCCCGAGCGGTAATTGGGGTGAACGAACAGAATGCGCATGGCAGACTCCCTGAGATTTTCAGGAAATCTGACACATTAAATGTCAACTTAGATTGACACAGATCAAGCGCCCGAGGGGGCGGGCTCCATTTCCAGCCGGAATCGACAGGCATCGGCCCCGGCGGCCATGCAGGACGTCTCGACGCAGCGCAGGCGGCTATGCGCCATCCGGCGGAAAGTGTGCTGGAACAATTCCTCGTGCCAGACACAGATAGGACTGGCGCTGTGCTCCCCGCGCACAGTCGGGTTGTCGATCAACTGGAATTCGTTGGTCCCCAGAATGCTGAACTTGCCCGAGCCGCCAAAGGTCCAGGCGTTCTGCACCGCATGCCGCCCCAGCATCCAGACGGCCAGAGGATAGGGCATATTCGTCAGCAACAGACGCGCCCGCGCAGGCATCCGGTTGGCCATGATCCATTCCACCGCGTCGCGGGCTGCCTCGCGCTGAATCTCTTCCGCCGTGTCGGGATGGTTGCGGCGCAGCGACTGGTGCAGAACCGCCACCTGCCGTTCACGCACGGGCTCGCCCGGATCGGGCAGGTGCAGGAAACGCGCCTCATCCAGAAGCTGTGCCACAGCCTCTGTGCCCAGCCTCCGCTCGACCGCCGCGACCAGCGGCAAAACCGTCTGCGACCCCATCATGCCCTTGCGGCGGGGCGCGCGCAGCAAACCGGCCGTAGGGGCGGTCATGGTCGATATCCTTGCAGCTGCCGAAGCGGCGGTGCCATGTAGGTTCCTTCCCTCCGCGCCCATGTGATGGGACGGGACAGTTTCCTCATCGAAAGCGAAGATGGGTTAAAAAGGAAAAAGCGGCGTCGCAACGCCAACCATGACCCGAACTTGTCAATCAAAGTTGACATAAGTATGCAAATTCATGAATTCAAGGGCTGCGGGCCCTGCGAAAAAACCGAAGTTTCCACCGCCAAACAGGACTTGCGCCGCATCTTGGGATGTCTATAACCCACGAGAATTTGCGCGCGGGGCTGCCCCGCTGCGCCATGCTGCCGCGCGGGCGCCACCTCCCTGATGCGCCGCGCCATAAGGGGACCGACATGCCGAAAAGAACCGATATCTCCTCCATCATGATCATCGGAGCCGGTCCCATCGTGATCGGACAGGCCTGCGAATTCGACTATTCCGGCGCGCAAGCCTGCAAGGCGCTGCGCGAGGAAGGCTACCGGGTCATCCTCGTCAACTCGAACCCCGCGACGATCATGACCGATCCGGGTCTGGCCGACGCCACCTATATCGAGCCGATCACCCCCGAGGTTGTGGCCAAGATCATCGAAAAGGAACGCCCCGACGCGCTGCTGCCCACGATGGGCGGGCAAACCGGCCTGAACACCAGTCTCGCGCTGGCGGACATGGGCGTGCTTGAGAAATTCGGCGTGGAACTGATCGGCGCGAACCGTCAGGCCATTGAAATGGCCGAGGATCGCAAACTTTTCCGCGAAGCGATGGACCGCATCGGTCTGGAGAACCCCAAGGCCACCATCGTCGCCGCCCCCAAGAAGGAAAACGGCAAATACGATATCGCCGCTGGTCTGAAACAGGCCATGGACGCGCTGGAAGAGATCGGCCTGCCCGCCATCATCCGTCCTGCCTTCACCCTTGGCGGCACCGGCGGTGGCGTGGCCTATAACCGCGACGATTATGAATATTACTGCCGGTCCGGTCTGGAAGCCTCGCCCATGGCGCAGATTCTGGTCGATGAATCCCTGCTCGGCTGGAAAGAGTTCGAGATGGAGGTGGTCCGCGACAAGGCCGACAACGCCATCATCGTCTGCTCGATCGAAAACGTCGATCCGATGGGGGTGCATACGGGCGATTCGATTACCGTCGCCCCCGCCCTGACGCTGACCGACAAGGAATATCAGATCATGCGCAACGGCTCGATCGCCGTTCTGCGCGAGATCGGCGTGGAAACCGGCGGCTCGAACGTGCAATGGGCGATCAACCCCGCCGATGGCCGCATGGTCGTGATCGAGATGAACCCGCGTGTGTCGCGTTCATCCGCGCTGGCCTCCAAGGCGACGGGTTTCCCGATTGCCAAGATCGCGGCGAAACTGGCCGTCGGCTATACGCTGGACGAGCTGGACAATGACATCACCAAGGTGACGCCTGCCAGCTTCGAGCCGACGATCGACTATGTCGTGACCAAGATCCCCCGCTTCGCCTTTGAGAAATTCCCCGGCAGCCAGCCCAACCTGACCACCGCGATGAAATCCGTGGGCGAGGCGATGGCCATTGGCCGCACCATCCACGAATCGTTGCAAAAGGCGCTGGCCTCGATGGAAACCGGCCTGACCGGCTTTGACGAGGTCGAGATCGAAGGCGCACCCGAGAAATCCGCCGTGATCAAGGCCATCTCCAAGGCCACGCCCGACCGGATGCGCACCATCGCGCAGGCCATGCGCCACGGCCTTACCGATGACGAAATCCACGCGACCACCATGTTCGATCCGTGGTTCCTGGCCCGTATCCGCGAAATCGTCGAGGCCGAGGATGAGGTCCGCAAGAACGGTCTTCCTGTCACCGAATACGGTCTGCGCAAGCTCAAGATGATGGGCTTTACCGACGCGCGTCTGGCCCATCTGACAGGCCGGACCGAAGCGAACGTCCGCCGCGCCCGCCAGAACCTTGGTGTCAATGCCGTGTTCAAGCGGATCGACACCTGCGGCGCCGAGTTCGAAGCGCAGACGCCTTACATGTATTCCACCTATGAAGCCCCCGCGATGGGCGATGTGGAATGCGAAGCCCGCCCCTCTGACCGCAAGAAAGTGGTCATTCTGGGCGGGGGCCCCAACCGCATCGGTCAAGGGATCGAGTTCGATTATTGCTGCTGCCACGCCTGCTTTGCGCTGTCGGACGTGGGCTATGAAACCATCATGATCAACTGCAACCCGGAAACGGTGTCCACCGACTATGACACGTCGGACCGGCTCTATTTCGAACCGCTGACCTTCGAGCATGTGATGGAAATCCTGCGGGTCGAACAGACCAACGGAACGTTGCACGGCGTGATCGTCCAGTTCGGCGGCCAGACCCCGCTGAAACTGGCGAATGCGCTTTACGAGGAAGGTATCCCCATCCTTGGCACCACGCCCGACGCCATCGACCTTGCCGAAGACCGCGAGCGGTTCCAGCAGCTTGTCCAGCGTCTTGGCCTGAAACAGCCGCGCAACGGCATCGCCTCCACCGACGCGCAGGCGCTGGCCATTGCCGAAGATATCGGCTTCCCGCTGGTGATCCGCCCCTCCTACGTGCTGGGTGGCCGCGCGATGGAGATCGTGCGCGACATGGCCCATCTGGAACGCTACATCCGCGAGGCCGTGGTCGTGTCGGGCGACAGCCCCGTCCTGCTCGACAGCTATCTGTCAGGTGCCGTGGAAATGGATGTGGACGCGCTCTGCGATGGCAAGACCGTGCATGTGGCGGGCCTGATGCAGCATATCGAGGAAGCGGGTGTGCATTCCGGCGACAGCGCCTGTTCGCTGCCCCCCTACTCCCTGCCCCGGCACATCATCGACGAGGTTCACAAACAGACCGAAGCACTGGCGCTGGCCCTTGGCGTTGTCGGCCTGATGAACGTGCAATTCGCGATCAAGGACGACGAGGTGTATCTGATCGAGGTGAACCCCCGCGCCTCGCGCACCGTGCCTTTCGTGGCCAAGGCAACAGATTCCGCCATCGCCTCGATCGCCGCGCGTCTCATGGCAGGGGAGCCGATGTCGAACTTCCCCCATCGCGGCCCCTATCCTGCGGACGCTAAGCCCGGCACCCTGCCCATGGCCGATCCGCTGACTCTGGCCGATCCGGCGATGCCTTGGTTCTCGGTCAAGGAGGCGGTGCTGCCCTTCGCCCGCTTCCCCGGCGTCGACACGATCCTTGGCCCGGAAATGCGCTCGACCGGCGAGGTGATGGGCTGGGACGTGTCCTTCCCGCTCGCCTTCCTCAAGGCGCAGTTGGGGGCCGGCACCGATCTGCCGCGCGAAGGCAAGGTGTTCATCTCGATCCGCGACGCCGACAAGACCGCCGATATGGTCGAGGCCGCGCAGATCGTCACGGCGCTGGGTCTGACGATTGTCGCCACACGCGGCACCGCCGCATGGCTTGAGGAGAACGGCGTCGCCTGCGACGTGGTGAACAAGGTCTATGAGGGGCGCCCCAATGTGGTGGACATGCTCAAGGACGGCGGCATCACGCTGGTCATGAACACGACCGAAGGCGCGCAGGCCGTCGAAGACAGCCGCGAGATCCGCAAGGTCGCGCTTTACGACAAGATCCCCTACTTCACAACCGCAGCGGGTAGCCATGCTGCAGCCCTGGCCATGCGCGCCCGCGAAGAAGGCGATTTCACCGTAATGCCGCTGCAAGGCTGACCCGACCGGCAAGGCCCCTGAAAACCATGCATTAAATGATCATTGGATCTGGTCATTTTATGCATGAACAACGCATGTGACATTTCTGCGCCAAAGCATCAATGTCCATGGCGCGGGCAAAAACTGTTAATACTTTTTCCACCATTGGTTATATAATGTCATGGCTGCGTTTGGCTGCAGCGTTAACGAGTGTCCCCGTATCTCCAGCGGGGTTTGTTTAGATCCGTCGCGTTCTCACCCGGTCGGAGGGGATGAGGCCCGAAAGGGCAAAAGATGCGACGGATTGAACAAGGCAGCTCACGCTCTGATGGCTTGCCTTTGCCCCGCCCCGGCGGCTAGATCGCGCCCATGGCCAAGCTCTATTTCCATTACTCCACCATGAACGCGGGCAAATCCACTGTCCTGCTGCAAGCCTCGCACAACTACCGCGAACGCGGGATGCAGACCTATCTGTTGACAGCGCAAGTGGACGGGCGCGCAGGCCATGGCCGCGTCGCCTCGCGCATCGGCATCGGGCAGGAAGCGGATACATTCGCCCCCGGCGACAACCTCTTTGCACGGCTAGCCGCGCGACTGGACGCGGCCCCCATCGCCTGCGTCTTCATCGACGAGGCGCAGTTTCTGGAAGCCGCGCAGGTCTGGGATCTGGCCCGCGCCGTCGATGATCTGGGCGTGCCCGTCATGTGCTATGGTCTGCGCGTCGATTTCCGGGGCGAACTCTTCCCCGGCTCGGCCACGCTTCTGGCGCTGGCCGATGAATTGCGCGAAGTCCGCACGATCTGCCATTGCGGCAAGAAGGCCACGATGGTCGTGCGCAAAGGCCCCGACGGCCGCGCGCTGACCGATGGCGCGCAGGTCTTCATCGGTGGCAATGAAAGCTATGAAAGCCTTTGCCGCATCCACTGGCGTGAAGCCGTGGGCGACCGCCCCAAGACACAAGGCTGACGCCCCGCATCCCGCGTGCTAGGCTCGCCGCACTTGACGGAGTCCCCATGCGCGCCCTGATCCTTGCCCTGCTCCTGCTTCTGCCCGCCCTGCCCGTGATGGCGCAGGACCGCGCCGCCGTGGAACGGAAGTTCCGCACATGGCTGGATGACACCGTCTGGCCCCGCGCCCGTGCTGCAGGCGTGTCCCGCGCCACGCATGAGGCCGCGTTTCAGGGCGTCAGCCTGATGTGGGATCTGCCCGATCTGGTCCCCCCCGGCAGCAACGCCCCCGCCCCCGGCCCGCAGCGGCAGGGCGAATTCGGCAGCCCCGCCGCCTATTTCGCCCCCGCCACCGTTGCCGCGACGACCCGCGACGGCGTCAGCATGGCCCGCCGCCATGCCGCCACCCTCGCCCGGACCGAACAACAAACCGGCGTGCCCGGTCGCATCATCCTTGCCATCTGGGGTCGCGAATCCGCCTTTGGGCGCGCCGCGATCCCGCATGACGCCTATGCCGTGCTGGGCACCAAGGGTTTCATGGCGACCCGCGCGGACTACTTCACCGATGAACTCATCGCCGCCCTGCAACTGGCCGAAACCGCGCGGATCAACCCGCGCGGGCTGCGGTCAAGCTGGGCGGGTGCACTGGGACAGCCGCAATTCATGCCCTCGAATGTGCTGACCCACGCCCGTGACGGTGATGGCGACGGTCGCGCCGACATCTTCGGCTCGGAACCCGATACCATCGCCTCCATCGCAGCTTATCTGGCTCATCATGGCTGGCAGGCTGGGCGCGACTGGGGGTTCGAGGTGGTGCTGCCCCCGCAAGTCTCCTGCGCGCTGGAAGGCCCTGACCGGGGCCGGACCTTTGCCGACTGGGCCGCCATGGGCATCACCCGCACCGGGGGGCGCCCCTTCCCCGCTGCGGAGCTGCCGCGTGAAGGCTTTCTGATGCTGCCCGCAGGTCGCTTCGGTCCCGCCTTTCTGGTCACGCAGAATTTCTATGTGCTGAAAGCCTATAACATGTCCGATCTCTACGCCCTCTTCGTGGGCCATGTGGGCGACCGCATCGCCTATGGCATGGGCGATTTCACCGCGCCATGGGGCCGCGTGGGTGGCCTCATGCGCGGCGATGTCGCCGCCATGCAGAGTGCGTTGCAAGCCATGGGCCATGATACCGGCGGCGCGGATGGTCTGGCCGGGTTCCGCACGCGGCGATCCATCGGCGCATGGCAAGAGGCGACAGGCCAAAGCCCCACCTGCTTTCCCGATGCGTCGATGAAATCGGTCCTGCGTTAAACCCGCTGGATCAGCACCGATCCCACCGAATAGCCCGCGCCAAAGGAACAGATCAGCCCCATGTCGCCGGGCCGCAGATCCGCGGAATGTTTCGCAAAGGCGATGATCGACCCGGCCGAGGAGGTATTGGCATATTCCTGCAGGATATTGGGCTGCTCTCCCGGTTCCGGCTCACGACCCAGCACCTTGCGCCCGATGAAATCGTTCATCGACTTGTTCGCCTGATGCAGCCACAGCCGCCGCAACTGTGACGGCTGAACCCCTTCAGCCGCCAGATGCGCAAGGATATGGTCCGACACCATCGGCACCACCTCCTTGAACACTTTGCGCCCGTTCTGCATGAACTGCATGTCGCGCCGGTCGGCCACCCCATCGGGGCGCGAACGGCGCAGGAAACCGTTGTTGTTGCGGATATTGTTGGAAAACTGCGTCGCGCAACGGGTGGAAATCACCTTGAAATGCGCGCCCTTCGCGTCTTCCTCCCGTTCGATCACGGTAGCGGTGCAGACATCGCCGAAGATGAAATGACAATCGCGGTCGCGCCATTCCAGATGGCCCGAACAGATCTCGGGGTTCACCACGATCGCGCGCCGCGCCGATCCCGCGCGCACCATATCGGCGGCCGCCTGAATGCCGAAGGTGGCCGAGGAACAGGCCACGTTCATGTCGAAGGCAAAGCCGCCCGCGCCCAGCAACTGCTGAATCTCCACCGCCACGGCGGGATAGGCGCGTTCCATATTGCTGGCGGCACAGATCACCAGATCAATGTCGGCCCCGGTCAACCCCGCCATCGCCAGCGCCTTCCCACAGGCATCCAGCGCCATTTCCGCCATGACGCCCGGTTCCTCATCGCTGCGCTGGCGCAGCAACGGATGCATCACTTCAGGGTCCAGCACCCCTGTCTTGTCCAGCACATAGCGCTGCTCGATCCCGGATGCCTTGAAGATGAACTCGGACGAGGAATGTTCCTTCGCCACAACCTCACCAGCCGCGATCTCGGCGGCATGCGCGGCATTGTAACGATCGGCATAGGCGTTGAAGGCCGCGACAAGCTCGTCATTGGTGATGACCTGCGCGGGGGTGAACACCCCGGTTCCGCTGATAACAGGCTGATACATGGCGCGCCCCTTCCCTGATGGTGCCCCAGATCATCCCAAGGCACCGCCAAGGTCAAGAGGGCATGCCCCGCATGCCCTGCTGCCTTCCCCTGCGTCAGAGCAGATTGGGCGGCGGAGTCCCCGCGAAATGCGCGGCCAGATTGTCCAGCACCATCCGTCCCATCGCCTCGCGCACTTCCAGCGTCGAGGTGCCCAGATGCGGCAGCAGCGTCACATTATCCAGCTTTCGCAGCGCCACAGGCACGGCGGGCTCGAACTCATAGACATCCAGTCCCGCGCCTCCGATCTGTCCGGCCTGCAACACGGCGATCAGTGCCGCCTCATCCACCACATCGCCGCGGGCGATATTGACCAGATGGGCATGCGGCTGCATCGCGGCCAGAACCTCTGCCCCGATCAGATGATGGGTCTCGGCCCCGCCCGGCGTGGCCACCACAAGGATATCCACCTGCCCCGCCATGTCGGTCAGGCTGTCCACCTGCCGCGCAGGAAACTCCACCGATTTGGGCGAGCGGTTGTAGAACAGCACCTCCATTCCGAACCCGAAATGACAGCGCCGCGCGATGGCCTGACCGATCCGGCCCATGCCGACGATGCCCACGGTCTTGCCCGTCACGTGCAGGCCCAGCATCTGTGTCGGATGCCAGCCTTCCCACGCGCCGGAACGGACCAGCCGTTCTCCTTCCGCCGCGCGCCGCGCGCTCATCAGGATCAGGGTCATCGCGGTATCGGCGGTCGCATCGGTCACGGCACCGGGGGTATTGGTGACCTTCACGCCATGGGCGCGCGCGGCCTCCACGTCGATATGGTTGATCCCGACCCCGAAATTCGCCAGCATCTTGCAGCGCGGACGCCCGAATTCCGCAAATATCTCGGCCGAGAACTTGTCGCCCAGCGAGGGCATGATCGCATCATAGACCGCAAGGCCCGAGCGCATTTCGGCAGGAGTCATGGGCGTGGTCTTGTCGCGCAATTCCACGTCGAACATGGCATTTGCTGCCTCCAGCACGGAATCCGGCAAACGACGGCTGATCAGAACCTTGGGCATCAATGCATCCTTCCACCAAGCGGCACATCCAGATCGGGCGACAGCAGGACGATCCCGCCCGTCGCATCCGACACCCCCAGCACCAGCACTTCGGACATGAACGGGCCGATCTGCCGGGGCGGGAAATTCACGACCGCCATCACCTGTTTCCCGATCAACGTCTCGGGCGCATAATGGGCGGTGATCTGGGCCGAGGTCTTCTTTTCCCCGATCTCCGGCCCGAAGTCGACCCAGAGCTTGATCGCGGGCTTGCGCGCCTCTGGGAAGGGCTCCGCACGGGTCACGCGCCCTACGCGAATGTCGACTTTCAGGAAATCATCAAAGGTGATCTCAGCCACGGGACAGCTCCTTGGACCTTTCAGTGGCGGCCTTGATGGCACGGTCCAGAAGCGCGGGAAACCCGCTTTCCGGGTCCATCAGCACATTCAAGGCGGCCTGCGTGGTGCCATTGGGGCTGGTCACATTGATGCGCAACTGCGCGGGTGTCTCGTCCGTGCCTTCGGCCAGCGCACCTGCCCCGGCCACGGTCGCCCGCGCCAGTTGCAGGGCCAGATCAGGGGCCAGTCCCTGCGCCTCTCCCGCCGCCGCCATGGTCTCGATCAAGTGAAACACATAAGCGGGGCCCGAGCCTGACAGGCCGGTGACCGCATCCATCTGCCCCTCGTTCTCCAGACGCACCACCTGTCCCACGGCGGATAGCAGCGATTCCGCGGCCTCCAGCCCAGACGTGCCGGCATGGGCGTTGCCCACGATCGCGCTGATCCCGCGCCCCACGGCGGCGGGCGTGTTCGGCATGGCCCGTACGATGGGCGTTTGCGCGCCCAAGACCTCCTCGAAGCGGGCAATCGGCGTGCCTGCCGCCACAGAGATGAACAGTGTCGCGCCATTTCCCATCGCGGCCAGCGTGGGCAGCGCCGCACCCATCATCTGCGGCTTGACCGCAACGATCACGATGGCCGGATGTGGGGGAAGGTCCGCGTTGATCTGCACGCCGGTGCCGCGCAGCCAGTCCGACGGGTGGGGGTCGATCACCCAGACGCCCTTGGGCGACAGCCCCCGCGCTAGCCAGCCCGCCAGCATGGCCGATCCCATCTTGCCGCAGCCCAGAAGGACCAGCCCCCTGCGGCCAAGCTCTTGCATATCCATGGAAGTCCCCCCTCGGCTGTTTCGCGTCGGGGGGCAGTGTTACGCGCGCCCGTAGGCCTCTGCAATGGCGACCTGGATCGCATCGGCCGGGGACCGCTCGCCCCAGACGACCAGCTGGAAGGCCGGGTAATAGCGTTCCGCGCTCATCACGGCGGCATTGATCAGCGTGTCGATCTGTTCGGGGCTCGCCACCTGCTCGCCCGACAGCACCAGACCATAGCGCCAGACCATCAGCTTCTGCGCGGCCCAGAAGGTGAACGCCCCCGCCCAGCACTGATCATTGACCGCGTTCAGCGTCTCATACAGATGCGGCAAACGCGCGGCAGGCGGTTCCATCTCGAAGGTGCAGATCAGGCGCAGGGTCTCGTCATAGCTCGACCAGGCCAGTGTGATCGAATAGGTCCGCCACTGCCCCTCGACCGCCATGGCGATCTGGTCCTGACCGATCCGGTCGAAATCCCAGTCGTGATAGGCCGCGATATTCTCGACGATATCAATGGGGTGGATATCGTCCTCAAGGAAATGCTCGGATAGTGCCATGGCGCCACCTCTCTGCCTGTAGCGTGGGGGCGTTATACCGCCTCAACCGCTAGGTGCCTGCTCAAAGGACGGAGGCCATTCCCCGCGCCCCTACAAGATATGGTGGTCCAACACCCCTGCCCCTGTAAAGTGATTTCTTGGGGATAACCGCAACAAGTTGTGGATGACTCCACCAAATCCGCATGATCCTGATCAATCCACAGGCACTGGTGTCGGCTGCTTCTTCTTGCCCCAAATATCCATGACGACAGCAGCCCCGCATACCGCGCCATGAAAAACGCGCGCAACCCCGCAACCGGGGCGCGCGCGCCGCATGTCTCAATCGATCCGGAAAGGGCTTACTTGCCCTTGCCCTCCAGCGCATCCAGCCGCGCCTTCAGCGCCGCATTCTCCTCGCGCGCCTTCTGCGCCATGGCGCGCACGGCGTCGAACTCCTCGCGGGTCACGAAATCGCGATCCGCCAGCCAGCGGTCGATCATCGACTTCATCGCCGTTTCAGCCTCGTCCTTGGCCCCCTGCGCCACGCCCATCGCGTTGGTCATCAGTTGCGAGATGTCGTCCAGAATTTTGTTGCGCGTCTGCATTGCGGCTCTCCAGCGTTACCTTTACCTGCCTATATGGGCCGCAACGGGGCTGCCCACAAGGTTGACTTCCCCCCGACCCCAGAGGCAGACAGACGCAGATGCGCGCCATGATCCAGTTCCCCGACCTTTCGCCCGAGATTTTCTCGATCACCCTCTTCGGGTTCGAAGTGGCGCTGCGCTGGTATGCGCTGGCCTATATCGCGGGCATCGTCATCGCCTGGCGGATCAGCCTGGCCGCCATCCGCCGCCCCGCCCTCTGGCGCGGCAACGTGCCCCCGATGACAGCCGCCCAGATCGAGGATCTGCTGACATGGATCATCATCGGCATCATCGCCGGCGGGCGGCTGGGCTTCGTGCTGTTCTACCAGCCCGCCTATTATCTGGCCAATCCGGCGCAGATCCCGATGGTCTGGCAGGGCGGCATGGCCTTTCACGGCGGCTTTCTGGGTGTCGTCGTCGCGGCGTGGATCTTCACATGGCGGCACAGGATCCCCCGCCTTGCCGCCGCCGATGCCATCGCGCTGGGCGTGCCCGTGGGGCTGATGCTGGGGCGGATCGCGAATTTCATCAATGCCGAACTCTGGGGCCGCCCCACCGATCTGCCCTGGGGCGTGGTCTTTCCGGGGGCCGCCGCACAGGATTGCGCGGGCGTGGTCGGGTTATGCGCCCGCCATCCCTCGCAACTCTATCAGGCAGGGCTGGAAGGCGCGCTCCTGCTGGGTGTCATGCTCTGGCTCGCCTTCCGGCGCGACGCGCTCAAGGTGCCGGGTCAGATCACCGGAGTCTTCCTCGCAGGCTACGGGGCCGCGCGCTTTGTCGTCGAATATTTCCGTCAAGCGGACGCGCAATTCATCACGCCGGACAATCCGCTGGGCCATGTGATCCGCCTGGGCGACAGCGTCGGCATCACCATGGGGCAGCTTCTGTCGCTGCCGATGCTGGCGGCAGGCGTGGCGTTGATCCTCTATGCCCGCCGCCGCGCGCAAAGTATGCCGGCATGATCGACCAGCCGCGTGACATGAACGCGCTAGAACGCATCCTTCTCGACCGGATCAGGACCGAGGGTCCGCTGACCGTCGCCGATTACATGGCGCACTGTCTGCTACACCCGACCCATGGCTATTACACCACCCGCGATCCTTTCGGGGCGGCGGGCGATTTCATCACCGCGCCCGAGATCAGCCAGATGTTCGGCGAGATGCTGGGCCTGTGTCTGGCGCAAGTCTGGCTGGATCAGGGACAGCCCGCACCTTTCACGCTGGCTGAACTCGGTCCCGGTCGCGGCACGCTGATGGCCGACATCCTGCGGGTCACCGCCAAGGTGCCGGGCTTTCATGCCGCCGCGCATGTCCATCTGGTCGAGGCCTCTGCCCGCCTGCGCGCGGTGCAGGCCGCAACGCTGGCCTCTGTCTGGCCCGCCGCGCGGATCACATGGCATGACAGCCCGGATGACCTGCCGCAAAGGCCGCTTTATCTGGTGGCGAACGAATTCTTCGATGCCCTGCCGATCCGCCAGTTTCAGCGCACAGAGGATGGTTTCGCGGAAATGGTCGTAGGCACCGCCGCAGGCAAGCTGACCATCGGGCTTGTCCCGGCCCCGGCCAACCCGGCACTTGACGCAAGGCTTGCCGATACCCGACCGGGTGACGTGGTCGAGATCTGCGCTACCGCCCCGCTCATCGCGGGCCAGATCGGCCATCGTATCGCGGATCACGGTGGCGCGGCCCTGATCCTGGACTATGGCGACTGGCGCTCGCTGGGCGACACGTTGCAAGCCATGGGGCGGCAGGCCTATGCCTCGCCACTCGACAGGCCCGGCGAGGTTGATCTGACTGCCCATGTGGATTTCGAGGCGCTCGTCTGTTCCCTTCCCTGCGCCCATAGCCGCCTGACCACGCAGGGTGTGTTTCTGGAACGCTTGGGGATCACCGCCCGTGCCCAAACTTTGGCCGCCCATCTGACCGGTTCCGGGCTCGAGGATCATATTGCCGCACATCGGCGCTTGACGCATCCACAGGAAATGGGGACGCTCTTCAAGGTGGTGGCGCTCTATCCACAGAATGCCGCCCCGCCCCCCGGACTGGAAGCCTGACGCCGAAATGACTTTGGAAATACTGACATCAGAGGCGTTGATGCCGCTCCGTCACGGGTTCTTCACCCGGCGTGGCGGTGCCTCTTCGGGGGTGTTTCAGGGCTTGAACTGCGGCCCCGGTTCTTCGGATCAGGCGGAAATCGTGGCGATCAACCGCGCCCGCGTGGCGCAGGCGATGGATCTTGCCCCCGATCATCTGGTCACGGTGCATCAGGTCCATTCGGCGGATGTGGTGCATGTGACCGGCCCCTTGTCCGACAAACCCCGTGCCGACGGGATCGTGACCGCCACGCCCGGCGTGGCGCTGGCGATCCTCACCGCGGATTGTCAGCCTGTCCTCTTTGCCGATACCCATGCCGGCGTGATCGGGGCTGCCCATGCCGGATGGCGCGGCGCGCTTGACGGCGTGCTTGAAGCGACCCTTGATGCGATGGAGGGCCTTGGCGCGGACCGGGCGCATATCCATGCCGTGATCGGCCCCTCAATCAGCCAAAGCGCCTATGAGGTAGGACCCGAGTTTTTCGATGACTTCATGGCTGAAGACCCGGACAACGCCCGCTTCTTTGCCCAAGGGTCGGGTGACCGGATGATGTTCGACCTGCCCGCCTACGGGCTGCACCGCCTGCGCGGGGCGGGTGTGGGGCATGCGGAATGGACACGGCATTGCACCTATTCCGAGCCGGAACGCTTCTTCTCGTACCGCCGGACGACTCACGCGGGCGAGGCGGATTACGGGCGGCTCATCTCGGCGATCCGGCTCTGATCCGGGCAGGAATGGGGCGAATGCGCCTGAAATCCGCGCGCGGGCGGTGCAAATGTCAATGAACCCTCGCCTCGGCGCACGCTGCCGCTAGATTGCAAGTATATGATTTTGTTTGATTTTTAAATGTCCCATCGTGGGACATCCGGCTTCTGGCCGGTTTTCTGGCCATCTGGAACAGAATCCACCGCCGCGGCCAAAACAATGCCGCATTGATCCGGCAGATTGTTTCCATCAAGGCAGGCAGTCGACCGGAACACCGGCAGGAGACAAGATAGATGAAAACCAAACGCTGGATGAAATCGGTGATCGCCACCGCCAAAAGCCCCGAGATGGCTACGACATCCCTCCCCTGGCAGCGCGGCACCGCCCGCGCCGCGATAATCGCCAAGCGCCGCCCCCTTTTCAAGATTGCCCGCCAGGCCTGACGCTCCCTTCAAGGCCCGGACGCATCAAAGCCGCCCCGACAAAGGGCGGCTTTTTCATGTCCGGCCCTCCCGATCCACGAAAACCCGGATTCCGCCCCCACAGTCGCAGGTCGAATCAAATTGTGGCAGCTTTGTTCCAGCTGGTGAAACAAAGCCCCCGTCAAACAGATCATTGAATTGGCCGTGCCACAGATTGTCCTGAATTTTTGACAAAGAAGGCAGGAATGGGTCAATTGATCCCACTGAAAACGACCTGAAACCAAAGTCCTTTCGGTGTTGTCGGTGGGGGCCGACACGACTGCGACGCCAAGAAGTGGTGAAACGCATGGCATTTGATACCCCCCCTGCCAGACATCTGGCAGTCACGAAGACGTCGTCCGGAATCAGCCTGGCCCACGGAGCGCTGTCCACGCGCCGCCCGCTTGATGCCAAGCCCGGATTTCTGGCCCGTGACACGGTCACACAAAAACCCCATTGCGAAACACCGCGCCTGACAGGCACCCCTGCGATGGCGCGCAAGGCACCGCTGCCAATCCGTCCGGCGGCAGCCCCTGCTGCTGCGGCGAGCTCGCAGAAAATGCCTGTGATGCGCCGCTACGAGGTTACGTTCCTGGGCGCGAATGGCGAGATCGACTCGAGCCGCCACGTTGCCCCGGCCACGCCCCAGTTCGAAGCCGCCTTCTCGGCCTTCGCGCGCGGCACGCTGATGGCAACCACCCAAGGCCTCTGCGCGATCGAGGATCTGCTGCCCGGCATGCAGATCGAAACCGCCGAGTTCGGGCCCTGCCCTGTCCTGTGGATCGGGTCGATGACGATCCTGCCCGACGCCCCGGTCGAAACACCCGACCAGACGCGGATGACCCGGATCATGGCCGACACGTTCGGGATGGGTCGCCCCATGGCCGATGTGATGGCCGGCCCCGGTGCCCGCCTGCTGCATCGCCCGGCGGCGCTGCGCGAGTTGAACGGGACCGGTGCACGGTCGGGCCAGGTCTTCACGCCGGTCTCGGATTTCGAGGACGGGATGAACACGATCCGCATCACCCCGCCCCGCCCCGTGACCGTCTATAACCTGTGTCTGGACCGCCATGCCTCGATCAAGGTGTCGGGCATGGATATGGAAAGCTTCCATCCCGGTCTGGGACTCGAGCAGCGGATGGGGCCGAACATGCTGGCGCTGTTCCTGTCGCTGTTCCCGCATATCCGCAGCCTGGATGATTTCGGTCCGCTGGCCTATCCGCGCGCCACGCGTGACACGCTGGACAGCCTGACAGCGGCGTGAACAGGGCGATCAACACCAGAAAAGGGCGCCCATGGGCGCCCTTTTTCCATCATCTCGACAGTTTCACGATCAGGCAGAGCGGTTCAGTCGCGCCTCAAGCACGTCGAAGGGCACACCGGGTTCATCCTTGGCGCAGCGGATCACGAGGCTGGTCTTGACGCTGGCCACGTTATCGGCGGCGGTCAGTTGTTCGGTCAGTTGTTCGGTCAGGAAGGACTGGAAGGTGCTGAGGTCGGGGGCCACGCATTTCAGGATGAAATCCACCTCGCCGTTCAGCATGTGGCACTCGCGCACCAGAGGCCATGCGCGGCAGCGCGCCTCGAAGGCGGACAGATCCGCCTCGGCCTGACTTTGCAGACCAACCATGGCGAAGACCTGCACCTCGAAACCCAGTTCGCGGGGATCGACCTTGGCGTGATAGCCGCGGATATATCCGGCTTCTTCCAGCGTGCGGACGCGGCGCAGGCAGGGCGGCGCGGATATGCCCACGCGCTTGGCCAGCTCGACGTTGGTCATGCGGCCATCGGCCTGCAACTCTGCCAGAATTTTCCGATCAATCGGGTCAAGCCGCGTTCCGGCCATGTTCCTGCTCTCCTTGAAGACGGTTTCTTATAGCATCGCCAGTGGCGCGCGCAATATTCTTTCACCAAAGCGCAAGATCGTTTCGATCATCCCCCCCGCAGCGGAAGGTCGCAGCACCAAGCCCGGCCACGCTGGGGGGTTTTCGACCCAGCGAAGCGGGTCTATATGCTGTGTTCAACGCAGATTCAAAGACAAAGGTTGCCCGCATGGCCGAGACACGTCACACGAAAGTTCTGATCATCGGCTCGGGGCCTGCGGGCTATACGGCGGGGGTCTATGCCAGCCGCGCCATGCTGGAGCCGATCCTTGTGCAGGGGATCGAGCCGGGCGGGCAGCTGACCACCACTACCGAGGTCGAGAACTGGCCCGGGGACACCGAGGTGCAGGGGCCAGATCTGATGGTGCGGATGCAGGACCACGCCAAGGCGATGGGCTGCGAGATCATCGGTGACATCATCGTATCGCTGGACACGACGGTGCGGCCCTTCGTGGCCAAGGGTGACAGCGGCACGACCTATACGGCCGATGCCGTAATCCTTGCGACAGGCGCGCGGGCCAAGTGGCTGGGCCTGCCGTCCGAGGATGCCTACAAGGGCTTTGGCGTGTCGGCCTGCGCCACCTGTGACGGCTTCTTCTATCGCGGGCAGGAGATCGTGGTGATCGGTGGTGGCAATACCGCGGTCGAGGAAGCGCTGTTCCTGACCAATTTCGCGTCCAAGGTCACGCTGATCCACCGGCGCGACAGCTTGCGCGCGGAAAAGATCCTGCAGGAGCGGCTGTTCAAGAACCCCAAGATCGAGACGCTGTGGTTCCACGCGCTGGAGGAGGTTGTCGGTGAGGACAATCCCAAGGGGGTCACGGCGGTGCGAGTCAAGCATGTGGAGACAGGCGCCATCACGGAGATCCCCTGCAAGGGTGTCTTCGTGGCCATTGGTCATGCGCCCGCCAACGAGTTGGTCAAGGATGTGCTGGAGCTGCACAACGGGGGTTATGTCACCGTGAAACCCGGCAGCACCGAGACATCGATTCCCGGAATCTTTGCCGCAGGCGATCTGACGGACCACAAATACCGTCAGGCGGTCACATCGGCCGGGATGGGCTGCATGGCGGCGCTGGACGCTGAACGCTTTCTGGCCGAGCATCAGGGATAATCGACCAAACTCCTGCAAAAAAGAGTCACTTTGGTCCGAAGTCGCAGTTCGGGCCAAAGTCGGCTTGAATTTTGTCCCTTTCAGGGGCTAGACGGCCCGCGACCCTGCGGCCGTCTTGCAGGTTCGTCCCCGCCCCTGTTGTAGCCCGTGTTCCGCCTTATCCGCATTGAAAGCCCTGCCCATGTATACGCCCAATCTGGCCCCGATCCCCGAACTTTACGTCTCATATGAGAGCGCGCAGAAACTCAAGATCGAGGCGGGCCAGCTGATCAGCTGGGATCTGACACCGCGCCAGATCTGCGATCTGGAACTGCTGATGAATGGCGGGTTCAATCCGCTGAAGGGCTTCCTGAGCCAGGAGGATTACGACAGCGTGGTCGACACCATGCGTCTGGCGGATGGGACGCTTTGGCCGATGCCGATCACGCTCGACGTGCCCGAGGCCTTTGCAGACAAGCTGGAGGTCGGGCAGGACATTGCCCTGCGCGATCAGGAAGGCGTGATCCTTGCCACGATGACCGTGACTGACCGCTGGGTGCCCAACAAGGCGCATGAGGCGAAGATGGTGTTCGGTGCGGACGATTCCGCGCATCCGGCGGTGAATTACCTGCACAATACGGCCGGTTCCGTCTATCTGGGCGGGCCTGTGACCGGCATCCAGCAGCCGGTGCATTATGATTTCAAAGGTCGCCGCGATACACCCAACGAGTTGCGCGCGCTGTTCCGCAAGCTGGGCTGGCGCAAGGTCGTGGCGTTCCAGACGCGGAACCCGTTGCACCGGGCGCATCAGGAACTGACCTTCCGGGCCGCGCGCGAGGCGCAGGCGAACCTGCTGATCCATCCGGTTGTCGGCATGACCAAACCGGGCGATGTGGACCATTTCACCCGCGTGCGCTGCTATGAAGCGGTGTTGGACCAGTATCCTTCTGCCACCACGACGATGAGCCTGCTGAACCTTGCCATGCGCATGGCTGGCCCGCGTGAGGCGGTCTGGCACGGGTTGATCCGCAAGAACCACGGCTGCACCCATTTCATCGTCGGTCGCGATCATGCCGGTCCCGGCAAGAACAGTGCGGGGCAGGATTTCTATGGCCCTTATGACGCGCAGACCCTGTTCAAAGAGCATGAGGCCGAGATCGGGCTGGAGATGGTCGATTTCAAACACATGGTCTATGTGCAGGAAAAGGCGCAGTATTTCCCTGCCGACGAAGTGCCTGAGGGCGCGACCGTTCTGGACATTTCCGGCACGGAGTTGCGCCGTCGTCTGGCCGAGGGTCTGGAAATCCCCGAGTGGTTTTCCTTTCCGCAAGTGGTGGCCGAATTGCGCCGCACCCGTCCGCCGCGGTCGCAGCAGGGCTTCACCGTGTTTTTCACCGGCTTTTCCGGGTCGGGGAAATCGACCATCGCGAATGCGCTGATGATCAAGCTGATGGAGATGGGCGGGCGTCCGGTGACGCTGCTGGACGGGGATGTGGTACGCAAGAACCTGTCCTCGGAACTGGGCTTCAGCAAGGAACACCGCGACCTGAACATCCGTCGGATCGGCTATGTCGCGTCCGAGATCACCAAGAACGGCGGTATTGCCATCTGTGCGCCGATCGCGCCCTATGCCACCACCCGCCGCGCGGTGCGCGAGGAGATCGAGCAGTTCGGCGCGTTTCTGGAGGTGCATGTCTCGACCAGTCTGGAGGAATGCGAGCGGCGTGACCGCAAGGGCCTCTACAAGCTGGCGCGTGAGGGCAAGATCAAGGAATTCACCGGCATTTCAGACCCCTATG
Organism: Seohaeicola sp. 4SK31; assembly: GCF_028802875.1. Classification (NCBI taxonomy): domain Bacteria; kingdom Pseudomonadati; phylum Pseudomonadota; class Alphaproteobacteria; order Rhodobacterales; family Roseobacteraceae; genus Seohaeicola; species Seohaeicola sp. 4SK31. The sequence goes on along the minus strand of NZ_JARAMP010000008.1, from coordinate 66,174 downwards.
ACGTGCCGGAGAGCCCTGAACTGCGTCTGGACACCGAGAATGTCGATGTGGACAACTGCGCGCATCAGGTGATCCTCAAGCTGGAAAGCATGGGCCTGATCGCCGGCTGACAGGGACCGCCCTGCGCTGACAATGCAAAAGGCCGCATCCCGAGGATGCGGCCTTTTTGGTCTGTCGCGCATTCCAGCGGGCCTGCGAGGCCCTGCCCAGATCAGTGAACAGTCACAGGGGCCATGTGGTTCTGGCGCGCCAGAACGAAGGCCAGCTTGCGGTCCTTGACCAGCGCGAGCTGCGCGCCGTTGGAGTCGTGCACAGCATATAGCGTGTCAATGCCCACGGCCTGCTGGCGGATCTCGTCCGGCAGGTCAGCCACCTTGACGGGGCGGACATAGACGATGGGATCTTCGCTTTGATCCAGCGCTTCGTATTTCGTATCCATGGGCTTATCCTTTCCTGATCCTGATCGTCTGCACCACTGTCTCGGGCTGGGCCCGGGTCAGATCGACATGCAGAAGACCGTTTTCCATGATCGCCTCACCGACCTCGACGCCATCGGCCAGAACGAAGCTGCGCTGGAACTGCCGCGCGGCGATGCCGCGATGCAGGTAGACGCGGCCGTCGGTATCGTCGCGCTGACGCCCCCGGATCACCAACTGCCGATCCTCAACGGTGATCGCCAGATCGTTCTCGGCAAAGCCGGCCACAGCCAGCGTGATGCGGTAGGAATTGTTCGAGGTCTGCTCGATATTGAAGGGCGGATAGCCCTCGTTCCCGGATTTCGCGTTGCGCTCCAGCAAACGCTCAAGCTGGTCAAAGCCCAGCAGGTAAGGGTGTGACCCCAAAGTCAGTTTCGTCATCGACACGTCCTTGTCAAAAGCGACCGTCCAAGATGCGGGTCCCGTTGTGGCAACCCGTCTCTGTCAAAATATGGGGCGTCATCCGGACCAGTGCAAGACCCTGGCGGAGGCTCTGGCTCCGTCCCTTGCAAAACCACGTCAGGTGAGCGAGATGTTTTGCGATTTTCTGGATTTTTCAGTATCTTGGTGTTCCGTGTCACGCACGGGGGAATCACCTGTCAGGGACTGTCGTGCCATGAACGCCATCAGCGATATCTCGATGAAGACGGACGATGTTCTGCGCGTGGAGCTTGAGGTGTTCCGCCGCGAACATCGCGATCTGGATGATGCCATTGCCGCCCTTGTCGCCAAGGGAACGGGCGATCAACTGACCATTCAACGGTTGAAGAAGAAGAAACTTCTTCTCAAGGACATGATCGCGCGGATCGAGGATCGGCTGACCCCGGATATCATCGCCTGATCGGTGACCCGGAATCGGGCGAGGTATCGGCCCGCCCGACGACAGGCAGCATAGCCTTTGTCACATGCTGACATGGGCCGTTTCAATCTGATCGGCGATACGGCGGACCTGCCTGTTCGGGATTGTTCAGGTCTGGTCGGCAGGCGGACGCTGGCCTTTGGGCGGGTCAAGCAGATGCGGAGATTGCGCCTGCGGCAAGGATCAAGGTCAAGGCACCGCGCAACACCTTTTTCAGCATTGTCCGCCCCTATGCAAACCTGACCCAAACCTGCTTGTCACACGGGTGCGCCTGACTATAGTACCGCCTTCCAGAGCGATGGGGAAGAAACAGCATGGCCGAGATCAAGGTGGGAATCATCATGGGCAGCCAGTCGGACTGGCCCACGATGAAAGAGGCGGCAGACATGCTGGATGCCCTTGGCGTGCCCTATGAGGCGCGGATCGTGTCGGCCCATCGCACCCCGGACCGGCTGTGGGATTATGGCAAGACGGCGGTGGAGCGTGGCTTGCAGGTGATCATCGCTGGTGCCGGAGGGGCGGCGCATCTGCCGGGGATGATGGCATCGAAAACCCGCGTGCCGGTCATCGGCGTGCCGGTGCAGACCAAGGCGCTGTCGGGCGTGGACAGCCTGTATTCGATCCTGCAGATGCCGCGCGGCTATCCGGTGGCCACCATGGCGATCGGGGCGGCAGGCGCGGCCAATGCCGGGCTGATGGCGGCGGGAATACTGGCGTTGCAGGATGCGGCGCTGGCGGCACGGCTGGATGGCTGGCGCAAAGCCTTGTCGGATTCGATTCCCGAGGAGCCGGTGGATGAGTGATATGCTGAAAACCGGGGCCACCATCGGCATCATGGGTGGCGGTCAATTGGGGCGCATGCTGTCGGTAGCGGCCAGCCGTCTGGGATTTCGCACGCATATCTTCGAGCCCGGGGCCCATCCGCCCGCCGCAGATGTGGCGCATCGGGTGACAACCGCCCCTTATCAGGATGCAGCCGCTTTGGGGGCATTCGCCGCCGATTGCGACGTGATCACCTATGAGTTCGAGAATATCCCCACGACGGCGCTGGACCTGCTGGAGCCGCTACGCCCGATCCGCCCGGGGCGTGAGGCGCTGCGGATCAGTCAGGACCGGATCACCGAGAAGGATTTTCTGACAGGGCTGGGTCTGCGGACCGCGCCCTACGCTGCCGTGGACGATGCTGCGTCTCTGGAGGCGGCGATTGCGGCCGTGGGCGTGCCTGCGATCCTCAAGACCCGGCGGTTCGGTTACGACGGCAAGGGGCAGTCACGGTTGATGGCGGCCGATGATGCGTCGCGCGCGTTGGCGGATATGGCGGGGGCGCCGGCCATTCTGGAAGGGTTTGTGGATTTCCAGTATGAGGTGTCAGTGATCGGGGCGCGCAACACACGTGGCGAGGTGTCGTGCTATGACCCGGGCGAGAATGTGCATCGCGATGGCATTCTGCACACGACGACCGTGCCCTCGCGCCTGTCGGCCAGCCTGCGGATGGATGCGGTGCTGCTGACGGCGAAGATCCTGAACGCGCTGGATTATGTGGGTGTTATGGGGGTCGAGTTGTTCGTGACGCCGCAGGGGTTGATCGTGAACGAGATCGCGCCGCGCGTGCATAATTCGGGCCACTGGACGCAGAATGGTTGCACCATCGACCAGTTCGAACAGCATATCCGCGCTGTGGCGGGCTGGCCCTTGGGCGACGGGTCGCGCCATGCGGATGTGGTGATGGAGAACCTGATCGGGGCGGACATGGACCGGGTGCCGGAATTGGCGAGGGAGCCTGCGACGGCGCTGCATCTTTATGGCAAGGCCGAGGTCAAGGCCGGGCGCAAGATGGGCCATGTCAACCGGATCGTCAGCGCCAAGCCCTGAGCAGATTTTTCAGATCGCCGGTTGCTGTGAGTATTTGCAGAACGATGAAGGGGCCAGTCAGCGAAACGCTGGCCCATGCGCCCAGATCGTCAGGGAATGGCGTAGCCCTGCTGTTACGGGGGTGACGCGATGCAGCAGGAAGCTGGGGAAGATGGTCGCATCGCCGCGCGCGGGACTGGCTTGCTGCACATGGGCGCTTGGCATGACTTCCAGTGTGCCGCCAACATAGCTGTCGGGGGCTGAGAGCTGCACCACCATGGTCAGCTTGCGCTGGCGGGCCAAGGGACCGTCGCCGATGTCGGAATGCCAGTCGAAATGGCCTTCGCGTGCGGAATCGTAGCGGGCGACCTGCGCGCTTTCGGAAAAGCTTTGCAGATCGAAGTTGAACGTGTCGCGATTGGCTTCGCGCACCACGTCGATGATGCGGTCCATCACCCAGTCGCTGCCGGGCACGTCATCCAGCCAGACCAGATCGGCGCGGCGCAGGTTGTGATCCTGGGTCTGGCCGACCAGTCGCGCATCGCGCGATGGGGCTGCGTCCGCCAGCGCGACGATCCGCTCGCATTCCTCGGCGGAAAAGGCCGCCGCCCGCGTGTGAACCGCGATCATCCTGTCAATCCTGTCTGTGGGTATGCGGCTTGTGCCGATCCGGCCTTGTCCGTGCGCGCCGGAACGCGACGCAAAGGTCGTTTTTCACCTTCTGTCGCTTGGGGGCATTTCAATCCTGCGCGGGGATTGCCATATCCGGTCCATGACCGAGCGCATCCCCAGCCTTGCCCAGATGGAACAGATGGCCCGCCAGACGGTGGACGGCCTTCCTGCGCCCTTTCGTGCAGCGGCCTTGCAGGTGGCGATCTGCGTGGTGGACTGGCCTGACGAGGACATGCTGGCTGAGTTGGAGATCGACGATCCGCTGGATCTGACCGGACTTTATGACGGCATCCCGATTACCGAGAAATCGGTCTTCGATCAGCCGATGGGGCCGGATACGGTCTGGCTGTTCCGCGAACCGATCCTTGATGAATGGCGCGCGCGGGGCGATGTGAGCATTGCCGAACTGGTCGCGCATGTCACGATCCACGAATTCGCGCATCACTTCGGCTGGTCCGATGATGACATCGCCGTCGTCGATCCGTGGTGGGAGTGATCAGCACAGGATCAATCCTTCATGAAACGGCGACGCGCCTCCTCGGCGATGGATTGGCGCATTTGCAGGTCAGCCAGACGCGCCATCGCGGCCTTGCGGGCCACCGCATCGGTGATCATGGCCAAGGCTGCCTGTTGGGCAGCCACCTGCTTCTTGAGGGTGATCTCCTCGGGCAGGACACCGGCTTCGGCCATGATGCGATAAGCCACCGCCTCGGCCGGGCTGACAAAGGCGGCCTCGGGTCGTTCCGGCAGCGGTGCGCCCTCGCCTTTCAGCCCCTGAAGCTGGCCTTTCAGCCGGGCCTTCTGGATCTGGCGTTCAACGATGCGGTCGAGCCATGACATTGCAGCACCCTCCGGATGGGCTGCGGTCAGTGTATCACGCGCCGCTGTCGTCGCGCCAGCGATTGACGATGGGATAGCGGCGGTCCAGCCAGAAGGCGCCGGGGCTGAGCCTTGTGCCCGGCGCGGATTGGAAGCGCTTGTATTCGCTGATGTAGAGAAGATGCTCGATCCGCTTGACGGTGGCGCGGTCAAATCCAGCGGCCACGCAGTCGGCGACCGAGGCGTCCTTGTCCACCAGCATCTCGAGAATGGCATCCAGCACCGCATAGGGTGGCAGGCTGTCCTCATCCTTCTGGTCGGGACGCAGCTCGGCGCTGGGGGGTTTGTCGATCACGCGGGGTGGGATCACCTCACCTGCCGGGCCCATCATCCAGTCGCGGTGATTGGCGTTGCGCCAGCGGCAGGCGGCGAAGACGCGGGTTTTATACATGTCCTTGATCGGATTGTAGCCGCCCGCCATGTCGCCATAGATCGTGGCATAGCCTACGGCGACCTCGGATTTGTTGCCCGTGGTCAGCAGCATGTTGCCGAATTTGTTGCTCATCGCCATCAACAGCAGGCCGCGCAGGCGGGACTGGATATTCTCCTCGGTCAGGTCGGGGGAGTGACCCTCGAAGAGGGGAGCGAGCGCCTCGGTCACCGCGGCGCGGGGGCCGGTGATGGGCACGGTGTCATAGGCACAGCCCAGCGCGGTGGCGACGGCGCGCGCATCATCAAGCGAGGCTTGCGAGGTGTATTCCGAGGGTAGCATGACGCAACGGACATTGGCGGCGCCAATCGCATCGGCGGCGATGGTGGCCACGATGGCGCTGTCGATACCACCGGACAAGCCAAGGATCGCGGTCTTGAAGCCGGTCTTGCGCATGTAGTCACGCAGGGATTCGACCATGGCGCGGTAATCCTGCTCCATCAGGTCGGGGATCGTTGCGCGCGGGCCTTGTGCCGCGATCCAACCGTCAGGCGTATGGGTGAAATCCACGCTTACCACCGCTTCGTCGAAGAGCGGCAGTTGCACGGCCAGCGCGCCGCCTGAGTTCAGCACGAAAGATCCGCCGTCAAAGACCTGATCGTCCTGTCCACCCACCATGTTCAGGTAAACAAGCGGCAGGCCGGTTTCGACCACCCGCGCGACCATGAGGTTCTGGCGGATCCCCATCTTGTCGCGGGCATAGGGGCTGCCATTGGGCACCAGCAGCAGTTCTGCCCCCGTCTCGGCAAGGGTTTCGGCCACATCCGGGTGCCATGCATCCTCGCAGACCGGGCTGCCGATCCTGAGCGGGCCGATGCTGTAGGGCCCCTGCGGCGGGCCTGGATGGAACAGGCGGTGTTCGTCGAAGACATCCTCGTTCGGCAGGTGCTGTTTGAGGACGCGGGCCTGAATGCGCCCGCCTGCCAGCACATACCAGCCATTGTGCAGTCGGCCATGTTCGATCACCGGGCCACCTATTCCGATGGCGGGCCCATCGGCGCAGTCGCGAGCCAGTGCTTCGATCGTGGCGATGGCGGCGGCGTGGAAGGCGGGTTTCAGGATCAGGTCCTGCGTCTGATAGCCGGTGATGAACATTTCGGGAAAAGCGACCATGTCGGCGCGTTCCGCGCGGGCCTGTTCCCACGCGGCACGGGCACGGGCGGCGTTGCCCGCCAGATCGCCCACCACGGGGTTCAGCTGTGCCAGTGTCAGGCGGAAATGCGTGGCCATGGTCTGCCCTCTGATCGATCACTTGTCCGTTGACTTAGCAGATCGGCAGGCAAGGGAAAGCCGATATGCGGCAAAAGACGTTGTCTGGCGGCCTGCCCTCCTTTAGGTTCGGCCCGGGCAAGGCCCGCCCACGTCGGGCGGGCCGAGAGTGTATCAGGGGCAGGCATGACACAGACGCGCGCAATCTTCGGGATGTGTCTCATGGCCGGGCTGATGCTGAGCGCCCCGCTCATGGCGCAGCAGACGGATGGGGTCCAGACCAAGCAATATGACGATGGCGGGGTCTATGAGGGCACGTTCCTGAACGGGTTGCAGCATGGCACCGGCACCTACCGCCTTCCCAATGGCTATGAATATACCGGTGATTGGGTCGAAGGCGAGATCCGTGGGAATGGTGTGGCGCGCTTTCCCAACGGCTCGGTCTATGAGGGCCAGTTCCAGCGCGGCAAGCCCGAGGGCGTGGGGCGGATCGTCTTTACCGATGGTGGCACCTATGAGGGCGAGTGGGTCGATGGCAAGATCACCGGACAGGGGATCGCCGCCTATGCCAACGGGATGCGCTATGAAGGTGGGTTCCTCGAGGCGATGCACCATGGGCGCGGAATCATGCAAAGCCCCGGTGGCTATGTCTATGACGGCACATGGGACCGCGGCGTCAAGGAAGGCAGCGCTACGATCACCTATCCCGATGGCGCTGTCTATGAGGGTCAGGTCGTGCGCGGCGCGCGCGAGGGTCAGGGCACGCTGACCATGCCTGACGGGCTGATCTATGAGGGAACGTGGAAGGACGGCCAGATCAATGGCGAGGGCAAGCTGACCCAATCCAATGGCGATGTCTATGAGGGGATGCTGGTCGATGGCCGTCGTGAAGGTCAGGGGCGCGTGACCTATGCCAGCGGGGACACCTATGTGGGCGGTTTCGTGAATGACCTGCGCGAGGGTCAGGGCACGTTCACCGGCACGGATGGCTATGTCTATGAAGGGTCCTGGGTGGCCGGGCAGATCGCCGGTCAGGGGCGCGTCACCTATCCCGACGGATCGGTCTACGAGGGCCAGTTCCGCGCTGATCTGCCTGATGGGGAAGGCAAGATCACCTATCCCGACGGCTCGACCTATGAAGGCGCATGGGCGGCGGGCGTGATTGAGGGCGAGGGCCGCGCGGTCTATGCCAACGGGCTGATCTATGAGGGCGGATTCCGCGAGGCGCGCAATCATGGGCGCGGCGTGATGACCTATCCGGATGGCTATCGCTATGAGGGAGAATGGCTGGATGGACAGCGGCATGGTCAGGGCGTGGCCACATATCCCGACGGCACGGTCTATACCGGGCAATTCGTGAACGGCCAGCGCGAGGGTACGGGCGAGATCGTGATGCCGGATGGATTCCGCTATAGCGGGGAATGGCGCGCGGGCGAAATCGACGGCCGCGGCACAGCGACCTATGCCAATGGCGATGTCTATGAGGGCATGTTCAGTGCCGGACGCCGTCAGGGCGAAGGCACGATGCGCTATGCCACCGGGCAGGAGGTGACGGGCGTCTGGCAGAACGGCACCCCGCCGGGTGCGGATGGGGCAGACGAGGCCGCCCCGGCAGCGGAAGAGACCCCGGCGGACGCCCCGGCGGCGGCACCGGAGGACACGCCGGCGGTGCCCGCCGACTGACCGGCGGTCCAGTGACGCAGTCGCGTATGGATATTTGAGGCAAAAAGAAGCAGGGCTGCTGCGCTGTCAGATGCGTTGCCCGGCCTGCATGCGTTTAAGGAATGCCTCTGCCTCGGCCAGAACGGTCGTGCGACGGTCTTCGGCCATCCGGTCCCATGTAGCATACATCTGGCCCATGCGGGGATTTGCGCTGAAGCGGTCGCGGTGGCGGATCAGGAAGTGCCAGTAGAGCAGATTGAACGGGCAGGCGCGCGGGCCTGTCTTGTCCTTGACGCGGTAGGCGCATGATCCGCAATAATCCGACATCCTGTCGATGTAATTGCCAGACGAAACATAGGGTTTCGAGGCAATGATGCCGCCATCGGCAAAGAGGCTCATCCCCACCACGTTCGGAGCCTCGACCCATTCATAGGCATCGGCATAGACGGCCAGATACCAGTCCTGCACCTCAGCAGGATCAATGCCTGCCAGCAGCGCAAAATTGCCCGTCACCATCAGGCGCTGGATGTGGTGGGCATAGGCGTTTTCCGCCGTCTGGGTCACAGCGCGTTCCATGCAGCGCATATCGGTGGGCGCGCCCCAATAGAGATCCGGCAGCGCATTGGTGTGGCCCAGCACGTTGCGGCGGGTATAGTCCGGGCCTTCGCGATACCAGATGCCGCGCACATATTCGCGCCAGCCGATGATCTGGCGGATGAAGCCTTCGGCGGCGTTCAAGGGGGCGCGGCCCGCTTTCCAAGCGGCCTCGACCCGCTGGCAAACTTCGAGCGGATCAAGCAGGCCAGCGTTCAGGTAAAGCCCGATCAGCGCGTGATACATGAAGGGCTGATCGGCCAGCATCGCATCCTGATAATCACCGAAGCCCGGCAGGCCGCCCGTGATCCAGTGATCGAGATGCTGGAGCGCCTGGTCACGGTCTGTGCCGAACCAAAAGGGACGCAACTGTCCGAAATGGTTGGAAAACCGCGCCTCGACCAGATCCAGCACCTCGGCCGTCACGGCATCAGGTTCAAACCGTAGCGGGCCCTTAAATGTGATGGCATCGGGCGCGGCTTTGCGGTTGTCGTGGTCATAGTTCCACTGACCACCTGCGGGTTGATCCCCCTCCATCAGCAGGCCGGTTTTGCGGCGCATCTCGCGGTAAAAGTATTCCATCCGCAACTGCTTGCGCCCCTTGGCCCAGTCCTCGAACACGACCGAGGAGGCGATGAAGCGGTCGTCCCGCAGAAGGTGCAACTTTAGCGGCATCTCTTCCAATGATGCGCGCAAGCGCCAATCGCCGGGTTCGGTTCCGATGACGCCCGTCGCCTTGTATGCGGCGGCGCGACGGATCAATTCGCCGGGGATGGTGTCGGTATTGTCGGGATCATCAAGGCGTGAATAGGCGACGCGCCATCCCTTCCCTTCCAGCCGCGCCGCGAATTTGCGCATGGCGGCGAACAGAAACGCGATCTTCTTGGGGTGATGGGGCACATGTCCCGCCTCCCCTCCCACCTCGGCCATCACCACGATGTCACGGGTGGGATCGGCGGCTTTCAGGGCAGCCATGCTGTCAGACAGTTGATCCCCGAGGACCAGAACCAGGCGCGTCACCACGCCACCCGTTTGCCCTGCCAGTCGAAGAACCCGCCCGTATCTGCCGGGCTCAGCCCTTCAATCACGCCCAAGAGGTTGGCCGCTGCCTGTGCCGGGGCGACGCGGTCATGACTGGCTGCATAATCTTCGGTAAAGCGTGTGGCCACGGTGCCCGGATGCAGCGCGACGCAGAGCGCGTGGCGGTGGCTGCGCGCCAGTCCGATGGCGCCCGTGTGGATCATCTGGTTCAGCGCCGCCTTGGCCGTGCGGTAGCTGTACCAACCACCCAGAGCGTTGTCGCCGATCGACCCCACCCGCGCGGACAGCGCCGCAAAGACCGCCCGCCTGTCACGCGGCAAAAGGCGCAGACTGTGTTTCAGCACCAGAGAGGGCCCGATGCAGTTGAGCGCGAATTGGTCCACCATGGCGCGGGCCGTCACACGGCGGATCGTCTTTTCTGGCTCTGCCCCGTCGATCACCAATGCGCCAGTGGCCACAAGGATCAGATCAAAGCCAGGCTCCAGCGCACCAAGGGCGACGGAAACGCTGTCCTCATCCGTCACGTCCAGACCGTCATCACGCCGCGACAGGGTCGTGACGGCCACGCCCCGCGCCGTCAATGCGGCTGTGATCGCCGCGCCGATGCCGCCCGAAGCCCCTATGATCAATGCCTTTTCCATGGGCCACAGCTAGCGGCGCGGCGACGGGCTTCAATGCGCAGGGTGCGAAATTCGGGCTTTTCATTTGCCTGAACCCGCGTATAACCTGACGTCATGACGATTTTGGCACATAAGGCGACCCCGGCCCGCGCATCCCGCGCGGCACTCGCTGCTGCCCTTCTGCTGTCGCTAAGCCGCCTCTGAGCGTGCCGGCCCGGCGCGACCGCTCAGAGGATGTGCATCCCGCGCCAAGCCCCATCAGCAGACATGAAAAGAGACCCGACATGACCGATACATCAGAACAAGACCGCGTCTTGATCTTTGACACGACCTTGCGCGACGGCGAACAAAGCCCCGGCGCCACCATGACCCATGCCGAGAAACTGGATATCGCCGAATTGCTGGACGATATGGGGGTGGATATCATCGAGGCAGGATTTCCCATCGCCTCGGAAGGGGATTTCCGCGCGGTGAAGGAAATTGCCGAACGCTCAAAAGACGCGGTGATCTGCGGGCTGGCGCGCGCCAATCTGGCCGATATCGACCGCTGCTGGGACGCCGTGCGCCATGCGAAACAGCCGCGCATCCATACCTTCATCGGCACCTCGCCCCTGCACCGGGCGATCCCGAACCTGACGCAGGACGAGATGGCCGAGCGCATCCACCAGACCGTCAGCCATGCGCGCAACCTGTGCGACAACGTGCAGTGGTCGCCCATGGATGCGACACGGACGGAACATGATTACCTCTGCCGGGTGATCGAGATCGCGATCAAGGCGGGGGCCACGACGATCAACATCCCCGATACCGTGGGCTATACAGCGCCGCGCGAAAGTGCCGATCTGATCCGCATGATCCGCGAGCGGGTGCCGGGCGCCGATACGGTGATCTTTGCCACCCATTGCCACAACGATCTGGGCATGGCGACGGCAAACGCGCTGGCCGCGGTCGAGGCGGGCGCGCGGCAGATCGAATGCACGATCAACGGTTTGGGCGAGCGCGCGGGCAATACAGCGCTGGAAGAGGTGGTGATGGCGCTGAAGGTGCGCAATGACATCATGCCCTACCGCACCCGCGTGGATACGACCAAGATCATGAACATCTCGCGCCGCGTGGCCACAGTGTCGGGCTTTGCGGTGCAGTTCAACAAGGCCATCGTGGGCAAGAACGCCTTTGCGCATGAATCCGGCATCCATCAGGACGGGATGCTGAAGAACGCCGAGACCTTCGAGATCATGCGCCCCGAGGATATCGGACTGACTGCATCCAACCTTGTGATGGGCAAGCATTCGGGCCGCGCGGCGCTGCGCGACAAGCTGCGCCAGTTGGGGCATGAGGTGGGGGATAACCAACTCAAAGACATCTTTGTGCGGTTCAAGGAATTGGCCGACCGCAAGAAGGAAGTCTATGACGAGGATATCGTGGCGCTGGTTTCGGCCACGGCGGATGCGGGCAATGACCGGCTGCAGATCGTCTCGCTCAAGGTGCTGTGCGGCACGGGCGGCCCTGCCGAGGCTACGCTGGAGATGGAGATCGACGGCAAGGAGATGATCGCCACCGAACATGGTGACGGGCCGGTGGATGCCACCTTCAAGGCGGTGCGCGCGCTGCATCCCAACAAGGCGCGGTTGCAACTCTATCAGGTGAATGCCGTCACGGAAGGCACCGATGCGCAGGCCACCGTCAGTGTGCGGCTGGAAGAGGACGGGATGATTGCCACGGGCCAGTCTGCGGATACAGACACGGTCGTCGCCTCGGCCCGCGCCTATGTCAATGCGCTGAACCGTTTGCTGGTGCGGCGCGACAAGGCTGGCCCCGGTGCCGACCGGCGCGAGATCAACTACAAGGATGTGAGCTGATCCGCACCGGACGACAATGAAACCGGCCCGCCGCTGCCAGAGCGGCGGGTCTTTTCTGTTGCGGCTGCTTCTTTTTGCCCGAAATATCCTCGGGGGGATCGTCGAACACAGTTCGACGCAGTCGAACGCGGTTCGGCGTGGGGGGCAGACAGCCCCCCTTTTCCGGCCTCAACCCTGCGCGAAAAGAGCGGTCAGTCGCTTGGCCTCGTCCTCGGTGCCGTAAGGGGCGTTCACGATGAACAGTCCTGACCCCACCATCCGGTGACCGGCGCGAACCGGCGGAAAGCGCACCTCGTGGCGTAGCGCACCCGGCAGGTTCTGAGCCGCGAGCGCCGCCAGCATCGGACCATGCGCAGCACTTGTCAGGATCGGATACCACAGGCAGATGATGCCCACGTTCCATTTGCGGTGCAGTTTCGCGATTTGGGCGGGGATCGTCTCGTAATCGGTCTTCACCTCATAGCTGGGATCGATCAGCATGAGGCCCCGGCGCGGGTCGGGGGGGCAGATGGCCTGCGCCATGCCAAAGCCGTCCTGTCGGTAGATGCGCGCACCAAAGGGAGACATCGCAAACTCAAGCGCGCCATGCTCCTGCGGGTGCAGTTCGGCCAGATGCATCCGGTCCTGTGGTCGCAGGATCATTGCCGCCAGCAGGGGCGATCCGGCATAGGCCCGCGGTCCGTGCGCCGCGCGCACCTGCGCCAGCGCGGCAAGATAGGGATGATCCGCCGCCATACCCCCCTGCCGAAGAAGCGACTCGATGCCTGCGGCCGCCTCGCCGGTCTTGACCGCTTCTGGCGCGTCCAGCATGTAGAGCCCGCGCCCGGCATGGGTTTCGATATACCCGAGCGGTTTGTCCTTCACCGTCAGGTAGGACAGCATGCGGCACAGCAGCGCGTGCTTGTGCACATCCGCCGGGTTGCCCGCGTGGTAGATATGTTGATAGGACAGCATCGCGCGTCCATAGCCCATTGACGTCTCAGGCGGAAGTGTGCTGATACAAAATGAAGGTGGGTCTTTCACAAAGGGCACCTCAGCCCTATAAGGGCATCTGGCCACCTCAAGCAGAGTCGCTGGCTACTTGCACAATTTCAACAATGGGACATGAGACCATGTCAATTTTCGATAAGATGCCCAGCTTGTTCGCCTCGGATATGGCGATCGACCTCGGCACGGCCAATACACTGGTCTATGTCAAGGGTAAGGGTATCGTGCTTAGCGAGCCATCGGTCGTGGCCTACCATATCAAGGACGGTGTAAAGAAGGTTCTGGCGGTGGGTGAGGATGCCAAGCTGATGCTGGGCCGCACCCCCGGCAGCATCGAGGCGATCCGTCCGATGCGGGACGGGGTCATCGCCGATTTCGACACTGCCGAAGAGATGATCAAGCATTTCATCCGCAAGGTCCTGAAGCGGTCCACCTTTTCAAAACCCAAGATTATCGTCTGTGTGCCCCATGGTGCGACTCCGGTGGAGAAACGCGCGATCCGGCAGTCGGTGCTCTCTGCGGGGGCGCGCAAGGCGGGTCTGATCGCCGAACCCATTGCGGCGGCTATCGGTGCCGGGATGCCGATCACGGACCCCACGGGCAACATGGTAGTGGATATCGGCGGCGGCACGACCGAGGTGGCGGTGCTGTCTCTGGGTGACATCGTCTATGCCCGTTCGGTTCGCGTCGGGGGCGACCGGATGGACGAGGCGATCATCAACTACCTGCGTCGCCAGCATAACCTTCTGGTCGGCGAGGCGACGGCGGAACGGATCAAAACCTCGATCGGTACGGCACGCATGCCCGATGACGGTCGGGGCACGTCGATGATGATCCGGGGACGTGACCTGCTGAACGGTGTGCCCAAGGAAACCGAGATCAGCCAGGCCCAAGTGGCCGAAGCCTTGAGCGAACCGGTGCAGCAGATCTGCGAGGCGGTGATGACCGCGCTGGAAGCGACGCCCCCCGATCTAGCGGCCGATATCGTGGATCGCGGCGTGATGCTGACGGGCGGCGGCGCGCTTCTGGGCGATCTGGATCTGGCGCTGCGCGAACAGACGGGCCTGGCCGTATCCATCGCGGACGAGGCGCTCAACTGTGTGGCGCTTGGGACCGGCAAGGCGCTGGAATATGAAAAACAACTGCGCCATGCGATTGATTACGACAGTTGATCACCCCTTCCTCTGAGGGGCTCTGACAAGGACAGGAACAGACCTTGGCAAAGGACAGATCACAGGCGGATGACTTTCTGGGCCCCCTCAAGCGGTTGCTTGTGGGGGTTCTGGTCTTGTGCCTTGTCGGTCTTTTTCTGGTCTGGCGCATCGACAGTCCACGGGTCGAGCGCTTTCGCGCGGCGGTGGTGGACCGCGTGGTGCCAAGCTTTGACTGGGCGATGGCCCCGGTGACGGCAACCGTCAATCTGGTGCGCGATTTCCAGAGCTATCAGCGCATTGTCCAGCAGAATCAGGATCTGCGGAACGAATTGCAGAAGATGAAGGCGTGGAAAGAGGCGGCGCTGCAACTGGAGCAGGAGAATGCCCGGTTGCTGGATCTGAACAAGGTCCGCCTGGACCCACGCCTGACCTTTGTCACGGGTGTCGTGCTGGCGGATAGTGGCTCGCCCTTCCGGCAATCGGTTCTGCTGAATGTCGGGGCGCGCGACGGGATCGTCGATGGCTGGGCCACGATGGACGGGATCGGACTGGTCGGTCGCATTTCCGGCGTAGGGCGCGATACATCGCGCGTGATCCTGTTGACCGATCCGGCCAGCCGGATCCCCGCGACGATCCAGCCCTCGGGTCAGACCGCGATCGTGCAGGGCGACAATACGGCGGCCCCGCCGATCTCGTTCCTTGAGGATCCGGATCTTGTGCGGCCCGGTGACCGGGTGGTCTCCTCGGGCGATGGCGGTGTGTTTCCGGCTGGCCTGCTGATCGGTCAGGTTGCCGCCGATCCGGGCGGGCGGCTGCGGGTGGTTCTGGCTGCGGACTACGAGCGGCTGGAATTCCTGCGTGTGCTGCGCAATCCCGGCACCGAGGTGATCCGTGATCCCGGCGCGCTGGTGGCTCCGTTGGAGCAGCGCATGGCACCGGCCCCCTTGCCCGAAAGCGGCGACATTCTTTCGGAAACGGAGGATGGCAATGGCTGAAGGAAGCGCCCCCCGCGTCTGGGGTATGCGGATGCTTTACCTGGGCCTTGCCCTTGCTGTGATCTTTGCCAAACTGATCCCGCTGGATTTTCAGCCTCAGGTGTGGGCGGGGCCGGATCTGCTGGTGGCGTTGACATTCGCCTGGGCGTTGCGGCGGCCCGAATTCGTGCCGGCCCTGTCGGTCGCCGTGATCGTTCTGCTGGCGGATCTGCTATTCCTGCGACCGCCGGGTCTGTGGGCCGCTTTGATGGTGATCGGCACGCAAGCTTTGAAGAATCGGGCGCGCAATCTGCGCGATCAGCCCTTCATGATGGAATGGCTGGCGGTAGCGGGCATCTTTCTGGCCGTCTCTTTGGGGAACAGACTGGTTCTGGCGGTGCTGATGGTGCCGCAGGCCCCGCTGGGCCTGACGGTAATCCATGTCGTCATGACCTTGATCTGCTATCCTGTGGTTGTCATGATCTCGCAATGGGTGTTCGGCGTGCGCAAGGCCGCACCCGGCGATCTGGACAGGCTGGGGCAACGGATATGAGACGTAATCCCAAGGACAGCGCGGATTCAGCCCGCCGGATCACCCGGCGTGGCCTTGTCATGGGCGGCTCCATGCTGGCCTTCATGGGGGTTCTGGGCCTGCGGATGCGCTATATGCAGGTGGAGCAGGCCGACCAGTTTCGCGTGCTGGCCGAGGAGAACCGGATCAGCATCCGGTTGATCGCGCCGGCCCGCGGCCAGATCTATGACCGCAACGGCGCGGTGATCGCCGAGAACCAGCCCAGCTATCGCATCATCATGGTGCGCGAGGACGCGGGCGATATCGACATGGTCATGCGTCGCTTGGCCACACTGATCGACCTGGGGCCCGAGGATCAGGAACGCGCGCTCAAGGAAATGCGCGAAAGCCGGGGCGACACGCAGGTGACCGTAGCGGACCGCGTCAGCTGGGACGATATCTCGAAAGTGGCCATCAACGCCCCCGCTCTGCCCGGCGTGACGCCCGAAGTGGGTCTGTCGCGGTTTTATCCCACGGGACCGGATTTCGCGCATGTGGTGGGCTATGTCGGCCCCATCAGCGATTACGATCTGCAGAAGATCGAGAACCCCGACCACCTGCTGCGGATCCCCCGGTTCCAGATCGGCAAGGTCGGGCTTGAGGCGCGGCAGGAAGAAATCCTGCGCGGCAAAGCCGGCACCAAGCGTGTCGAGGTGAATGCCGCCGGTCGGGTAATGCGCGAGTTGGACCGGCAGGAGGGCAAGGCGGGCGCGAATATCCAGCTGACGGTGGACAATGCGCTGCAAAGCTATGTTCAGGCGCGGCTGGCGGGCGAAAGTGCGGCCGCCGTGGTACTGGACTGCGAAACGGGCGACATTTTGTCTATCGCATCCGCTCCCAGTTTCGATCCCAACCTGTTCGTGCGGGGCATTTCCGTGGCGGACTATTCGGTGTTGACCGAGAACAAGTATCGCCCGCTGGCCAACAAATCCGTACAGGGACTTTATCCGCCGGGCTCGACTTACAAGATGGTCACGGTGTTGGCCGCGCTGGACGCGGGCGTGATCACGCCTGAAGAGACCGTCTGGTGCCCCGGGCATCTTGAAGTCTCGGGGCGGCGGTTCCATTGCTGGAAACGTGCGGGTCATGGGCATATGAACCTTGAAACCGCGCTGCGGGAAAGCTGTGACGTCTATTACTATGATCTGGCGCTGAAGGTCGGGATCGACGCGATGTCGGCCATGGCTGAAAAGCTGGGCATCGGGGTGCGTTTCGATCTGCCCATGTCCGCCGTGGCGCGGGGCCGGGCACCCACGCGCGACTGGAAGCGCGAAAGCTTTGGGCAGGAATGGCGCGTGGGCGATACGGTCAACGCCTCGATCGGGCAGGGCTATGTGCTGACCTCTCCCTTGCATCTGGCGGTGATGACCGCGCGTCTGGCCGTGGGGCGCAAGATCGAGCCGCGGTTGATCCGCAGCATCGACGGAGTCGAGCAGCCCGTGGTGGCCGCCGAACCCCTGGGCTTTAACGAGAACCATATGCGCGCCATCCGCCGCGCGATGTTCGAGGCGACAAACAACCGGCGCGGCACGGCCTATGGCAGCCGTATCATCACGGATGGCTATCGCATGGCGGGCAAGACCGGCACCAGTCAGGTGCGCAACATCACCGCTGCCGAACGGGCCCGAGGTGTGATCCGCAACGAAGATTTGCCTTGGGAACGTCGCGACCACGCGCTGTTCGTGAATTACGCACCCTATGACAACCCGCGCATCGCCGTGGCCGTCGTGGTGGAGCATGGCGGTGGCGGCTCGGCCGTGGCGGCCCCTGTGGCGCGGGACATCACGCTGCAGGCGCTTTACAAGGGCGATCCGCCGCTTGATGCCTATCCCGAGGCTGAACGGTCTCGCGCGCAAGCCCTTCAGGAGCGTCTGCGCCGCGAGCGGCCGCAGGTTCTGCGCCCGGGACAGGATCGCGCATGAGTTATCTTGAGTATACCGTCAAGACGGTGCCTTCTGGCTTTCGCAAGGTGCTCTATCTGAACTGGCCGATCCTTTTGCTGCTGGTCGCCGTGGCCAGTGTCGGCTTTCTCATGCTCTATTCCGTGGCAGGCGGGGCGTTCAGCCGCTGGACGGAACCTCAGATGCAGCGTTTCGGGCTTGGTCTGGTGGTCATGTTCGTGATCGCGATGGTGCCGATCTGGTTCTGGCGGAACATGGCGGCGCTGGCCTATCTGGTCTCGCTTCTGCTGCTGTTGGCGGTGGAATTCTTCGGCGCGACCGGGGGCGGGGCGCAGCGATGGATCGACCTTGGGTTCATGCGACTGCAACCGTCGGAACTGGCCAAGGTCACACTCGTGCTGTTTCTGGCGGCCTATTACGACTGGTTGCCCATGAAAAAAGTGTCGCATCCCTTCTGGGTGGCGGTGCCGGTTTTTTTCATCCTGCTTCCAACCGGTCTTGTGCTGACGCAGCCCGATCTGGGCACAGCCTTGCTGCTGATCTTTGGCGGAGCCGGTCTGATGTTCGTGGCAGGTGTCCATTGGGGCTATTTCGCGGCCGTGTTCGCCAGCGGGGTGGGGCTTGTCGCGGCGGTGGTGCAATCGCGCGGCACATCATGGCAGTTGCTGAAAGACTATCAGTATCGCCGGATCGACACTTTCCTTGATCCGTCGCAGGATCCGCTGAACGCTGGCTATCACATCACGCAGGCCAAGATCGCGCTGGGATCGGGGGGCTGGACAGGCCGCGGCTTCATGCAGGGCACGCAAAGCCGGCTGAACTTTCTGCCCGAGAAGCATACCGATTTCATCTTCACCACGCTGGCCGAGGAATTCGGCTTCATCGGGGGGATCTCGCTTCTGGGGCTATATGCGCTGATCATCGTTTTCTGCGTCGCCACGGCCCTGTCGAACAAGGACAGGTTCTCGTCCCTGCTGACATTGGGGATCGCGCTGACGTTCTTTCTGTATTTCGCCGTGAACATGTCGATGGTGATGGGGCTGGCCCCTGTCGTCGGTGTGCCGCTGCCGCTGGTCAGCTATGGCGGCTCGGCAATGCTGGTGCTGATGGTGGCCTTTGGCCTTGTCCAAAGCGCGCATATCCACAAACCCCGCTGATTTTCCCCGAACCGACCGGAAGGCCCAGACATGACCGTGAATATCCTTTTCGCCGCCAAACCCGACAGCTGGGCCGCCTATGAGGCACCACTGACCACCGCCTTGGCCGAGGCGGGCGTTGCGGCGCATCTGTCGCGGGATATCGCGCCGGATCAGGTGGATTACATCGTCTATGCGCCCAACAGCACGGTGCAGGATTTCACACCCTATACGCGTTGCAAGGCGGTGCTGAACCTTTGGGCGGGGGTCGAGCATGTGGTGGGCAACACCACGCTGACACAGCCCTTGGCGCGGATGGTGGATCACGGGCTGACGCAAGGAATGATGGAATGGGTGACGGGGCACGCGCTGCGCCATCATCTGGGGATGGACCGGCATATCCACGGGCTGAACGGGGCGTGGGACAAGCATGTGCCCCCGCTGGCCGAGGATCGCCACGTGACGGTTCTGGGTCTTGGTGCGCTGGGATCGGCCTGCGCGCAGGCGATGGCGGGGCTGGGTTTCAACGTAACCGGCTGGAGCCGGAGTCCGCGCGCGGTCAACGGGGTTCGCTGCCTGCATGGGGATGAGGGGCTGGTGCAGGCGCTGTCCACTGCCGAGATTGCGGTGCTGCTGCTGCCGCTGACAGCGGCGACCGAGAACCTGCTGGACGCCGACCGTCTGGCGCTGCTGCCGCGGGGAGCGGTCATCCTGAACCCCGGACGCGGGGCGCTGATCGACGATGCTGCGCTGTTGGCGGCGCTGGACAGCGGCCAGATCGGTCATGCCACGCTGGATGTGTTCCGGGTGGAACCGTTGCCCTCGGATCATCCGTTCTGGGCGCATCCGTCCGTCACCGTCACGCCGCATATCGCGTCAGAGACGCGGCCCGCCTCAGCCTCACGCGTGATTGCCGAAAACGTGCGACGCGGCGAGGCCGGAGAGCCGTTCCTGCATCTGGTGGATCGCAAGCTGGGCTATTGACCCCCTGCCCTCGTCTCTAGCGCAGCTTGGGCGGTTTTGCGGGGTCCGAGCCGGGGGCCATGCGCAGCACTTCCTGCACCGCTTCGACAGGCTGGGGCAGATCAAAGCGCAAGCCGTGCTGTGCCAGCCGCGCCGCCATCGGTTCGGACGCGCGGAAGAAGGCCACGTCCAAGGCCCCAGCCTCGATACCTGAAAACGTGAGGGCCTCGGCCACCGCTTTGGCCAGAGCCCCTTGCGCGCCGGGGGCGGCATCGACAAAGGCCAGCATATGACTCTTGCCGCCGCCCTCGTAGGTAACGCCCAAAAGATAGGCTGCCTCGGCCAATCCGGCGGCACTGGCCAGCTTGGTGTCCAGCGCCGTCAGCAGCAATTCGGGAAGGCCGCGCGGGGGAGCCAGCGCTTCGATCCGGGCCTCGGCCTCGGCCGGAGCATTGCCAAGTGTGCCCGCCAGCCACGTCACCGCTTCGGGCGGGATCAGGATGGATGAGGGGGCTACCTCGAGATTGACCCCAAGTCCGATCCCCTGTTCGGCCAGAAGGCCAGCGATGACCCTGCCCGACAGAGCCGCATAGGGCGCGGGTTTGCCCACGAACTGCGCCAGACGGTCATCACGATCGAAGACCAGCACGAAACTGGCATCACCCAGATCGAAAACCTCGGGGGTGATGTTGTCGCCCACGGCTTCTTCGGTCAGAAGAAGGTAAAGTTCGCAGTCGGCCAGCCGCTCGTAGAAGCGCAACCGCGCCGCATCGTCGGCGGGCGATGCCTCCATCGCGGCATGGGCGGCATCAAGCGGGGTCAGGTTGGTCATTCATCACTCTCCGGACAGCGGCGCGCAGCGCGGGCAAAACCTCGGCGTCGAACCACGGATTTTTGCGAAGCCAAGCGGTATTGCGCCATGAGGGGTGAGGCAAGGGGAAAACCCCGGGGCCATGTTCGCGCCAGTTGGCCACGGTCTGCGACACGGGTGTGCGCGTGCCCAGATGCCAACGGTGGGCATGGCCGCCCACCAGCACGCGCAATCGCACCTTGGCCAGCCTTGCCATTACCTCCGCATGCCATGTCCGCGCGCAGATGGGGGGTGGTGGCAGATCCGCTCCCTTGGCGTCATAGCCCGGAAAACAGAAGGCCATGGGTACAATTGCCACGCGGCTCTGGTCGTAGAACTCATCGAGGGACAGCCCCAACCAGTCGCGCAGGCGATCGCCCGAAGGGTCGTGAAAGGGTCGGCCCGACTGATGCACGCGCATCCCCGGCGCCTGCCCTGCGATCAGAAGCCGTGCCTCGGGTCGGAACCAGACCACGGGTCGCGGGTCGTGGCCCGTGGCGGTGGCGGCAAAGCGTGGCGCACAGAGGCGGCAAGCGGCAATCTGCGGCTCAAGATCTGAGGTTGGGCTGTTCATCCAATGCAGTCTAGCACGGGGTTTCGTCGGGTCCAGCAGGCGGCGACAGCATGGCGCGCACCCCCACAGAGACGAGGCTTGGTGAACGCAGCCTTCCTACGGTATAGTCACGCGCGCATGACATAATTTTGCCGCGAAAGATTGCGATTTGTCAGCAATGGCTCGACATGCGCCCAAGGCCATTGCTAAGTGAGAGTTAACTCAACCCCGCTAAGAGGGTGGGCAGGAGCAGACCGGAGCGTTGAATGCTCGAATTCGATAACGTCAGCAAGTCCTTCTGGACGGGCATGCAGCGCAAGGTAATCCTTGACAGGGTGAGCTTTCGCGTCGAATTGGGCAAATCTCTGGGTATCCTGGCGCCGAACGGCACAGGCAAGACGACCTTGATCAACATGATGGCCGGGCTGGAAAAACCTGATGAGGGGTTCATCCGTCGCGAGTCGCGGATCAGTTTTCCGCTGGGCTTCATGGGGGGCGTGGTGTCGCGCGTGTCCGCCGTCGAGAATAGCCGCTACATCGCGCGTCTCTACGGACTGGACCCCGACTATGTCGAGGCGTTCTGTCGCTGGCTTTGCAACCTGGGTGAATATTTCGATCAGCCTCTTGGCACCTATTCGTCGGGGATGCGCGCGCGGTTCTCCTTTGCGCTGATGCTGGCGCTTGATTTCGACATCTACCTGATCGACGAAGGCATGCCCTCGTCGACTGACGCCGAGTTCAACCGGAAGGCAGGGGACATCCTGCGGGAAAGATTGCGCAATACGACGGTGATCATCGTGTCGCACCAACCGCAGGTCCTTGAGAAATTCGCCCGGAACGCCGCCGTGTTGATGGACGGCAAGTTGCATATGTTTGACACCTTGGAAGAAGCGAAAGAGCTGTATGATTACGAAACCCAAGGCTAGAAAATTCCGTATCCGGCGCAGCCTGACCGAAGCGTTCTCGGGTGTCGAACAAGAACCGACCCGCGCCCAAGCAGGCCACAGCGGTCCGACCCCGCTGATCCCGAACCGCCCGTCCGGCCAGCGCCCCGGCGCGCCGCAGGTGGACAGGCTTGACCCGCCCGCACAGCAGACAGCCAGCACACGGGACATGTCGCCCATTCCCGATGACGCCGCACCTGATATGTCGCAGTTGTTGACGGGATCACCTTATGCCGAAGCCGGCCCAGAGATCGACGCGATCCGTCGCGAAGGCTTAACGGGGCGACAGTTGCGCATGGCGCGTCGCGTGGCCCAGAAACACGGGCTTGCGCCCACATCGGATTTCGATGCCGTGCGTCTTCTGCGCGCCGAAGGGATCGACCCCTTCCAGCGTGCCACGATGCTGGACCTTGTGATGCCGCGCGAAGATGAGACGGAAGAGGATGAGGTGCCCGCTGCCCGTCCCGCGGCCCGCGCAGGCACACCTGCAAGCATGCCGGGCGGGGGGACGCCGATCGGACGGGTGCAACTGCCCCAGACGATGCCTTCGGGCAACCCCTACCTGCCCTCGACCGAGGTCAGCCCCTCCGAACGGCGGGCGCGCGACATCATGGACATTCAGCGCGACATCGCCCGCAGGCGGCGGCGCAAACTGCTGTTGCTTCTGACCCGTCTGACGACCTTCGTGTTCCTGCCCACGCTTTTGGCCGGCTGGTATTACTTTGCCTATGCCACGCCGATGTATGCGACCAAATCCGAGTTCCTGATCCTTCAGGCCGATGCTCAGGGCGGTAGCAGCGGGTTGGGCGGCTTGTTGAGCGGCACTCAATTCGCCACCAATCAGGACAGTATCGCGGTGCAATCCTACATGCAGTCCCGTGATGCCATGATGCGGCTGAACGAGGACATGGGGTTCAAGGATCATTTCCGGCAGGAATCAATCGACCCGATCCAGCGGCTTGAGGCCGACGCCACCGATGAGGCGGCCTACAAGATCTACAAGAAGAACGTCAAGATCGGCTACGACCCGACCGAGGGCGTGATCCGGATGGAGGTTATTGCCGCCGATCCGCAGACCAGCGCCGCATTTTCCTCGCATCTCATCGACTATGCGGAAGAGCGCGTGGACGAACTGTCGCGGCGCAAACGTGAAGACCAGATGCGCGATGCCCGCGCCAGTCTGGAGCAGGCCAAGGCCGAACGGCGCGAGGCGCAGGAACGTCTGGTGAAACTTCAGGAAGGCTCGATCCTTGATCCGCAGGGCGAGATTGCCAGCATCCGCGCCCTGATCAACGCGGTCGAATTGCAGGTGCAGGAAAAGGAACTGGCGCTGAACTCGCAGTTGAACAACGCGCGCCCCAATGCTGCGCGCGTGGACGCGTTGCGGTCCGAAGTGCGCTTGCTGCGTGAGGATCTGGACCGCCAGAACCGGCGTCTGACCAATGCGACCGAAGGACAAAGCTCGCTTGCGGCCGTGACCGCGCAGATCCAGATGGCACAGGCCGATCTGGCGACAGCGGACCTGTTCCTGCAATCGGCGCTGCAGAACGAAAAGCAGACCGAGCTTGAGGCGAACCGTCAGGTGCGATACCTGACAACCAGCGTGCGGCCCGTGGCCCCGGACGAGCCGACCTATCCGCGCGCGTTCGAGAACACGATCCTCGCCTTCCTCATCTTCTCGGGAATTTATCTGATGATCTCACTCACCGCCTCGATCCTGCGCGAACAGGTTTCAAGCTGACATGAAGACGGTTTCGATCGGCTCTCTTGGCGTCGGCAATGACGCCCCTCTGACCGTGATCGCCGGTCCGTGCCAGTTGGAAAGCGCGGATCACGCGATGATGATAGCCGCCCGCATGCAGGAGGTTTGTGCCACCGCCGGCGCGCAGTTCATCTTCAAGGCCAGTTATGACAAGGCCAATCGCACCTCTGTCGCCGGTCAGCGCGGACTGGGGCTGGATGAGGGATTGCGCGTTTTGCAGCATGTGAAGGACAGTCTGGGCGTGCCGGTGCTGACCGATGTGCATAACGAGGGTCAGTGCGCCCCCGCGGCCGAAGTGTGCGACGTCTTGCAGATCCCGGCGTTTCTGTGCCGCCAGACCGATCTTTTGCTGGCCGCCGGGGCGACCGGGGCTGCGATCAACGTCAAGAAAGGTCAGTTTCTGGCCCCTTGGGACATGCCCAATGTGATCGACAAGATCGAAAGCACCGGCAATACCCGCATCCTTTTGACCGAACGTGGCACTTCGTTCGGGTATAACACGCTGGTGGCCGATATGCGCGCCCTGCCCCAGATGGCTGCGACCGGCTATCCCGTGGTGATGGACGCGACCCATTCGGTACAGCAACCCGGCGGGAAGGGCGGCTCTTCTGGCGGTCAGCGGGAATTCGCCCCTGTGATGGCCCGCGCGGCGGTGTCGCTTGGCATTGCCGCCGTTTTCATTGAAACCCATGAGGACCCGGACAATGCGCCGTCCGATGGGCCGAACATGATTCCGCTCGACCGGATGGCGGTGCTGATCCAGAGCCTGATGGCCTTTGACCGGCTGGCCAAGGCTGATCCGATCCGTCTTTGACTTTTTTCAGACAAGAAAGATTGCACCCGTGACCAAACCCGCGCCTTCCGTGACACAAAACACATGGGAATTCCTGCGTGATCCGATGATCACGCCGACCGGCTTTCGCGAATATGATGCGCGCTGGAAATATCCCGATCAGATCAACCTGCCCGGCGTGACGGCGCTGGGTCTGGGTCTGGGCACCCAGATGCGTCGACGGGGCATCGCGCCTGTGATCGCGGTCGGAAACGACTATCGCGACTATTCGCTGTCGATCAAGAACGCTCTGATGCTTGGACTGATGCAGGCCGGGATCGCGGTCAAGGATATCGGCCCCGCCCTGTCGCCCATGGCCTATTTCGCGCAGTTCCATCTGGATGTGCCTGCGGTAGCCATGGTTACGGCCAGTCATAACCCCAACGGCTGGACCGGGGTCAAGATGGGCTTTGACCGCCCCCTGACCCATGGCCCAGACGAGATGGCGGAACTGCGCGATATCGTGCTGAATGGCGAGGGTGAGGCCGCGCCGGGTGGCTCTTACGAATTCGTTGATGGTGTGCGCGAGGCCTATCTGGACGACCTCGTTGGTGATTTCCGCATGACGCGCAAACTGCGCGTCGTCTGCGCCACGGGCAATGGCACGGCATCGGCCTTTGCCCCCGAACTGTTCCGTCGTCTAGGGGTCGAGGTGATCCCTTCGCACAACAGGCTGGATTACACCTTTCCGCATTACAACCCCAACCCCGAAGCGCTGGAAATGCTGCATGACATGTCGGACAGCGTGAAAGCCTCGGGCGCGGATTTCGCGCTGGGTTTCGATGGTGATGGCGACCGCTGCGGCGTGGTGGATGACGAGGGCGAGGAGATTTTCGCCGACAAGATGGGCGTGATCATGGCGCGAGACCTGTCGAAACTCTATCCCGGCAGCACCTTTGTGGCGGATGTGAAGTCTACAGGGCTGTTCGCGTCGGACCCCGAGTTGATCGCGAACGGTGCCAAGGCGGATTACTGGAAAACCGGACATAGCCACATGAAGCGGCGCGTCAAGGAACTGGGCGCGCTGGCGGGGTTCGAGAAGTCGGGCCACTACTTTCTGGCCGGTCCAATCGGGCGTGGCTATGACTGCGGGATGCGTGTCGCGGTCGAGATCTGCAAGCTGATGGACCGCAACCCGGACAAGTCGATGTCCGACTTGCGCCGCGCCTTGCCGCAGACATGGGCGACGCCGACCATGTCACCCTATTGCGCCGATACCGAGAAATATCAGGTTCTTGAGCGGCTGGTGGCCAAACTGGTGGCCAAGCACGCGGCGGGTGAGACGCTGGCCGGGCGCAAGATCGCCCAAGTGGTTACGGTTAATGGCGCGCGGGTCATACTGGACAATGGCGGTTGGGGTCTGGTGCGCGCCTCGTCCAACACCCCCAATCTGGTTGTGGTCTGTGAAAGCCCCGAGTCCGAGGCCGAGATGCGCGCGATTTTCGCCGAGATCGACGCTGTGATCAGAACAGAACCCAGCGTTGGCGAATACGATCAGACGATCTGATGTTCCGTGACAGAGACAGAAAGGCCCCGGACACCCGGGGCCTTTTGCGTTTCAGGCAGCCAGCCCGCGTCCTTTCAACAGTGCGTCCACCCCGGGCAGGCGCCCGCGGAAGGCCGTGTAAAGCTCTGCCGGTTCTTGCGATCCGCCTTTGGACAGAATGAATTCTTCCAAAGCCTTGGCGCGCTCGGGATCAAAGGCGCTGCCTGCTTCCTCAAACGCGGCAAAGGCATCGGCGTCCATCACCTCGGACCACATGTAGCTGTAATAGCCGCTGGAATAGCCATCACCCGAGAAAACATGGGCGAAATGGGGTGTGGCGTGGCGCATGGCGATGGTCCGCGGCATGCCCAGATCGGCCAGAATCTCGGCCTGTTTGGCCATCGGATCGGCGGGCGGCGCGCCCTCGTGAAAGGCCAGATCGACAAGAGCCGAGGCCACGTATTCCACCGTTTGAAAACCCATATCAAAGGTTGCCGCCCCCAGTAGACGGTCGAGCATGTCGCGCGGCATCGGCTGACCCGTTTCAGCATGGGTGGCAAATTCCGCGAGAACCTCGGGCACCTCCAGCCAGTGTTCGTAAAGCTGGCTGGGCAGTTCCACAAAATCGCGGGCCACCGAGGTGCCCGAGATGGATGGATAGGTCACGTCCGACAGCATCTGGTGCAGAGCGTGGCCGAATTCATGAAACAGGGTGCGCGCATCGTCATAGGACAGCAGCGCGGGATCGCCCTTGGCGAAGTTGCACACATTGATCACGATGGGGTGGCGCACCTCAGGGTATTTGGCCTGACTTTGCATTGCCGAACACCACGCGCCCGACCGTTTCGATCCGCGCGCGAAGTAATCGCCAATGAAGACCGCAACATGCTGGCCGTTCCGCGTCACCTCCCATGCCCGCGCATCGGGGTGATAGAGCGGCACATCCAAAGGCGAGAACTCCAGACCGAACAGGCGGTTGGCGCAGGCAAAGCTTGCCTCGATCATCCGATCGAGTTGCAGATAGGGCTTCAGCGCAGCCTCATCCAGATCATGTTCGGCCTGCCTGCGGCGCGCGGCATAGTAGTGCCAGTCCCAAGGCTCCAGATCGCCGTTGATGCCGTCCTCGTGCATCATCCGCTCCAGAACCTTTGCATCCGCCTCGGCTTGCGCGCGGGCGGGAGTCCAGACCTGCATGAGCAGATCGCGCACGGCGTCAGGCGTGCGGGCCATCTCGGTTTCCAGCTTGTAGTCGGCAAAACTGTCATAACCCAGAAGCGCGGCCCGTTCGGCACGAAGGGACAGGATTTCGGCCGCTATGGCGCGGTTGTCGGTCTCGCCGCCATTGGCACCACGCGCGACAGAGGCGCGCCATGCCACCTCGCGCAGATCGCGGCGGGGCGAGAATTGCAGGAACGGCGTGATCAGCGACCGGGACAGGGTGATGACCGGCCCCTCCGCGCCCTTTTCCTTGCCCGCAGCGCGGGCGGCCGAGATCAGGAAATCGGGCAACCCTTCCAGATCCTCCTCCGACAGGGGCAGGACCCAGGACCGCTCATCCGCGAGCAGGTTTTGGGTAAACTGCGTGCCCAGCACGGCCAGCCGCGATTTGATCGCGGCCATGCGCGCATCCTCGGCCCCGGTCAGGGCGGCCCCGGAACGGACAAAGCCGCGATGGGTCAACATCAGAACGCGGGCTTGCTCATCGCTCAGCCCCAGATCGTCGCGCCGTGCCCAGAGGTCGGCCACGCGGGCGAACAGCGCCTTGTTCGCCGTGATCGCGGCCCAATGCGCGGCAAGACGGGGGGAAAAAGTGCGCTGCAATTCCTCGCGCGCGGGGGTGCTGTCGGCCCCGGCGACGGTGTAGAAGACGGACAGGACCTGATCGAGGTCCTTGCCTGCCGCCTCGAGCGCGCCGATGGTGTTGTCAAAATCGGGTGCGGCGGGGTTGGCGGCAATCGCGTCAATGTCTGCCTTATGCGCGGCAAGGGCCGTGTCAAAGGCAGGGGCGAAATCCGCGTCCGTGATCCGGTCGAAGGGGGCCAGACCGAAGGGCGTGGTCCATGTCTCAAGCAGCGGGTTGGTCATCGGTGAAATCTCCGGTTGGGCGGGATGCGGCGCAGATGGGGCAAGCGTCGCGCGGGTGCAGGCGGATGGTGCGGTGTTCGGCATATAGTGCGTCATGGATCAGCATGCGCCCGCGCAGATCCTGACCCGCGCCAGTGATCAGTTTGATCGCCTCAAGCGCCATCATGGACCCGATCACGCCGGGCAAGGGGCCGATCACTCCGGCCTCGGCGCAGCTTGGGGCCAGACCGGGGGCGGGAGCCTCGGGGAAAACGCATTGATAGCAAGGGCCGCCGCGCGCCGGGTCGAACAGGGCGATCTGCCCTTCCCACTGCGACAAAGCCCCCGAGATCAGAGGTTTTCCCAAAGTGACGGCGGTGTGGTTCACCAAATAACGTGTGGCACTGTCATCTGTGCCGTCCAGGATCAGATCGTAATCGGCAAACAGATCGTGGGCCATGTCAGCGGTAAGGCGGCGATTGTAGGGGCGCACGGTCACGAATGGATTTTGCGCGCGCATCGCGGATTCAGCCGAAAAGACCTTGGGCATGCCGATGCGGTCATCGGTGTGGATCACCTGCCGTTGCAGATTGGAGTTGTCGACGGCGTCATCATCAATCACGCCGATGGTGCCGACTCCGGCAGCCGCAAGATACAGCAGCGCAGGCGCGCCAAGCCCCCCTGCCCCGATCACCAGAACACGGGCTTCCTTGAGCTTTCGCTGCCCGCTTCCGCCCACCTCGCGCAGCACGATATGGCGGGCATAGCGGTCCAGTTCAGTGTCTGAAAACGGACCTTGCAGCGTAGAGGGCGCGGGATCAAAAGTCGTCCCGTCAGCTTTAACGCGCAGGCGCGACAGAAGCGCGCGATAGGTCACGATAAGCGCAGCGAAGCCGCCCAGCAGCAGCCACGGTGCCGCACTTTCCCCGGTAGCCAGGCGCAGTTGCGCCGTTGCAGGCAGGGTCAGGTGGATCACCACAACCCCGATCCAGAGAATGCCGATCATCGACCAGCGCATCCGGCGCGGCGTGCCCATGAAGGCGCCGATCCCCCAGAGAACAGCAGCCATGATGAAGACCAGAGCCATCCGTCAACCCCGCCCAGTCGAGCCGAAGCCGCCCTGCCCGCGCGCCGTATCCTCCAATGTGTCGACCAGATCGAACGTCGCCCGCAGCACCGGCGCCAAGACCATCTGGGCGATGCGGTCGCCATGGGAGATGTGGAACGCCTCATGCCCGGCATTCATGACGATCACACCCAAGGGGCCGCGATAATCGCTGTCGATGGTGCCGGGGCTGTTGGGCAGGGTGATGCCATGCTTGAGGGCAAGCCCCGAGCGCGGCCTGATTTGCACCTCATGACCTTCGGGGATCGCCAACCTGAGGCCGGTGGGAACAAGTGCACGCGTGCCGGGATTCAGCGTGATGCCATCCCGTTGATCCGGCGGAAAGTTTGCCCGCAGATCGGCGCCAGCAGCGCCGCTGGTCTCATAGGACGGCAAGGGCACGGCGGGATCGGCGTCAGGTGTTCTGCTGCAACGGATGGTCGGCATGGGGCACCCTTTGGATGGTGGTGTCTGCCCCTCCTGACCACGCGACAGTCCGGGGGCTGATCCGAGACATAACCGAAAGGACCCGCGTTGCAAGGTATCACCGGGTTTTGATCGGGCAAGCGCGGCCACGCGCTATGCGGCGCGGGGTTTGAGGTTTAGGCTGCTTTAGCAACGGGAATGCGTGGCGCGACGCTGGTGTCGGCAATCCTGGCAGGCATGAAGCTTCACATCTTTTGACTGACTTTCTAACACCTTTAGCAATATTTGACCGCCAAGTATGGAATATCAGCAATGATTCTGCGATTTTTGATTGTCAGCTGGTTTGTCGCAGGCGTGGCTTTCGCAGACCCCGATAGGGTCACTATTCAAGGGCAGTTTGCGGGATCGGGGGATGACCTTCCTTGGCCTGTGGCAGCGTCCTTGTCCGGGCCGACAG
This sequence comes from Seohaeicola sp. 4SK31, assembly GCF_028802875.1. Lineage (NCBI taxonomy): Bacteria > Pseudomonadati > Pseudomonadota > Alphaproteobacteria > Rhodobacterales > Roseobacteraceae > Seohaeicola > Seohaeicola sp. 4SK31. Next base: position 35,857 of record NZ_JARAMP010000008.1, on the reverse strand, counting down.
ATCGCTATCCGCACAATGTGCTGGGTCGCATTCCGGCTTTGACCACCCTCACCGTGACCGCACAGGTTTGTGCGGGTTGTGCGGTGCCGGACGTCACGGCACAGTTAACGCTATCCGCACCGCTGGTGTTCGAGGATGTTGCGCCGCGTCTGTGGGATGTCACGGGTGATGGGCGGCCCGAGATCGTGGTCGTGCAAAGCCATGCTCAGCTTGGCGCAAGGTTGACGGTCTGGGCGCTCAGGGAACCGGGAGACAGCGATGCGCCGCTGTTCCGAATGCTGGCCTCGACTGATTTCATCGGGACGCGGTTTCGCTGGCTGGCCCCCGTGGGCATAGGTGATTTCACCGGCGACGGGCGCATCGAGATCGCCTATGTCGAGACCCCGCATCTGGGCAAGACTCTGCGTCTTGTCGGGCTGGAGGCGGACCGGCTGGTGGAACGGGCGGCGCTGTCCGGCGTGACCAATCACCGGATCGGCGAGGAGGTGATCGCGGGTGGTGTCAGGACATGTGACGGACAGAGCGAGGTGATACTGGCATCGAGCGACTGGCGGCGGGTCGTGGCAGTAGGCTGGCAGGATGGTGCCCTGACCAGCCGGGATCTGGGACCGCTGCGGGATCGGCAGGACTTCACCGCCGCCCTTACCTGCGGGCGCTGATATCCCGTCAGGTCAGCGCAGCGGCAATCCGCGCGGCCAGTTTTTCGGCGACAGCCAGTTTCGACATGCGCGGCCAATCCTCGACCCCGTTGGTTGTGATCAGATGGACGGCATTTTCGGTGCCGCCCATGATCCCCGTGGCGGGGCTGACATCATTGGCGACGATCCAGTCACACCCCTTGCGCGCGCGTTTGGCCGTGGCATGGGCAATCACATCATCGGTTTCGGCGGCAAAGCCCACAACCAGCGTGGGGCGGTCGGATTTGCGCTGACTGACCATGGCCAGGATGTCGGGGTTTTCGGCAAACTCCAGAACCGGCAGACGGCCCGCGTCTTTCTTGATCTTGGAGCTTGAGGTCGAAGCCACGCGCCAGTCGGCCACTGCGGCGGCGAAGATGGCGGCATCGGCGGGCAAGGCCGCCTCGACCGCGTGCAGCATCTGCTGTGCCGTCTCGACCCGCACGACTTTGACACCTGCGGGCGGCGGCACATCAGCAGGACCGGTGACGAATACCACCTCTGCCCCCAAAGCGGCCAGCGCCCGCGCAATCGCCGTGCCTTGTGCGCCGGATGATCGGTTGGCGATGTAGCGGACCGGGTCGATGGGTTCGTGGGTGGGACCGGAAGTGACAAGGATACGCTTGCCCGTCAGTGGTCCCTGCCCCAGCCCAGCCTCGATCGCGGCGACAATCTCAAGAGGTTCCGACATCCGTCCGGGTCCATATTCTCCGCAGGCCATATCACCGGAGTTGGGACCAACCACGCGGATGCCGTCAGCCAGAAGCTGCGTCAGATTGCGCTGCGTTGCCGGGTGATCCCACATGCGGACGTTCATCGCAGGTGCCATCAGGACGGGGGTGTCTGTCGCCATCAACAGGGTCGAGGCCAGATCATTGGCGTGGCCATGAGCCATTTTCGCCATTAGATCGGCGGTCGCCGGGGCGACCACAACCAGATCGGCACTGCGCGACAATTGGATATGGCCCATCTCGGCCTCATCCGTCAGGTCGAAGAGATCGGTAAAGACCTTCTCGCCAGCAAGGGCAGAGACGGACAGCGGAGTTACGAACTCGCCCCCCGCACGGGTCAGAACCGGAGTCACCGCCGCCCCCCGTTCACGCAAACGGCGGATCAGATCAAGCGATTTATAGGCCGCGATCCCGCCGCCGATGATCAGAAGAATACGTTTGCCTGCCAGCATGCGCCGACCCTCCGCCAGTTGCGCCGACACTAGGACCAGTGTGGGATGCTGACAAGGCCGCGCCGGATCATCCCTTGTTCCGAAACGCCTCGCAGGGGTCGGGACGATCGACGGCCGGGGCGGACAGAATGGCATCGAAGCCGCCGGGTGCGCCTGCGCCGTCTTCCTGCTGGCCGATCGTGAACACGTCGAGATCGGGGCGCAGCCGTGTCAGATAGGCAGGCACGCCCCAATCCTCGCGCGCGTGGCCGTTGCCGGTAATCACGATCACAGGGCCGCCAGTCTCGTCCAGTGCGCGCAGGGTCTCGCGTGCCAGAACCGCATCGCGCAGCCGTTGCAGATCGACCATCACGGGCAGCATTTCGGGTGGCATGGCGTTGCAATGGGCTTGCTGTTGCAAATCCTCCTGCGCGGCCTGTTCTTCGGCTGGCAAAGGCGTGGTCAGTCCGTAATCCGCCGCATCAGTCCCGAAGCTTTCGGCGATACCCGCCTGCATGGCCGCGCGGGCGGCATCGCGGGGGACGGCGGCACCAAAGATCGCGGCTCCTGGGGCTGCTGTGAAGATCGGATGATACATGGAGAAATCGGGCCAGCCGCTCTCGGCCCAATCAAGGGAGTCGGCCAAGGCTGTCTGATCAGCACGATTGTCCGGCGTTACCAAATCAGCCTGTGCTTCGGTCAGCATCTCGAACACGATGGCGCTGGGTTGAACATGGGAGACGATGTCAGCCTGCGCGGCGTGATGGGCCGGGTTGTCATGCACCTCGCCCACAATCACGACGGGGGCATCTGCGACACGCTCCAGCAGTTCAACAGCCAAAGGGCCCGCAATAGCGGGCCCACAGACGAAAGCGGCGATCAGAGCAAGACATCTCATGCGAGGAAGTCTTGCACCTCGCGCGACTGACTTTCCAGCTTTTTGCGCATCTTGGCGAAAGCGGCAGCTTCAAGCTGACGGACACGCTCTTTCGACAGGCCAAGCTCTTCGCCCAGACTTTCCAGCGTGCGGGGATCGTCGCGCAGTTTACGCTCGCGCACGATGAAACGTTCACGGTCATTCAGCGCGGCCAACGCTTCCAAAAGCCAGTTCCGCAAAGCGGCGGTATCATGGGCGGTTTCCACGATTTCGGCGGCTTGGCTACCTTCGTCCTCGATCGTGTCGATCCATTCACGTCCCTCATCCTCGGAGGATTGGGTTGCATTGAGCGAAAAGTCCGAGCCGGACAGACGCCCCTCCATCATCTCGACGTCATGCAGCGGAACGCCAATCTCGGTCGAGATCATCTGGCGCATCTGGTGACGATCCAGTTCCTCGCCCCGCGCCTGCGCCTCGCGCTCCAGCCGCGCCTGCACCCGGCGCAGATTGAAGAACAGCGATTTCTGGCTCGAGGTCGATCCAGTCCGCACCATCGACCAGTTGCGCATCACATAGTCCTGAATGCTGGCCTTGATCCACCAGACCGCATAGGTCGAAAAGCGCACGCCACGGTCCGGGTCGAACTTGTCGGCAGCTTTCATCAGACCAAGTCCGGCCTCTTGAATCAGGTCATTCATCGGGGCGCCGTAGCGACGGAATTTCGATGCCATCGAGATTGCCAAGCGCATATAGGCCGTGATCAGGCGGTGCAGCGCAGCCTCATCCCGCTGATCCCGCCAGGCATAGGCCAGCCGCAATTCGGTTTCGGCATCCAGCAGTTCTGCTTTCATCGCCTTGCGCGACAGGGTCATGTCATTTGGTGCATCAAGTGCCATATTTACCCCCAGACTGTGGCCCTGTGCGCCTTGGGCGCTAGATGAGCCGTTTTTGTTTGTCTTTGAGTTTGATACGCAGCCAAAAACGGATCGGATCAAAAAACATGAGTCTTGCATGTTGCCAAAACTGACTCTGGTGCTGGGAGGGGCCGCCTCCGGCAAGACGGCCTGGGCCGAAGCATTGGTCCTGAGGACGGGCGAGACGCCTGTTTATCTGGCTACGGCACAGGCTTGGGATGCGGAAATGCAGGCCAAGATCGACCGCCACCGCACCTTGCGCGGGGACGGCTGGCTGACTGTCGAGGCTCCGCTTGATCTTGCTCCGGCGCTCCGCGAGGCCCGTGCAGGGCAGGTTGTGTTGCTGGACTGTGCGACACTCTGGCTTAGCAACATCATGCTGGCCGAGGGTGATCCCGAAGCAGAATCGGCAGCCCTGTTGCGGGCCGTTGCGACCTGCGCGGCGCCTGTCGTCGTGGTCAGCAACGAGGTCGGCGCCGGGATCGTGCCCGAGAACGCACTGGCGCGCCGGTTCCGGCAGGCGCAGGGCGAGTTGAACCAGAAGATGGCTGCTGACGCCGGCTTGGTTGTGGCCGTGATGGCCGGTTTGCCGCTGGTCCTGAAAGGGCAGATCCCGGGGCCGAGCACATGAGCCGTTTTTTCTGGGTCAGGCATGGGCCCACACATGCGAAATCCATGGTCGGATGGTCCGACCTTCCTGCCGATCTGACCGATACCGCGCGCCTAGAGCGCTTGTCGGAATCCTTGCCCAGAGATGCCGTCGTGATCTCATCCGATCTGATCCGCGCGAGTGCCACGGCGGATGCGATCGCAGCGTCACGCTTGCGCCTGCCGCATGATCCCGACCTGCGGGAGATCCATTTCGGCGACTGGGAACTGGCGCGTTTTGACGAGATCGAGGATCAGGAAAGGCTACGCGCCTATTGGGATCATCCGGGCGATGTCCGGCCACCGGGCGGCGAAAGCTGGCATGAGGTCTCGGCCCGTGTCGCCCGCGCGGTGGATCGTCTGCTGGCAGCACAGGAGGGGCAGGATATCATCGTTGTGGCGCATTTCGGCGTGATCCTGACGCAGGTGCAGGCGGCGCTTGGAATAGGCGCCTATGAAGCGTTCAGCCACCGGATCGACAATCTTTCGGTGACCGAGCTGCATCGGGACGGAGCGTCCTGGAAGGCGCTGAGGATCAACCACCTGCCCTGATGGTTACTCCAGTTGCAAGGCTTGCACTGACAATGTCACCTGTGACGAAGCCTTGCAGAAGGATATTTGCAGCAAGAAGAAACCAGGCGGACCACGTTAACCATTCTGAAAGGATAGATGCCTAGTCATTAACCTTGGTTCAGGGTGAGTGCAGCAATGGTGGCGCGGGCCTATACAGTGGCTTTCGAAGGGGTGTCCGCCCGCACGGTCGAGGTGCAATGCGCCGTCACGCCGGGCTTGCCCGCTTTCGCCGTCGTGGGACTGCCGGACAAGGCGGTGAGCGAAGCGCGCGACAGGGTGCGTGCGGCCCTCAGCGCGATGGGCATTGCCCTTCCCAGCAAGAGGATCACGGTGAACCTGTCACCGGCAGATCTGCCCAAGGAAGGCAGCCACTTCGACCTTCCGATCGCGCTGGCGCTTCTGGCCGCTCTCGAGATCGTGCCACCCGACGCGGTGGAACGGACGACAGCGCTGGGGGAATTGTCGCTGGATGGATCGCTGATCGGGGTGCTGGGGGCCCTGCCCGCTGCCATGGCCGCAGCCGAAGAGGACCGAACCCTGCTTTGCCCCCGCGCCTCGGGGGCGGAAGCGGCCTGGGTCGGGGCCTGCCAGGTGATTGCCGCCGCTTCACTGATGGAGGTGGTGCGCCACTATACGGGCCAGGCCCCCATCACGCCGGCCGAACCCGGCGAGGTGACGGGCGAGGCGGGGGGGCGCTGCCTGCGTGATGTGAAAGGTCAGGAGCGCGCCAAACGCGCCTTGGAGATCGCGGCCGCAGGGCGGCATCACATGTTGATGCTGGGCACGCCCGGATCTGGAAAATCGATGCTGGCGGCGCGCATACCGGGCATCCTGCCGCCGCTCACAGCGGGCGAGGCGCTGGAAACCTCGATGATCCATTCATTGGCGGGCTTGCTGGACGAGGGCGGAATCTCGCGCGCACGGCCCTTCCGCGAGCCGCATCATACGGCCTCGATGGCGGCCATCGTGGGCGGTGGCCGCAGCGCAAAACCCGGCGAGATCAGCCTTGCCCATAATGGTGTGCTGTTCATGGACGAATTCCCGGAATTCCCGCGCGGCGTTCTGGAAACCCTGCGCCAACCCATCGAGACCGGCGAGGTGATGGTGGCGCGGGCCAATGCGCATGTGCGCTATCCCTGCCGGTTCATGCTGGTGGCCGCCGCGAACCCTTGCAAATGCGGCTATCTGACGGATCCGGCCCGCGCCTGCACCCGCGCCCCGGTCTGCGGCGAGGATTACATGGGGCGGATCAGCGGGCCGCTGATGGATCGTTTCGATCTGCGTGTCGAGGTGCCGCCGGTGGCCTATACCGACCTTGATCTGCCCGCCTCGGGCGAGACTTCTCAACAGGTTGCGGCACGGGTAGCGGCGGCCCGCGCGGTTCAGGCGGCGCGTTTCTGCGAGGTTGAGGGGATGCATCTGAACGCCGATGCAGAAGGCGCGGTGCTGGACAGGATCGCCACACCCGATGCGGCGGGACGCGCGCTGCTGGGCAAGGTGGCAGACCGTTTCGGACTGACCGCGCGTGGGTATCATCGCGTCCTGCGGGTGGCCCGCACGATCGCAGATCTCGACGGGTGCGACGCGGTGATCAGCGACCATGTGGCCGAAGCGGTGAGCTATCGGCTGGTTGGGGTCAAGGATGCGTAACGCGGATCAGGCGCGTTTCGCCTCGATCCGCTCCCAGATCCTGGCGGCGATATTGACGCCGTCAAACCGCTCCAGTTCCTGTATGCCCGTGGGTGACGTGACGTTGATCTCGGTTAGCCAGTCCCCGATCACGTCGATCCCGACGAAAACCTGTCCCTTCTCACGCAGGACCGGACCAATGCGGGCGCAGATCTCCAGATCGCGATCCGTCAGGCCGATCTTCTCGGGTCGCCCTCCCACATGCATGTTGGACCGCGTCTCGCCTGCGGCTGGCACACGGTTGATCGCCCCGACAGCCTCGCCGTCAACAAGGATCACGCGCTTGTCGCCCTTTGTGACCGCTGGCAGGTATTTCTGGACGATCAGCGGCTCCCGACTGAAGCCGGTGAACAGTTCGTGCAGGGATGACAGATTGCGGTCATCCGTGGTCAGCCGGAAGACCCCCGCGCCGCCATTGCCGTAAAGCGGTTTGAGGATCACGTCGCCATGCTTGTCCTTGAAGGCGCGGATCGTAGCGAGGTCACGCGCAATCGTCGTGGGCGGCGTCAGGTCCGGGAAGTTGAGCACCAGAAGCTTTTCTGGCGAGTTGCGCACCCAGAATGGGTCGTTGACGACCAGCGTCTTGGGATGGATCCGGTCCAACAGATGGGTGGTCGTAATATAGAACATGTCAAAAGGCGGGTCCTGCCGCAACCAGACGACATCGTACTCCGCGAGGTCCACCTCGGTCTCGGCCCCCAGCGTGTAATGATCGCCCGCCACCCGCTGCACCGTCACAGGCCAGCCTCGCGCGGTGATTCGACCTTCCTGATAAGAGAGCCGATCCGGCGTATAGTAAAAAAGCTCATGGCCCCGGGTCTGTGCTTCCTCCATCAGGCGAAAGGTGCTGTCCGCATTGATGTTGATCGGCCCGATCGGGTCCATCTGAAAGGCGATTTTCATGTCCGGCTCCCCTGAGGATAGAGCCTTTACATGGCGCAAGGCCGTGCCCGAGACAATGCGAAATCCCGCAAAAGCAGGATGGGCCGCAGTGCACCGACCCAGGGCCCGTCAGTTCAGTCCCCTTCGCCGAAGGCATTTTCCATGATCCGGACCGCGCCGAAGTCGTTCACCATCGCCAGATCGACACGCGCTTCGGTCAATTGCCCCGCAGCCATGTCGCCCAGAAACTCTGTCGCGGCAAGAACGATCCGGCGGCGCTGCGCTGGCCCAATAGCCAACAGCGCCGCATCAAAGCTGCGGCTTTTCTTGACTTCGACAAAGACCACGACATCCCCATCGCGCAGGATCAGGTCGATTTCGGCGCCGGAGCCGCGCCAACGTCGGGCAAGTATCGTCATGCCACGGTCTGTGTAATCGCGTGCGACACTGTCTTCGGCGGCGAGACCCGAGAGGTAGGCTTTGCGTCCACGCCCTTTCCTTTGATCGCGCACCTGGCGGGATGGTTGCCCCGCCGACCGCGCAACCGGAAACTCTAGCGGAAGGTCAAGCTGCACGGCCGTTGCCACAGCCTTGCGCGGATCAAACCATGTTGTCATTCACCCTGCTCCAGTTTCAAGGCCATCTGATAGACCTGTCGACGCGGCAGACCCGTCCGGACCGCCACAGCATCTGCTGCATCGCGCACAGTTTGCCCCGACAAGGCCTCCCTCAACATCTCTTCTAAATCGGATTCGTGAATATTCTCCGAAGATTTCCGCTCTATCAGCACCACGATCTCGCCTTTCAGGCTGCGGTCGGCGCAAGCTACGGCAAGGTCCTGCAGAGTCCCGCTCAGAATTTCCTCGAATTTCTTGGTCAGTTCACGGCATACTGCGGCCTGCCTCTGGGGTCCCAGCACCTCGGCCGCATCGCGCAGCATGGCGGCGATCCGCTTGGGTGATTCGTAAAAGACGAGTGTTCCCGGAATATCGGCATAGCGCCGAAGGGCGGTTTTTCGCTGACCGCTGGCATTCGGCAGGAAGCCGGCGAAAAAGAAACGGTCGGTCGGCAATCCGCCGACGGTCAGCGCCGTCACCACCGCGGAGGGTCCGGGTGCAGCTACGACGGCATATCCGGCCTCGCGCGCGGCGCGGGCCAGATCGAAACCGGGATCGGCGATCATCGGCGTGCCCGCCTCGGAAGCATAGGCCAGCGTCAGACCCTGCTCCAGCAAGGCCAGCAGGCGCGGGCGCATCTGCGCGCCGTTATGGTCATGATAGGCCAGCACCTGTCGTTCACCCAAAGCGATGCCGTGGATTTCCATCAGTTTACGCAGGGTGCGGGTGTCTTCGGCGACCAGAACATCCGCGCTGGCCAGAATGTCCAGCGCCCGCAACGTGATGTCCCGCGCCGTGCCGATGGGCGTCGCCACGAGATAAAGACCGGGGTTCAGTTTGGCGGCTTTCGGATTCAACACTGGACCCTCCCTGTGGGGTGTCTATTATCCCCGATACGTGCCGGTGGCGCAGATCACCGCCATTGTCGAGGGAGAAGTAGCCACCATGTTTGCCTTTCTGTCACCTGCCCGCAACCCGCTGCGCCTGACACTGGATGAGGCCCGCACGTCCATCGTTGCCGCCACCCGCGCAATCGGACGGACGCTCTGGCCTGCGCGTCGCGGCGTGATGATGATGGCGGCCATGGGCGCCCTGGCGGCTTGCGAGCCTGTCGATACCTCGCTCGGGCGGTCCGCCCCCGCGATCAACACGTCTGCCCCTGTGCCTGTCGCACTTCTGGTGCCGCGCGGATCGGGTAATGCGAGCGACGAGGTTCTGGCACGTGCGCTTGAGAATGCGGCGCGGCTGGCGATTTCCGATCTGGGTGATGTCGCCATCGACCTGCGGGTCTATGGGACCGCGGGATCGGCGGCCACGACCCAGCAGGTCGCGCTTCAGGCGGTTGCCGACGGGGCCAGAATCATCTTGGGCCCGGTCTATGGTGAGAACGCGAACGCCGCCGCCGTGGCGGTGGCGTCGAGCGGGGTCAATGTGTTGGCCTTCTCGAACAACACCTCGATTGCCGGGGGCAACCTTTTCATTCTGGGACCGACGTTCGACAACACGGCAGACCGTCTGGCGCGCTATGCTGTGCGGCAAGGCAAGGGCCGCACCGTCGTTGTCTATTCCGAGGATGTGTCGGGCCGGGCCGGACGCGCCGCGGTCGAGGCCGCGCTGGCACGCAATGGCGGGACGGCCGTCGGTGCGATCAGCCACGAATTCTCGCAGAACGGCGTCGTTCAGGCCATTCCCCAGATCGTCAGCGCCGTGCGCAGCGGGGCGGCGGATTCGGTCTTCATGACCGCAGACACCGCGGGAGCCCTGCCGCTTCTGACCCAGCTTTTGCCCGAGGCGGGTATTTCGCCCGCGACGACCCAGTATATCGGACTGACCCGCTGGGATATTCCCAGCCAGACCATTGATCTTCCGGGTGTGCAGGGGGGCTGGTTCGCCCTGCCCGCCCCGGAGATGTCTGCACGATTCAGCAGCCGATATGAGGCCGCCTATGGCGAGAGCCCGCATCCGATCGGTGGTCTGGCCTATGATGGCATCGCGGCCATCGGCGCTTTGATCAGTTCGGGTCGAAGCGACGCGCTGAGCCGTGCATCGCTGACGCAAAGCGCAGGTTTTCAGGGCGTGAACGGCATTTTCCGGCTGCTCCCGGATGGAACGAACGAACGTGGTCTGGCCGTGGCCCAGATCCGCGACAGACAGGTGGTTGTGATTGACCCTGCCCCAAGAGCCTTTGGCGGTGCCGGATTCTGATCCGGCATCGGCCCTGAATCCCCAGACCCTGCCGCAGGCACCGGACGATCTGATCTGTCCGGCCTCGCAGATATTTGACGCAGGCTTAGTGGCCCGTGCCCTGCACGAGGCCACGGCGGGGCTGACCCCGGCACAGATGCGGGGGGCTGTCGTGCCTGTTCTGTCGCGAGCCTTGCAGGATGGGCGCACCGCCATTGCCGATGCGTTTGCGGCCCGCCCCTTCGATGCGCGTCCCGTCACCCGCGCCTATGCCTGGCTGACCGATTGCATCGTGGCCTGTGCGCAAGATGTGGCCATCCGGCAGGTTCATCCTCTGGAGCACCCTTCCACGAATGAGCGGATCGCGCTGATCGCCGTGGGCGGATATGGCCGGGGGGAAATGGCCCCGCAATCGGATGTGGATCTGCTGTTCCTCAGCCCGACACGGATCACGCCCTGGGCCGAGGCGGTGATCGAAACCATGCTCTACATCCTGTGGGATCTGCGTCTGAAGGTGGGGCATGCCAGCCGCACCGTGAAGGATTGCCTGCGTCTGGGGACCGAGGATTTCACGATCCGCACGGCCCTTCTGGAACACCGCTTTCTGGGCGGAGATGCCACCCTTGGAGCGGAACTGGACCGCCGCCTGAAGACCGATCTGTTCAAAAGCACGGCGCGGGATTTCATCGAGGCCAAGTTGTCAGAGCGTGACGCCCGCCACGAAAAGCAGGGTGGCCAGCGTTACATGGTCGAGCCGAACGTCAAGGAGGGCAAGGGCGGCCTGCGCGACCTGCAATCGTTGTTCTGGATCGCCAAGTATCTGCACGGCGTGCAGAACCCGGAAGAACTTGTGCGGATCAAGATGTTCCGCCCCGAGGAATACGCCACCTTCCAGAAGGCCGAGAATTTCCTTTGGGCGGTGCGCTGCCATCTGCATCTGATCACCGGGCGGCCTGCGGACCAGCTGACCTTTGACCTGCAGGTGCAGGTGGCCGAGCGCATGGGCTATGTCGACAAGGGCGGACGCCGCGCTGTCGAACATTTCATGCAGGACTATTTCCGCCACGCCACCTCGGTCGGGGATCTGACACGGATCTTCCTGACCAAGCTTGAGGCGCTGCATGTCAAATCCGGCCCGCTGCTGGAGCGGATCTTCCGGCGCACGCCGAAGGTAAAGCCCGGCTATCAGGTGATCCACAACCGTCTGGCGATCGAGAACGAGGCCGCCTTCCTCAAGGACAAGCTGAACCTCTTGCGTCTGTTCGAGGAAGCGTTGCGCACCGGCATGCTGATCCATCCGGATGCGATGCGCCTTGTCACGGCGAACCTGCATCTGATCGACGACGAACTGCGCACCACGCGCGAGGCGCAGCAGATCTTCATGGATCTGCTGCTGAAACACGGCAACCCGGAACGCGCGCTGCGTCGGATGAACGAGTTGGGGATGCTGGCCGCTTTCATTCCCGAATTCGAACCCATCGTGGCGATGATGCAGTTCAACATGTATCACAGCTATACGGTGGACGAGCATACGATCCAGTGCATCCGCAACCTTGCGCAGATCGAACGGGGCGAGCTGGTCGAGGAATTGCCGGTCGCCTCGGGCATCCTGAGGGCCGGGGTGAATCGCAAGGTTCTTTATATCGCGCTGTTGCTGCACGATATCGGCAAGGGCCGGACCGAGGATCATTCGGTCCTTGGCGCGCAGATCGCGCGTCGTGTTGCCCCCCGGCTGGGCCTGAACAAGGCCGATTCCGAAACCGTGGAATGGCTGGTGCGCTATCATCTTCTGATGTCGGACATGGCGCAGAAGCGCGACCTGTCGGACCCACGCACCTTGCGCGATTTCGCCAAGGCGGTGAAGACGCGCAAGCGTCTGGATCTGCTGACGGTGCTGACGGTCTGTGACATCCGCGGAGTCGGCCCGCAGACCTGGAACAACTGGAAGGCCATGTTGATCCGCCAGTTGCACCGCGAAACGACCCGCGCACTGGAACACGGGCTGGAGGATCTGAACCGCGAACATCGCGGGGCCGAGGCCAAATCCGCCCTGCGCGATGCGCTCAAAGGGTGGGACTCTGCCGCCCTCAAGACCGAGTTGGGGCGTCACTATCCGCCCTACTGGCAGGGTCTGGATACGCGGACGCAGGTCGTCTTTGCCAATATGCTGCGCGATCTGCCCGATGATGAGATCCGTATCGACCTTGTTCCTGACGAGGACCGCGACGCCACCCGCGCCTGTTTCGCGCTGTCGGACCATCCGGGCATCTTCTCTCGCCTTGCAGGGGCACTGGCGCTGGTGGGGGCGAATGTGGTGGATGCGCGCACCTACACGTCGAAAGACGGCTTCGCCACCGCCGTATTCTGGATTCAGGACGAGAGCGGCAGCCCCTATGACGCGACACGCCTGCCCCGCCTGCGGCAGATGATCGACAAGACCCTCAAGGGAGAGGTGGTCACGACCGAAGCGATCAAGAGCCGCGACAAGATCAAAAAGCGCGAGCGCGCCTTCCGCGTGGCCACGTCGATCACCTTCGACAACGAGGGATCCGAGATCTACACGATCATCGAAGTGGATACCCGCGACCGTCCCGGCCTCTTGTTCGACCTGACCCGCACGCTGGCCAATGCCAATGTCTATATCGCCAGCGCGGTTATCGCGACCTATGGCGAACAGGTGGTGGACACCTTCTATGTCAAAGACATGTTCGGGCTGAAGTTCCATTCCCTGCCCAAGCAGAAGGCGCTGGAACGCAAGCTGCGCGAGGCCATCGAGAAAGGCGTCGAGCGGGCCATTTCCTGATCCCGCGTTTCGCCCTCTTTCATGGGGGGCAAGCTTGGGATAGTCCTGCACAAGACGCAGCAAGGGGCCGCCTGTCATGAAACCCATCCGCCTGATCGCCGGCTTCATGACCGTGGGCCTGTGGACCCTGCTCAGCCGCGTGCTGGGGTTTGTGCGCGATGCGATGATCCTGGCCTATCTTGGCACCGGCCCCGCCTATGAGGCCTATGTCGTGGCTTTCCGCTTGCCCAATATGTTCCGCCGCTTCTTCGCCGAAGGCGCGTTCAACATGGCCTTCGTGCCGATGTTTTCCAAGAAATACGAGGCCGGAGAGGATGCGCAGGGCTTTGCGGAAACCGCCTTCGCAGGTCTGGCCTCGGTGCTTATCCTGCTGACGCTGGCGGCACAGGCTTTCATGCCGTGGATGATCTATGCTTTGGCCAGCGGCTTTGCAGGGCAGGAACAGTTCGCGTTGTCGGTTGAATTCGGGCGGATCGTCTTTCCCTATATCCTGTTCATCTCCTTGGCGGCGCTGCTGTCGGGCGTGTTGAACGCAACCGGCCGTTTCGCCGCCGCTGCGGCCGCGCCCGTGTTGCTGAACGTGATCCTCGTCGCTGCCATGGTGGGTGCCGCAACGATGGGGCTTGATGTGACCATGGCGCTGATCTGGGGCATCCCGGTGGCGGGTCTCGCGCAGCTGGCGCTGGTCTGGCATGCGGCGCGCCGCGCGGGCTTCACTCTGGCACCGCGTCGCCCCCGCTGGACACCCGAGATGAAACGCCTTGTCCGCATCGCCATTCCCGCGGCCTTGGCAGGAGGGGTGGTACAGGTCAACCTGTTGGTGGGTCAGCAGGTCGCGAGCTATTTCGACCGCGCCGTGGGCTGGCTTTATGCCGCGGACCGTCTGTATCAGTTGCCGTTGGGTGTCGTAGGTATCGCAATCGGCGTGGTGCTTCTGCCCGACCTCTCGCGCCGTCTGGCCGCAGGGGATGACGCGGGCGGGCGCAATGCGCTCAGCCGTGCGGCCGAAGTGTCGCTGGCCTTGACCATCCCCGCCGCCGTGGCGCTGGTGGCGGTGCCACTGCCGCTGGTTTCGGTGCTTTTCGAAAGAGGGGCGACCACTGCGGATGACAGCGCGGCGATTGCGATGGCCGTGGCGGTCTACGGCCTTGGCCTGCCCGCCTTCGTGATCCAGAAGATCCTGCAACCACTGTATTTCGCGCGCGAGGATACGCGCAGCCCGTTCCGCTATGCCGTGGTGGCGATGATCGTCAACGCGGCTATTGCCATCGGGCTGGCCCCGCTGATCGGCTGGATCGCCGCCGCCATCGCGACCACGCTCGCCGCATGGGTCATGGTCGCGCTGCTGGCACTCGGCACCCGGCCAATGGGGGACGTCGCCCGGTTCGATGCGCGGTTCCACGGCCGGATCTGGAGGATCATCGCAGCCTCGGTGGCGATGGGCGGGGTGCTGTGGGGCGCGATGGTGGTGATGACACCTTTCTTCGCCATGGCAGGCTGGCGCTATCTGGCGCTGCTTGGACTGATCCTGATCGGGATCATCAGCTATTTCGGGATCGGACAGATCATTGGTGCCTTCCGGCTGGGCGAATTCAAACGCGCATTTCAGCGCGGGGGAAGCGCCTGAGGACTCACGCCTCGGCCTGCGCCAGCATGGCGATGACATCCCTGTCTTCGACTTGCGCGAAATCGGTGTAATAGGCCCCGACCGCGCCGAAGGTCTCGGGTGCATGCAGACAGATCACATCATCTGCCAGAGCCTGCATCGCCTCAAGCGTCGCGGCCGGAGCCACAGGGACCGCCAGCACCACATGCGCCGCGCCTTGACGCCTGACCGCACGCAGGGCCACACGCATGGTCGCCCCTGTCGCGATCCCGTCATCCACGATGATCGCCGTGCACCCGGCCAGAGGCAACGGCTTGCGTCCGGCCATATACAGCGCGCGGCGGCGCGTGATCTCGGCCAGTTCCGGCTCTGCCAGCCTGACCACGTCAAGGCGGTCCAACCCGGTCATGCGGGCAATGTCGTCGTTCATCTCCAGATCGGGGCGTTCGCCATCGACCACGGCCCCCAGCGCCACCTCGGGCTGCCCCGGCACACCGATCTTGCGCACCATCACCAGATCGAGCGGTGCCCGCAATGCGCGCGCCACTTCCAGCGCGACGGGCACTCCGCCGCGTGGCAGGGCAAGTACCACCGGAGCGGGCCAGTCCCGTCCCGCCATCGCCTGCCCCAACTGTTCTCCTGCTTCCGTCCGATCCGCAAACCGCATCGCGCAGCTCCCAGCCGGTCACAGCCCCCAGCCGGGGCTGTCTCATCTGCCATCAGACTACCTGATTCTGTTTCTTCTTGCTTCAAATATCCCCGCGCGGAGCGCATCCGCCCTCGCCGCAGGTGCCTCAGTCGTGGCGGATCTTTCTCCGCAGCCGCGCGAACCCGCCGGGGCTGACGGCAAAGGACAGGGCAAAGCCGAAGGCAAATCCCGCCAGATCGGCGATCCAGTCTCGGCTGCCGCCGAACAGGATGCCGAAGACAAGCTGGATTCCCATCAGAAAGGCGATCAGCGTGAAGGCGCGGATCTGCGGACCGCCCTCCAGCCCCAACCTGAGCCAGAGCAGATAGGTAAAAGCACCGATCAGGCCGTAGACGCCCGGAAAGGCCCCGACCAGAGGCACCGCTGATACCGCCAGCACGCCATAGATCAGCGCCCCACCGATAGAGGCCCCGAAGAACACGGCCAGCACAGCCCAGCCGCGGAACACCTCGCTCACGAATTTGCCCAACGCGAGCACCATCACGCCTGCAAAAAGCGCATGGGTGAAGCCCGCATGAATGAAAGGATAGGTGATGAAGCGCAGCAGATGTTCCGGCGGCCAGCGATTGTTGGCCAGCATCCACTGGAAGATCTCGGCCGAAAAGGCATAGCCCTGCATGGCGCCCAGCCTCCACCCGATGGCCTGCGGACCGCCGATGATACCCTGTGCCCCAAGGCTGAACATCGCCTCGATCGCCATGATGATCACGAACAGCGCGACCACGACGGGGGGCAGCGGGTTCACGGGGCTGATGTTGGGGCCGTCTTGATGCCGGGGATCGGGATACATGATGGACCTTTGCTTGACGGGGCTATGGGGCATGGGTAAGCCAGCCGCACCCATAAATCCAGACGGAGATGTCATCATGGCGGATGCGGTCCACACGCAGTCCAACCCGAACGCGGGATTTACCCCGCGCGTCTTCTCGGGGATCCAGCCCTCGGGCGGGCTGACCCTTGGCAATTATCTGGGCGCGATCAAGCGTTTCGTCCAGATGCAGGACAGCGGAACCCCCACGATCTATTGCGTGGTCGACATGCATGCCATCACCGTCTGGCAAGACCCCGCCGCCCTGCGCCGTCAGACGCGCGAGTTAACCGCTGGCTATATTGCGGCCGGTCTGGATCCGTCCAAATCGATCCTGTTCAACCAAAGCCAGGTGCCCGAGCACGCGCAACTGGCGTGGATCTTCAACTGCGTGGCGCGGATGGGATGGATGGGTCGCATGACCCAGTGGAAGGACAAGGCGGGCAAGAACGCGGAAAATGCCTCGCTTGGCCTGTTCGCTTACCCTGCGCTGATGGCCGCTGACATTCTTCTGTATCATGCCACGCATGTGCCTGTGGGCGAGGATCAGAAACAGCATCTGGAACTGACCCGCGACGTGGCGGCCAAGTTCAACCATGACTACGGCGTGGATTTCTTCCCCATCACCGAACCCGTGATCGAAGGTGCCGCCACCCGCGTCATGTCGCTGCGGGACGGGTCGAAAAAGATGTCGAAGTCCGACCCCTCGGATGCCTCCCGCATCAACATGACCGATGACGCCGACACGATCGCCAAGAAAATCCGCAAGGCCAAGACTGACCCGGATGCTCTGCCCTCCGAAGCCGCAGGTCTGGAAGGTCGCGCGGATGCCCGCAACCTTGTGAACATCTATGCCGCCCTGTCCGACAGTACGGTGGATGCGGTGCTGCGCGATGTGGGCGGCAAGCAGTTTTCCGAGTTCAAGCCGATGCTGGCCGATCTGGCGGTAGCGAAGCTTTCGCCCATCTCGACCGAAATGGCGCGGCTGATGCAGGAGCCTGACGAGATTGACCGCATCCTTGGCGACGGCGCACGGCGCGCGCGTGAGATTGCAAGTCCGATCCTGCAACGGACCTATGACATCGTGGGGATGATCCGAAGCTGATGACCCAAGGGGCGATCCGCTGGCTGGCGCGACTTGTGCTGACCAGCCTGATGATCGCGTCACTGGTGCTGGCGGGGGTCAACCTTGCGACACTGGCCCGCGCGCCGGCGGGCGCCGCTTTTGTCGAGCGCAGCACCGCCGGGATTGAGGCCGCGACCGAGCGGGCTCTGTTGGTCCATGCCACGCCTGATACCATCACGACCCGGCTGACCAGCCTGCTGACCGAGGAGCCGCGCAACTGGTTTGCCATCGAGGCGGTCGAGTCATTGGCAGCAGAGCGTGCCTTGTCCCTGCCCGTCGACCTGCGGCACAAGCGCGCCGCGGCGTGGGAGCAGGACAACGGCTTCTGGCAGAGCGCGGGGGAGTGCGCGCGGTGCGCCTGGGATGCCCGGACATGTGAGTTGTCGACCATCCTGATGTGCCGTGCCCCGGTTGATCTGTCTCCTTTGGGCGATCTCGCCGGGGTGATCCGGGGCGGGCTTGCCTATCTGGCCGGCCGGGACGTAGACGAGGTGGATGTGATCCTGTCCGCCATCGGCTTGACAGCTGTGGCGCTGGCGGTCTGGACAGGCGGAAGCAGTCTTGCAATCAAGGCGGGCGCGGGTCTGGGAAAACTGGCGAAATCCATCAACCGCCTGCCCGACGCCGTGACCCGTCCACTGGTCCGCGCCTTCCGCGAGGGGGTGGAGTGGAACGGGATTGCACGCGTGCGCAGCTTGGACGATCTGCCGCGCCTCTATCGCCCGGAGATCATGCGCCCCGCCGTCATCATTGCCGAAGATGCGGGGCATCTGGTCAGCAGGACGTCGATCCTCGGTGCGCTCCATCTGATGAGGTATGTGGATGACCCTGCTGATCTGTCGCGGATGGCCCGCGCCTCGGATGCGCTGGGGCCGCGCATGGTCGGCACCATCGAAGTGCTTGGGAAAAGCCGTCTGATGCGGCTGACGATGCGTGTCGCGGACGAGGTCTGGCTGGTGGCTACGGGCCTGATCGGCGCACTGGCGGCGCTGTTGGGACTGCTGCAATCGGCGCTGAGCACCGGCCTTCTGCGCCTGATCCGGCGACTGGCACAAGCGCCGAGCAGCCGATAGAGCGCGCCACATGATGCAGGTCAATCCAGAGCGGCGCGTGATCTGATAGGCTATGCCCCTCAACAAAGGGGAAGATCATGGCGAGAGAAGCAGGAAAATCCGCGCGAACCGCATGGCAACCCTCCGTCGAAAGCTTGCCTGCCGTCATACCCGTGTCCAATCCCGTCACGAAGGGGAGGACCAAACCCGTTCACCCGCATCAGAACCTTGACCGCAGCGTGATGGCAGCGATGGCGCGTGTGACGGGGGGTGTTTCGCCCCATGCCGTCGCAGACGCATGGACGGACTGGTGGCTGCACATGGCGCGTGCACCGGGCCGACAGTTGGAATTGATCGAGCGCGCGCAACAAAGTGGCCTCAAGCTGATGAGCCACGCCCTAAATGCCACGAGCGGCAAGATCGAGCCTGCGCCTTTCACACCCAAGGCTCATGATACGCGCTGGACCCATTCCGATTGGGCCAAACCTCCCTTTAGCCTGTGGCAACAGGGTTTTCTGGCAATGCAGGACTGGTGGGACCATGCGACCGACGATCTGCGCGGGCTTCGCCACAAAAGCGCGGAACGCACCGGTTTCATGATGCGGCAATTGCTGGATACCGTCTCGCCCTCGAACTTTCCGGGCATGAACCCCGAGATCATTGCCAAGACGCTTGAGACCAGCGGCCGCAATCTGGCCGAGGGGGCAGCGCATTTCGCGACGGACGCGGTGCAGACACTGACGCAAAGCCGCCGCGAGATCCCCGCGGCCTTTGCTTTGGGCGAGCATCTTGCCTGCACCCCTGGCAAGGTCGTCTATCGCAACGACATCATGGAGCTGATCCAGTATAGCCCGCAGACCGAAACCGTGCACCCCGAGCCGGTGTTGATCGTGCCGGCCTGGATCATGAAATATTACATCCTTGATCTGTCACCGGACAATTCGCTGATCAACTGGCTGGTCGGTCAGGGACATACCGTCTTTTGCATCTCATGGTGCAATCCGACCGCCGATCAGGCCGATCTGTCTTTGGAGGATTACCGAAAGCGTGGTGTCATGGCCGCGCTTGAGGCGATCAACGCCATCGTGCCAGAGCAGAAAATCCATGCCAACGGCTACTGCCTGGGCGGCACGATGCTGGCCATCGCGGCAGCGACCATGGCGCGGGACGGGGATGATCGCCTTGCCTCGGTCACGCTGATGGCGGCACAGGTCGATTTCGTGGAAGCGGGCGAATTGTTGCTGTTTCTGGACGAAAGCCAGGTGGCATATCTTGAGGACATGATGTGGGAGCAGGGCTATCTGGACCGTCCCCAGATGGCGCGGACCTTTGCCGCGATCCGGTCCGAGGACCTGATCTATACCCGCGCCGTACGGCGGTATTTTCTGGGGGTCGAGGATTTGCCCTCGGACATCACCGTCTGGAACGGCGACACGACGCGGATGCCCGCGCGGATGCATTCGGAATATCTGCGCGGCATTTTCCTTGAGAACCGCATCACGGCCGGACGCTTTGCCGTCGAGGGGAAGGTGATCGCCCTCAAGGATATCGCGGTGCCCATGTTTGTGGTGGCGACCGAAACCGATCACATCGCGCCGTGGCGCTCGGTCTACAAGACGCAACTGTTCACCGACAATGACCTGACCTTCGTGCTGACGAAGGGGGGCCATAACGGTGGCATTCTGAGCGAACCCGGCCACAAGGGACGACATTACCGCATCAGCCACCGCCGCGCCGGGGCGCGCTATCTTGGGCCGGACAGCTGGATCGCCGGCCATGACCCACAGCCAGGCTCGTGGTGGGAGGAGTGGGGCTGCTGGTTGGCTGCGCAGAGCAGTGACAAGGCACGACCGCCCCGGATGGGGGCGACCGAGAAAGGGTATCCCCCGATTTGTGATGCACCGGGGACCTATATCCATCAGACCTGAGGGACAGTCGATCCGGTGGCGGATCGATCAGATCAGGCGAACCTGCGTTCCAACCTTTGCAAAGCCGAAAAGTTCTTCGATGTGATCGTTGTATAGTCCGATGCATCCATCCGACGAAGCGCGCCCGATCTTGCGCGTGTCATGGGTGCCATGGATCAGGTAATACTGCCAGCTAAGGTAAAGCGCATGGGTCCCCAGCGGGTTTTCCGGCCCCGCGGCAATCGTCACCGGCAGGCTGGGATCGCGTTCGCGCATCGAAGGGGTCGGCGTCCATGTCGGCCCAATGCGGGTGCGTACAATCTTTGTGTATCCCAATCGGGTCAGGTCATCACTTGCGGGAACCGAACTGGGATAGAGGCGGTAGATGCTTTCATCCTCGGACCAGAAATGCACCGCGCGCGAGCGGGTGTCGGCCAGAATCACGCCATTCTCCAGCGAGTCGAAATGGTCCTGCCAGCGCACCATGCGGAAAGAGGACAGGTTGTTGCGCACACCCGCACTATCGGGACGCTCCTGCGGCTCTTGCGCCGCGCCTGCCCGTCCGGCCAGAAGGCTTGCCACCCCCCCTGCCAGAAGTGTGCGCCTGCTCCAATTGTCTGCCATCTTGCCTCCTTCGGGTCTGCTCGACCCCGGTCTGTCAACATTCATTTTGCGCCAATGCCCTGTGGCGCGTTGTTCGGCCCAAAAACCCTATCCGGGACACATGCTCAAATCACGATGTCTTGTGATGCGCGTCATCTGCGCCGCTGCACAGCACCAGTGCAGCCATCCGCCTTAACGCAGCTTGCCGAAAAGCGCATATTGGCAGCACGAAGGAGACTCTGCCATGACAAGCTATACCGCCCATCCAGAAACCCGCATCGGGCATGTCCATCTGAAGGTGTCAGACCTAGAACGTTCCATCGCGTTTTACCGCGATGTCATGGGGTTCGAACTGCAACAGCGCTATGGCGATCAGGCCGCTTTCCTGTCTGCCGGAGGGTATCACCACCATATCGGCCTGAACACATGGGAAAGTCGCGGGGGCAAGCCGGCACCACACGGCCACACCGGGCTTTACCACACCGCCTTTCTCTACCCCGACCGGGCATCACTCGGGGCAGCGTTGGCGCAGGTTCTGGCGGCAGGTGTCGAGCTGGACGGCGCGGCTGATCACGGCGTGTCGGAGGCGGTCTATTTCCGCGATCCTGACGGCAACGGGATCGAGATCTATCGCGACCGCGCAGCTCAGGACTGGCCACGCGATGCCTCAGGCGAGTTGTCGATGGTCAATCGCCGGCTTGATCTGGCAGCCCTGCTGGCCGAGGGGGCCGCACAGGGAGATTGATGAGAAGATCATGAGGTGGGCCCTGCTGTCCTGATCCTTTGGTGCCGATCCGGCCCAGAAATTGCGCCCTCCGCGTCACGAAAATGACACCCGACCCTGTCAATCTGGATTTACCACGTCGATGGTGAGGATGCGGTTCATCCCGTCGCAGCCCTCGTGCATTAAGGGTGACCAGTAATGCTGTATTTCCAGCCTTTCAGGGAAGACGTGTACCAACTGTATTTGAGTAGCTGCCAGCCCGGCCCGGATCTTCCGGGTCGGGTTTTTCATGGCAAACCTGCATTTGGTCTGCCGGTCGTGCGGTGCGGATTTCCTGACTTTACCCTGTGAGCGGTTCCGGTGCAGGGTAAGTCAGGAGATGCCTGCCGGGCAATCCATGACGCGGGTATGGCGGCGCAAGGAACAGGGTCGCGATGCATATCAAAAGCAAGAATGCCGTGATCGGCGAGGCGCTGGAGGATTGGCGCGACCGTGGGCTTCTGGACACGGACACCGCCCTGCGTCTGCGCGCCGATCTGGACCGCGGCGGGCAAAGCTTCAGCTTCAACGCCTTTGTGATCACCGCCGGGGTCGTCTGCCTTTGCTTTGCCGCCATGACCTTCGTGGCGGCCAACTGGGACCAGATGAGCCGGCTGACACGGCTGATGCTGGTGGTGCTGGCGCTGTGGACAGCCTGGGGTGCCGCCCTTTGGACAGGGCTGCGCGGGCTGCATTGGTGGCACCAGGGGTCGATGCTGCTGGCCTGCGGCATGTTTGGCGCAGGCATCATGCTGGTCAGCCAAATCTATCATATCCAAGGCAATGCCGCCGATGCGGTCTGGCTCTGGGCTGTGGGAACCATGCTGGGCGCAGCGCTGACACGCGGCAGGATGGTGCTTGTGCTGGCCATCGGGTTATTCGCAGTCTGGCACGGGATGCAGATTGAAGGGTTTAGGCCGGACAGTGACCTGAACATGCCCTATCTGGGCTGGTGGGGGGCCGGGGCCATGCTCGCGCTGTGGCTCCAAAGCCGGATCGCGGCCCACATGACCGTTCTGGCCCTGTGTTTCTGGCTGATCAGCGCGCTGACCACTGTCGCGTCACCCGTGCTGGCTGCATTGATCCTTGGCGGTCTGGCCCTGACGGCGATATCGGGGATGCTGGCCTCGTTGTCGGGCCCCCGACTCCTGCGCGGGTTCGAGGGCGCAGCTCTGGCCTATGCCGTGCTGATGCTTGGTATCGTCACATTCTACCTGACACTCAGCCTGACCGAGGCGGGTTTTCGCGACCCGTTCGAGACCGAGACAGACCCGCACGGCTGGATCATCCCGACCCTGTTGCTGATCCCGTCGCTGGCTCTGGCGATGTTGGGTCAGTTCCGCCGCTGGGCATTGCTCTATGATCTGTGGGTGACTGTGGCCGCGGGCGTGCTGATCCTTGGCATGCATCTGGTGTTCCCCTTGCCTCTTCTGCCCGAAGCCTTGCTTCTGGCCGTCTTCATCTGGGTGACGCGCATGGGCTGGCGGCTGGACCAACGCAGTCTTCGGGTCATCGGCATGGGAGGTTTTATTCTGGCCTTGCTGATGGTCTACGGCGTGACCGTGGGCACGCTGATCGGCACTAGCGGTTTCTATCTTGGCGCAGGTGTGATCCTGCTGGGTGGAGCCTGGGTGGCGACGCGGCTGGATCCGAAACGAAAGACCGGATCATGACGCGCGTCGCTCCCCCGTCCAGACCGGCGGCCCGGTGGCTGATCCCAGGGATCGTTGCCGTTGCCCTGTTGCAAACCGCCGCTCTGGGAAAGATGGTGACAGATCGTGCCGCCCTGTTGCGCGATGGGTTCGAGGTGGTGCTGGAAACAGGCGCCATCGACCCGCGCGATTTGTTCCGCGGGCATTACGCCATCCTGAACCTTGCGATCACGCGCCTGGACAAAGGTGACGTGACCGTCGATCCCGCGCTTGCAAGCGGTGCCCCCGTCTATGTCACCCTGACCGCAGGCGAGGATGGCTACTGGCAGGCGCAGGGGCTGTTCGCGGCGCCTCCCGACAGCACCACGCCGGTCCTAAAAGGTGTTTTCGAATATGAGATCGACCAGCAGTTGATCCTGAGCTTTCCTTTCGACCGCTATTTTGCGCCCGAAGACCGCGCCCTCGAGCTTGAGGCGCTGGACCGGGCCGACCGCATGGGCGTGATCCTTGCTCTGGACGGCAAGGGAAATGGCGCCATCAAGGGCCTGATGATCGACGGCACATTGGTCTATGAGGAACCTCTTTTCTGACGGGCCGCGATCCGCGCTTTACCCTTCGGTGCGGGCTGGTAAAGTCGCAGGCTCACGGCAAGAGGACAGACCATGGCGACCGGCACCGACATCCGCACCTATTTCAATGGACAGTGGCATGATGGCGATGTCCCGATCATGCGCGCGGCGGATCACGGTGCATGGCTGGGCAGCACCGTGTTTGACGGCGCGCGCTATGTGGGCGGCATGGCCCCTGACCTTGAGGCGCATTGCGCCCGCGTGAACCGTTCGGCCGAAGCGCTGATGATCACACCGACGGTAGCTACGCAGGAGATGGTCGGGATCGTGCGCGAAGGACTGGCCGCCTATCCCAAGGATGCCGCTGTCTACATCCGGCCGATGTATTGGGGGATCGACGGCGATCCAACCGCGATCATCCCCTCGCCCGACCGGACCGGATTCGCGATCTGCCTTGAGGCGATCCCGATGCCGCCCGAGGGCGCGACGACCACCTTGACGCGCACGCGCTTTCGCCGCCCCGTGCTGGAAAGCGCAGTGGTCAATGCCAAGGCGGGCTGTCTTTATCCCAATAACGCGCGGATGCTGGCCGAGGCGCGGGCCAAGGGATTCGGCAATGCGCTGGTGGCCGATGCCATGGGCAATGTGGCCGAAACCGCCACGGCCAATGTGTTCATGGTCAAGGACGGCGTGGTTTTCACCCCCATCCCCAACGGCACCTTTCTGGCGGGCATCACTCGCGCGCGGCATATGGCCAACCTGCGCGCTGATGGCGTGGACGTGCGTGAGGCGGTGCTGACATTCGAGGATTTCCACACTGCGGACGAGGTCTTTCTGTCAGGCAACATGAGCAAGGTGACACCTGTCACGGCCTTTGACGACACGACCTATGCGGTGGGTCCGATCACACAGCGCGCGCGGCAGCTTTACTGGGACTGGGCGGCGACGGCCGGGTGACCTTGCGGCGTTCCGGCGGCGGCGGCCTTGCCTGCGCTCCGTGCGGGGATATTTGAGGCAAGACGAAATGCAAGGTCAGGATGGCGCGCCAACAGTTGCGCGCCTCTGCGCCATGGGCCATGATTGTGCCCAAGGGAGAATGCAGAATGCGCAAGTTTCTGGTCGTGCTGGATGACAGCCGCGAATGTCTGAACGCGATGCGCTTTGCCGCAATGCGGGCCGCGCGAACCGGCGGCGGGGTCGAGATCCTGTCAGTGATCCCGCCTGAGGAGTTCAACCACTGGATCGGCGTGGGCGACATCATGCGCGAAGAGGCGCGGGAGCGTATCCATGCCCATTTCGAGGTCTTTGCCAAATGGATGCGGGACAAGCAGGGGGTGGACCCCGAGCTTGTGATACGCGAGGGCGAACCTGTGACCGAAATTCTGGCCCAGATCAGCGAGGATAATGACATCGGTGTTCTGGTGCTTGGGGCGGGAACCGACAAGGGTGGCCCCGGACCGCTGGTCACGCAGTTGACGCGCAGCGCAGGCACACTGTCGGTGCCCATCACCATCGTGCCGGGGGACCTGTCCAAGGAGCGGCTGGAAGCCATCACCTGACGCAGAAAGACGGGCAAGGGTTTCCCCCTGCCCGCCTGTTTCACTGACCGAAATCAGGCGCGGTTCGTGCGCGCCGCTCCACGATGGCGCAGGAAGGCCCAGATGCGCGGGCCGAAAACCGCAAGGATCGCGATGGCATAGATCGCAAGCGCGATCTTGGAGGTGACAAGAAAACTCCAGTCACCGCGATTGATCATCAGGCCCCGCCGCAGTTGCTCCTCCGCCAAGGGTCCGAGAATTGCTCCCACCAATGCCGGCGCCAGCGGATAACCGAAGCGGCGCATCAGAAAGCCGACCAGACCGAAACCCAGAAGCAGGATCAAGGCAAAGGCCGAGCCCTGTGCCCCGACGATGCCCAGCGTGGCAAAGGTCAGGATCCCGGCATAAAGCCATGGGCGCGGAATGGTCAGCAGCTTCACCCAGATGCCGATGAAGGGCACGTTCAGCACCACCAGCATCAGGTTGGCGATGAACAGGCTGGCAACCAGACCCCAGACCAGTTCGGCATTGTTGGTGAACAGCAAAGGTCCCGGTTGTAGACCGTATTGCTGGAACCCCGCCAACATCATCGCCGCCGTGGCCGAGGTCGGCAGCCCCAGCGTCAGCAGAGGAATCAGCGTGCCTGCGGCCGAGGCGTTGTTGGCGGCCTCAGGCCCGGCCACACCCTCGATGGCGCCGCGCCCCTCGTCGAAATCCCGCCGCCCCTCGCCCGTGGCCAGCCGTTTCTCGGTGGTGTAGGACAGGAAAGTCGGGATTTCCGCACCGCCCGTAGGCAGAGGGCCGAACAGGAAACCCAGCCCGGTGCCCCGGATATAGGGGCGGATGCAGCGTTTCAGATCGGTCCAGTTCAGCCAGACCGAGCCCTTGACTGCTTCGGCCTTGGTCTTGTGGTTGATATGTTGCGAGGCAAGGAACATCGTCTCGCCAATCGCGAACAGGCCCACGGCGACGATGGCGATCGAGATGTTGTCGCTCATTTCCGGCACGCCGAAGGCCAGACGCACCTGCCCGGTCAGCTTGTCCGTGCCGACCAGACCGATGGTCAGGCCGATGAAAAGCGCCGTCAGGCCGCGCGTGACCGATCCACCGAAAGCCGCCGAAACGGTCATGAAGGACAGCACCATCAGCGCGAAATACTCCGCCGTCCCGAAAGACAGGGCCACCGCAACCATCAGCGGTGCGATCAGGGCAAGGCCCATGGTGGCGAAGGTGCCGCCGAAGAACGAGCCGATGGCCGCCGCCCCCAGCGCCTTGCCACCCGCGCCGCGTTTGGCCATGCGGTTGCCCTCAACCGCCGTCATGATCGAGGCCGTCTCGCCCGGTGTGTTGAGCAGGATCGACGAGATCGCGCCGCCATACATGCCGCCATAGTAGATGCCTGCAAACATGATCATCGAGCCGGTGGCACCGAAAGACAGGCTGACCGGCAGAAGCAGTGCCACTGTCAAAGCAGGCCCGATCCCCGGCATCACGCCCACGGCGGTGCCCAGCATCACGCCAAGCAGCGCGAACATCAGGTTCATGGGTTGAGCAGCCGTAGCCAGACCGTCGAGAAGAAGAACGAATGTATCCATGATGTCCTACCGCAGAAGAAGGTCGATGCTGCGCTCCAGCGGGCCGTTCGGCAGGGCAAGGCCCAGACCATAACGGAACAACAGAAACAGCAGGGTGGACATGACCGCGCCGATGGCGAAGTTCAGCAGATGGGTGGTCTGGCCAAAGGCACGCGCGGAAAAGGCGAACAGCACTGTCGAGGCGGCGATGAAGCCGGTTCCTGCGAACAGCATGATGATTTCGGTGACGATGGCCGCGACGATCCAGAACAGACCGGAATAGTTCAGACGCGCCCGCGCTTCGAACCCGCCACGCCATGCGATCACGGCTGTGAACCCCGCCAGAACAACGATGCCGAAGGCGATGATGTAGGGGAAAATCTCGGGGCCGAATTGCGCGTAAGAGCGGCGGACCGGATAGCTTGAGGCGTC
Organism: Seohaeicola sp. 4SK31; assembly: GCF_028802875.1. Taxonomy (NCBI): domain Bacteria; kingdom Pseudomonadati; phylum Pseudomonadota; class Alphaproteobacteria; order Rhodobacterales; family Roseobacteraceae; genus Seohaeicola; species Seohaeicola sp. 4SK31. Next base: position 8,492 of record NZ_JARAMP010000008.1, on the reverse strand, counting down.
GCCATAGATCACGAGGGCCAGCGCGAACAGACCCGCCGCGATCCCCAGACCGGCAAGGTCACGCAGACCGCTGCCCTGACCCACCTCATCCTCGCCGTGCAGCCGCACCTCGGGCGCGGATTGATCGGCGGACAGCCGGGTTTCCCCGGCTGTCTCTTGTCTGTCGGCGGGCATCACTCTGCGATCCCGAGGTCTTTCAGGATCTCGCCCGTCGCCGCGATTTCCTGCTCCAGATAGGCGGCGAAATCGTCGCCGGCGAGGAACGTGTTGACCCAGCCCTTGGTCGCCAGCGCCTCGGCCCATGTGTCCGAGGCGGCCATGGTTTCGATGGTGCCCAGAAGCGTCGCCTTCTGCTCGTCCGTGATGCCCGGAGCTGCGGCGATCATGCGCCAGTTCTGCACTTCGACATCAAATCCCTGTTCAGTGAAGGTAGGCGCGTCCAGATAGTCCTGACGTTCGGGAGCGGTGATGCCGATGACCTTGAGGGCACCCGCTTCGATCTGGGCTGAAAACTCCGAGAAACCAGAGACACCGACGCTCACCTGACCGCCAAGGATCGCGGCCAATGCCTCGCCGCCACCAGCGTAGGGGATGTAGTTGATCTCCTCCGGAGCGACACCCGCCGCCTTGGCGAACTGACCGGCGGCGATGTGATCGACACCGCCTGCGGAACCACCGGCCCAAGTGACTGCACCGACATCTTCGCGCAGGGCATTGGCCAGATCCTCGGCCGTGTTGATCGGGCTGTCTGCGTTGGCGACAACCACCACATATTCACCGGTCAGACGTGCCAGCGGCGTGATGTCGGACAAACCGACGGGCGAGGCATTCGCGATGATAGCCCCCACCATCACATAGCCGCCCACGATGGTGGCCGTGGGATCGCCGCTGGAGCGGTTGACGAATTGCTGCAGGCCGATGGTGCCACCCGCACCTGCCACGTTCTCGACCTGAATATTGGCCACCAGCCCTTCGGTTTGCAGCGTGGACTGGATGGTGCGCGCGGTCTGGTCCCAACCGCCGCCGGGGCCTGCCGGGGCCATGATCTTGAGTTCCGACATCTGGGCGAATGCCGTGGGGGCCAGCAGCGTGGCCGAGATGAGTGCTGCGATACCAAGTTTCTTCATGATGTCCTCCCGTGACAATCTGTGCGGCGCGATGGCCGAAAGTGGACAGGGAAGGATGGGGTTCAGTCTGTCACGGGATGGGCCAAAGCGCGGCGTGAGCCCAAGGGCAGCACCAAACGCGCGGCTTTCTCCCTGCCTGCAGAGGAACCGGACACCTCCCATGTCCAGCATGGACCGAGAATAGCCGTGTTTCCTGTCATGGTCCTGTCATGGGCAGATCTGGCGGCACAGGTGCCGGATCAGGGCGCACCGGGCGAGACAATTTCGCGCCATGTCGCCAGAAAGCGGCTGCGGCGTTGCGGGTCGAGTGCCACCATCAGGACCGGACCAAGGGCGATGGGCTGAATGGTGCCACGTCCCATGGCCGAGATCCGTTCCTGCGTCCAATAGCCCTGCGCCGCGGGCATCACCGCACCCAAGGCTGCCTGGCCTGCGGCGACGGATTGCCCCGCAGGCGACAGGGCGAAATCCACAAAAGCGCGTGCCAGATCGGCGTTTGCCGCCTTGCGCGGGATCACCATCGTCCGGGTCAGAACCAGCACATAGTCATCCGGCACGATGATCCCGATGGGCGCGCCTGCCGCCTGCCTTGCAAAGGCATAGGAGCCAAGCACGTTGTAACCCAGCGCCAGATCGCCCGCCGCCACGCGATCAAGGATCGCAGGGCTGGAATCGCTTAGCCATGCCCCCACCCGCCCGAAGGCCGCCGCAAGACGCCAGAATTGCGATGAGATCTGCTGATCCTGCGCTGCGAGCAGATAGCCCACACCGCTGCGCGAGATGTCATAGGTGGCGATGCGCCCCCGGAACCTGTCCGGATCACGTTCCAGCATCTCGGCCAGTTCCAGATGGCTGCGCGGCTGCGTACCGGGGGGAAGCCATGCAGGGCTGTAGATGATGACCGCGGGTTCGTAGGTGAAGCCGATCACCTCGTCGCGCCAACTGGCCCAGGGCGGCAGACTGTCACTCCAGTTCGACGTATGGGCCAGCGCATGGCCATCATTGGCCAGTTTCAGTTGCAGATCCGAGGCCGAACTGATCAGCAGATCCGGAGCTACGGGCAGATTGCCGGCCAGAAACCCCTCGTAAAGGGCGATACTGTCGGTCTCGACATAGGTCACGGCGACTGAAGGGTTCTGCGCCTGAAAGGCGGTGATGAAACCCGCGAAAAGCTGCGTGTCAGTGGTGCCCGCGATATGCAGCCGCCGCGTTTCGGGCTGGTGCGACGGGTAGACGAGAGGTTCATTGGCCACTGACAGGTCAGGCATAAACAGCAGTGTGCCCAGCAGCACCATCGTGCGGCCCGCGCGGTTTCGTTTTTGTGCCGCTGCCGCATGGGTTTGCATCGGAAGTTCCAGCACGACGCGCAGACCGCCCCCCACCCGATCCGACAGGGTCAAGGTGCCGCCATGTGTCTGCGCCACCCGGCTTGCGATATCCAGACCCAGCCCCGAGCCGACCGTGTCCTCGTCTGTTGTGCCCCGCACGAAACGCTGGATCACGCGCGGCTTGTCAGCGTCGGGAATGCCGGGGCCACGATCCAGCACCGAAAGGACGATCCGGCCAGCTTGTGACAGGCGAAGGTCAATCTCGACAGGTCCGTCGGAATAGATCAGCGCATTGCCGATCACGTTGGCCAACGCTTCGCGCAGGGCGATCCTGTCACCCTGCACAACGGCGGTCTCGGCCCCCGCCGCGAAGGTCACAGACACCCGTGGTGCCAGATCAGGATCAAGCCGGCCGACCACCTCTTCGACAACCGCAGCCACCGAAAGCGGACGCGTTTCGCTCTTATCCATCCGATGCGAGATCGTGGCATCCATCAAGAGCTGTGACACCAGATGGCTGGATTGCACCGCCAGCGTGTTGATCCGCGCGACCCTTGCGCGCAAACGGGCCTCGTCCGGTTCGGTCAAGGCCATGTCAGATTGTGCCCTGAGCGCCGCCAGCGGGTTACGCACCTGATGCGCGGCCTCGGCCACCAGTTCGCCCATGCGACCCATGGACACGCCCAACCGGGCCATGAAGCCATTCAACCCCTCGACCAGACGCTGCACCTCGATGGGAACCGGCACATCCAGTGGCGACAGATCATCGGGGCGGCGCTGCCGCAAGGCACGGTCTATCGTGGCCAGCGGCGCGAAGGCCCGTCCGATCACGACCCAGACCATGCCAAGGGCCAGAAGGGTCAGCACCGCCACCGGCACAAGCGCATTGCGCTGGATCTCGGTCGCAAGCGTCGTCCGGGCGCCCCGCGTTTCGGCCACGCGCACGGTGACCCAGCCGGTTTCCTCGGCGGTCGAGATCAGGCGGCCGACGGTCACCAACCGCACGTCCTCACCGTTATGGGCGGTGTCGGCGAATTGCGGCACGGTCGAGGCGGCCAGAGGCGCGTCGCGCGCAAGATCGGAATAACCTGTCACATGCGCGCCGTCCGGGCCTAGCACGCTGTAGAAAACCCGTTCCTGCCCCGAAACCATGGCAAAGGCCGCCACCGGCAGTTCCAATGCCACCGCCCCATCTTCGACCTGCACCGCCCCCGCGATGGAAAGGGCCGAGGCTGACAGAAGCCGGTCAAAGGCGCGATCCGCCGCCTGAAAGGCATAGTCGCGGATGAATGTGATCAGCAGCGCCGCTGCCATCAGCAGCATGACCGCCGCCAGCACCAGAATACGGCGGCGCAACGACAGTGACGAAGACCTAGACCCGGTCATCCCGGCCATTCTCCCCGGTTCTGCCATCCCGCGCCAGATAACCCACCCCCCGCACCGTCACGATGTCGACCCCGGCCCCGGCGATCTTGCGCCGCACACGCGAGACCAGCAGTTCCAGTGCGTTTTCGGACCCGCCATCCTCCAGATCGAAAAGCCGCGACATCAGACGCTCGCGCGTGACCACCCGCCCGGCCATCCCCATCTGGGTTTCCAGCAGGCGAAACTCGCGCAGGCCCAGATCGACCAGACGCCCTTCCAACCAGAGAACCTTGCCCGCAGGTTCCAGTTCCAGCAGCCCCAGTTCCAGCCGAGAGGCCACATGCCCGGCTGGACGCCGCGTCAGGGCGCGCAACCGCGCCTCAAGCTCTCGCATGTCGAAGGGTTTGACCAGGTAATCGTCCGCCCCCTGATCCAGAAGGCTGACCTTGTCGTCGATTTCTGCCTTGGCGGTGATGACCAGCACCGGCAGATCGCGTCGGTTGCGTCTGAGTTGCCTCAGGATGGTCAACCCGTCCGCTTCCGGCAGGGTCAGATCAAGAATGATCGCGTCGGGCTCGTCCAGCAAGACCTCGTCCAGAACGCCCTGACCATCGGTATTCCATGTGACCAGATGACCGGCCGCACGCAGGCGACGCTCGATCGCCTCACCCAGATCGTGATTATCCTCGACCAGCATGATGTTCATGAGACCCATGCAAACAACAGCCCGGTGCAGTTGTATAGTGCGAACTGTACCTGACTGACCGTTGCGCCTTGGACACACACAACCTAAGGACGGCTCATCTCTCTTAAGATACCGCCATTTACGAGATCTTGCCTCATTTTTGCTCTGATTCCCGGATTGAAATGTTCCCAGACCATAACGGCACGGGACAGCGCCGGATGATCAAGAAGGACAGAAGAATGAGCGCAGGATTTGTCGCATTGATCGTATACCTTGCCATCGCCTTTGTGGCGATGCTGGCTTTTTGCCGTGCCGCAGCGCGCGGTGATCGACCGATGGACAAACAGCGCGCCGCGTGACTGTTGCAGCAGGGTGCCTGGACGTTCTGTTCGGACATCCATGCGGCGACCTCAATCCCGCCCACCGCATCCCCCGCAGCACCTTCGGCGGATTGACGCGACTGTGACCGTTACCCGGCACAAGTGACGTGCCGCCATATCCAGAAGGCATGGCGCATCAGGTTGACTCCAAACTGTGATCCAGAGGTAACCCGCAGAGGTCGAAGCACTGATGACCGCGTGGACGTCACGGGCAACCCGATTGCCCGGCGTGAGACTCTGAAAAGTGGATTGCAGCAAGTCGACCTGACAAGAGCCGAGTAGCCACTGTCTGTCCGGGAAAGCGCTCTCTACGGGCGCTCAGATACTCCCTTCGAGTCGATCAGCGATTGCCTCTTGAAACTGCAAGCACTTAAAGTCCATCGACGCTCGGCGAGACCCACCTAACCCATTGATTTATAACAAGTGATCTCAACGCTCGCTCAGCCATTTGTCCACTATGAAAGCATTACTTGTCCACTCGTCGTTTTCGCGCAGCACCCGCCTCGGATAGAGATCTTGGCGTCTGAAACAGAAAAAGCCGCCCCTCGGGGCGGCCTTGTCTTTTCGTTGAATCTGCGCAGCTTAAAGTTAAGCGTCAGCTCGGCAGGGCCTTCTCGACGTCCGAAAGCCGGTAGATATCAGCCCCGACCTGGTTCCATGTGAGAACAGGCTTCACCCTGACCTCCTTCAGCGAGGCCTTCAGTTCTTTGATCCCGACACCGCGCATTTGAGCGACGCGTGCAATCGTCGCAAAACGTTCTGCGAAAGCTGCGACGCTTTCGGGAAGGAAGCGCGTTATCGTGACGTCAGTGCTGACGCCGGTGATTTCGACGAGAGCAAGCGACACCTCCTCCCGATGATGACCCACAACTGCCCACCCGGTATCGACATTGAGGTTCGCGGCGGAGAAAGCAGCGGATGCTGTCATTCCGACGAGCCGCGCGCTGGAGACAGCTTTGACCTCCTCTGAGCTAACCCGCAGTCCTTCGATGCCGGGAAGACCGTCGAGGCGCACAACGTTCGAAAGCATTTTGGCACAGATGAGCTGCACGACGCACACAGCGGGGATCTTGGCTTTTTCGGCCGCTTTCGAAACTGTCACCAGACCCTCTGCGTCTTCTTTGCATGTCGAGTTCGCTTCAAGAGAAGCAACAAGAGCATCGACATCTTTCCCATCGACGCCTTTCTGGAGCTTACCGTGGATGCCAGGAGATCCATAATACACCGGGGTCAACAGCCTTTCATCGCAGAATTGCTCTACCAAAGGCCGGGTGCATCCCATGGCTTTGGTCAGATCTTTCATCTTAACGATCCGGCTCACGCGAGCGGCCACCTCCCGCCCGACGCTAACCGGGATGGCAAAATGCGACGCCGCCCGATCGGGAATGATGCCTTCCCCGACGAGAACATTGTAGAGGCGCCGTGTGTCGTGACCGGACTCATTCGCCAGTGACGCCACGGTGTGCAGACGGCGCTCCGGCAGGACCTGACCAAGGACTTTCGTGCCAGCAGGCATCGCCATGTTGGAAAAGATGAACTCCCGCGTGATGCGCGCGATGTCACCTGGGTCCTTCAAGGATTTCGAGTGCGCCAGTGCGTTATAGAAGCACCCGAAGGTCGCGCGAGTCCCCGGCGATCCTTTCGCGTCCGTCAACTTGTCAAACTGAAGCTGCAACGCCTCAATGATACCCGCCTCGCCTCGTGCAGTGTAGGCATAGCCGACGCGACCAGCTTGGTCCCAGTCGTCCTGAGACAGCTTAGGCAGAAGTTGCGACGGTCCGAACTCAAGCAGGACGCCCAACAGCTCCGTAGCCCGGACTGCCTGATCCAAGCTCTGCGCATCCAACCACTGAGGGCCCTGATCCCCTTCCAACCGACCCAGAGCGTAATCTTGAAGCGGCGACGGCGCACGGCATGCCGACACCGTTGCGAGGTGTTTCAGCGCTTCCCCCTTCGCCGAGACAATGTGATCCAAAGAGCGAAGATGGTCGTTCCAGGCTGCCTTGGTCCTGTGCTTGAGGGCAATGTTGTGCACGGGACAGGTGCGCACCACAGCCAGGCTCCAGTGCCAGCGCGAACGGCGAGCCCCTGCTCTGTCATCATCATGCAGGCAGGCCGGGCAGTAGACGATCTTCGGACTGGAAAGAAACTCGGCAGTGACAATCTCACCGCGAAAATCATAGGCGCGATCACCCAGCGGAACGGCAACACTCCGGCGAAGAGTTTTCTCGGGAACACCGGAAATCTCGGAAAGGCGAGCCAGTGCAACCGGTTTGTTCGAAGCCAGATCAAGAGGCTTGATGCCGAGATCTGCGACGATGTCCGTCAGTGCACGCCCGGTGTGGAAACGGCTCATGCGGCACGCATACGAAATCGGGGTTTCATCGGTGCAAAACGGGAGGAAAGGAACCAGCATCTCAGCGCCCCCCCTTCTGGCTGGCAACTTTATTCTGACCGAGATCAATCTGCGCCCAGTTTTTCGCGAGAAAGACGTTTCCGCCCATCACGCAGCCCTCCTGACGCGCCCACGCCGTTGCGAAGTGGCGCATCTCAAGGTCACTCGCGCAATCCTGAGCGGCAACCTCGAGGGCCGCCAGAATGTTCTCGATGAAGCGTCCGAAGCGGCCACGGCTTGCATGCACCAAGCGGCCGAGCAGGTCGGCCCCTACAGGCGCGCTCATCCCCACCTCGGCGCAAAGGACGCGCACGATCTGCGAGAGTAACTTTTCGTCTGCGACCGCAGAAATCGAGGCAAGCGGCATCTTGGCGTAGCGCCGGTTCACCTGTTCGTCGCAAGACGTGAGTGCCCAGAGCGTGTCAATCCCACTCAGGATGACGCTTACGGCGCCGCGTCCCTGCATGATATTCTTCAGCGCTTTCTGTGTATCTTGGACCTGGACCGGTGCGGCACTACCGAAGAGATCATGTGCCTCGTCGATCCACAGGAACACAACACCCAGGAGTTGCAGGCGGTGCCGAACCATCTGCCAGATTTCTTGTTCGGAGTTCCTCCGAGAGACATCCTCGTATCCGCTTGCCAAAAGGATCGCGATGCCGAGGCTCTTCGTGGTCGCGGGGCTGGGCGCGAGGACCTTCAGCCAGGGGCGATGATCGTCATGTTTCGGTTGCAGCAACGGGTGACGGGACAGCCCTTGCTCGATGAGCGAGGATTTTCCACCTCCAGCCGCTTCGATGACGGCCAGACCTTTCGCATCCCCCGTGCCGGCATCCTTCCGCGGCGTGGCAATCGCGATGCCGCTCGCGTCTCGGGCGAACAAACGGTCCAGCTGAAGCCGAAAGTCCTGATCGCGTTTCGTGGGGATATACTTCCGTGCTGCCCGATCCACGGCTGCGAGCAGATGGTCAGGGGTCATAATCATGGTTGTCATCGTTTACTTGTCCCAAAGTTTCAAAATGTCCTCATCATCCTCGTCTCCGCCTGAGGCGGCAGGATGATGTGCGGACGAACATTGGAACGACGCTTTGCGCATTTCGCGGAATTTGGGCAGTGATTTCGCGTGATCTCGGGCACGCGTTTCACGGCATCGCGGGCAGCCATTTCACGCCCTCGGGCAGGCTGGCCAACGGGTTTCATAGAGTCAGGGCT